>JAEWCW010000013.1 GCA_023390415.1 Pseudomonadota bacterium | reverse complement strand
ATGCCGTCGAACAGCAGCCCGTCGAGGGCGGCGGCTGCATCGGGGTAGATTTTCTTCATGGATCGTCCGCTCCTGTCGCCGAGGGCGATAAGCGCCCCCGCAGCGGTGGGTCAAGAGAACCTGAACCCCCTTTCAACTTCGCGCCCCGCGCCCGTAGGGAAGGACATGCGACTGTCTACCCGCGGGACGGCCAGATTCGACCGCTTGTGAGAGGGCGGCGGACGAGTCAGGCAGCAGGACGACCGGCAGCCACGCCGGTCATCGGGAGATTGAGATGCGCGAACTTCTGAAAACCGAGCTCGAATTCGTCACCGGTGCAGGCGGCAGCTGCAGCTGCACCTGCCCGCCCGCGAAGAGCAAGAACAACAACGGCTACGGCAACGGCGCGGAGTCCGGCCCGCCCCCGGGGAATTCTGGCGCACACAACCCGCAGCTTCTCGGCTGGAACCGGGGCCCGAAGGGCCCGCGCTAAGCGGCCGCGCGCTTCCCACGTTTAGCGGATCGACGCCCCGGCAAGCGATTGCCGGGGCGTTCGCGTTCCGGGCGTTCAGCCGCGCAGCTTGGAGAGCACGCCCTGGAGCTGCATGGCGTTGGACATGTCGCCCTCGACCTTCAACTTGCCCATCATGAACGCGGTCATGCCGTCGAGACGGCCGTCGGCGAGAGCCTGCCAATCCTCCCAGGACACCTTGATCGTGGTGTCGGCAGCGCCGTCTTCCTCGCTCGCGCGATTCTCGACCCCGTCGAGCAGGACCACGCCCTCGGCACCGTAATCGATCTTGATGCGCTTGCCCGGCACCCAGGCCTGCTTTTCGTTGGCGGCGGCGGCGAATTCGCTCTTGTTCATCATTCTCTCCCTCGGGGACGCTCGGGCACGTCTAGTTTACGTAAACGTCACGTCAAGCGCTGACACGCATGTCAATACGGCGCCTCACCCGGGGCTCGGATCACAGGCCGAACATCCTGCTCCCGGCCAGGCTCTCGGCGAGGTCGCCCAACTTCGCCGTCGCACCTGCCGCACGCGCGAGGAAATAGTCCTGGACCATCTGCGCCTGCGCCTCGAGCCGGGCCGCGCCGAACGGGGCGCGGGACTTGTACTCGTACATCTTCCGGGGCTTGAACCGGACCGACAGCACCTCCCGGGCGTAGCGGGCGAGGAACTTCGGGATTCCCAGCCGGGCATATTGCCAGACATGGGTCATCTCATGGAGCAGCAGCCCCTTGCCGAGGTCGCCACCGGCCGCAAAGTCCTCGGCATAATGTTTGCCGAAATAGATGGTCCGGCCGAAGGTCAGCGCGTCGTTCGCCTCGCTCATGAAAGCAATGGCGGGGATCGGGTTCTTTCCCGCGCCGTCGCTGAGCCTGACATGCCCCAGAATCGTCTTGAGCTCATCGGGGAACGTGCCGATGACGAGCGCCCTCTCGCCTTCCGTCAACGCGCGCTTCTTCTCGGCCATTTTCCCCTCCCGACACGAATCCGGACCGCCACTTTAGCAGAT
Source organism: Pseudomonadota bacterium (assembly GCA_023390415.1). Lineage (GTDB taxonomy): Bacteria > Pseudomonadota > Alphaproteobacteria > Sphingomonadales > Sphingomonadaceae > Allosphingosinicella. The sequence continues at coordinate 10,815 of JAEWCW010000013.1, read as the reverse complement.
CGCGAGACGCAGCGCTAAAGCCCGAAGGGCCAGGTCTCGTCCTCGCCCGGCTGAGTTTCGCCGGGCAGCGGGGTCACCGCCTTCGTCTCGTCGAACCAGACCCAGGCGTCATACTGGTTCGGCAGCTCGGCCTCCGAATAATGGCTCCAGCGCTCGGTCTCCGGCCGGTAGATGACGCCGATGAAGCGCTCGAGCCGGGGGTCGGCGAGCGCCTTGCGCGCCGGCTCGTTCGCGCCTGCCCGCAGATCGAGCAGGAAGCGCGGGATCTTCGTGTCGTGGCAGATCCGCTCGATGCTCTCGGGCAACGACGGGCGCACCTCTTTCACCTCCATGTCGCCGTCCCAGTCGGTCGCGGCCGCGACCGTGCCCCTATGAGTCCCGAAGCCGATCAGCCGCGCCGCCTCGCCGAACCTCTCCTTGACCAGCTGGCCGATGTTCAGCTCCTCGCGCACCTGGCCCATTTCGGTGAAGGCGGCGTTGCCGATATGGCTGTTATGCGCCCAGACCACCGCCTTGGAGCGGGCCCCGCGCGCCTCCAGAATCTGGCAGAGCGTCTCGTACATATGGGTGTCGCGCAGGTTCCAGCTTTCGGCCGCGCCGCGATACATGGCGCGGTAATAGCCCTCCGCATTCTTCACCAGCCGGGCGTTGGCGGCTGCGTCCAGCCATTCGTCGCGATCCTCGTCGGCGACCTCCATCCGTTTCTGGAGGAGTTCGCGAAGCATGTGGACCGCGCCCTCCTCGCAGCGGCCATAGCCTTCCTGGAGCGCCATTAGGCCATAGGCCTGCGGCTCGCGGGTCCACGGCATCAGGCATCCATAGCGCTCGCGGGCTACCGCGGCGGCCGCGGGATCCTCCTCGTCCAGCCAGTCGATCACCGCCCGCATCGCCGAGCCGAGATTGTAGAGATCGAGCCCGTAGAAGCCCGCCATCCGGTCGTCCCCGGCCGCGCGATTATGGCCCCGCAGCCAGCGCACGAAATCGTCGACTTCGCGGTTGCGCCACATCCAGGTCGGAAAGCGGGTGAACGCACGCTCCTCGCCTTTCCTCCCCGGGCGATGACGAACGTAGCGGTCGATCGAGGCGGCGTCGGGCCAGTCGGCCTCCACCGCGACCACGTTGAAGCCGTGGCGCTCGATCAGCCGACGCGTGATCGCGGCCCGGGCGCGATAGAATTCGCTCGTCCCGTGGCTCGCCTCGCCGAGCAGGATCACGCGCGCGTCCGCGAAGCGGTCGAACGCCTCGGCGAAGGCGGGGTCATCGGTGTCAGGCAGGCGCTCGGCTGAGGCCGCGACCAGATCGGCCGCGCCCCGCGCCTCGGCCGGTGCCGAGCCGATCAGCGGCACGAAGCGGACCGCGCCCAGCTCCTCCTGCTCGAACGCCTCCTCGCCTGTGCGGGTGATGCAGAGGAGTTGCTGGGGCTCGTCGGTCGACCCGACCGGAATGACCATCCGGCCCCCGATCCGAAGCTGCATCAGCAAATCTTCGGGCACATGGCTCGCGCTCGCCGAGACGATGATCGCATCGAACGGCGACTTGGAGAGCAGCCCGGCCGTGCCGTCGCCCTCATAGATTGTGACGTTCGAATAGCCGAGCGCGCGGATCCGCTCCGCCGCCTGACGCGCCAGCTTGGAATGGCGCTCGATCGCGTGGACCTCGCGTGCGATCTGGCCGATCAAGGCGGCGGCGTAGCCCGAACCAGCGCCGATCTCGAGCACCTTGGACTCCGGCCCGATTCCCGCCGCCTCGATCATCACCGCGACGATATAGGGCTGCGAGATGGTTTGCCCCGCTGCGATCGGCAGCGGCGAATCCTCATAGGCGGACTGCTGCTCGCCCTCGTCGACGAAGATTTCGCGCGGCACCTTTCGGAACGCGTCGAGAATTCGGGTATCTTCGATCCCCCGGGCGGCGATCTGCCGCGCGATCATCGTCTCCCGGGCGGTGGTGAAGTCGGCCATGTCCGCCTCCTCACCCGACAACCAGCAGCGTGCCGCGCCGTTCCTGAAAAAGAAGAGGCCGCGGCAGGCTTATGCCCGGCCGCGGCCTCCTGCTCATGGCTGCCGCTTAGCGGTCGGACGATTTGTCCGAGCGTTCGCGGTCATATTCCTGATCCGCCTGGCCGCGCTCGCGGTCGCTGCCCTGCTGGCCTTCGCTCCAGCTCTGGCCGCGATCCTGGCCCATAGAGCCGGACTGGCCCTGGCCGCCCTGGCCCATCTCGCCCCACTGGCCGCCCTGCGACTGCTGGCCCTGGGACTGCTGGCTCATGCCCTGCGCGCCGGCGCCGGCCATCTCGCTCTGGTTCTGGCCCTTCTGCCAATCCTGCTGCTGGCCCTTCTCGAACTGCTGGCCCTGGCCCTTCTCATCCTGCTGGTGCTGGCCCTTCTCGCCGTCGAATTGGCCGAAAGCCGACTTGTCGTTCTGGTTCTGCTCGGGCTGGCCCTGATTCTGCTGGCCCTGATTCTTGTCATACTCGCCCATCATGTCCTCCATCAGGCGGCGGCGCTGCGGCACCATGCCCGCGCTCGCCAATGCCTTGTAGAAGAACAAGAACCTTGTCCGGTTCCGCCCGATGCGGCGAGGCGTGGGACGAGCCGCACGGGACGTTGTGCCGGCTCGTCCGCCCCTCAGATCAAGCCCGCGAGCGGGCTCGACGGATCGGCGTAGCGGCGCTGGCCCATGCGGCCGGCGCGATAGGCGAGGCGGCCGGCCTCGACCGCCGCCTTCATCGCCCGCGCCATCATGATCGGATCCTTGGCCTCCGCGATGGCGGTGTTCATCAGCACGCCGTCGCAGCCCAGCTCCATCGCCACCGCCGCGTCGGAGGCGGTGCCGACCCCGGCATCCACCAGCACCGGAACCGTGGCGCCCTCGACGATCAGCCGGATCGTCACTCGGTTCTGAATCCCGAGGCCCGACCCGATCGGCGCGCCCAGCGGCATGATCGCGACCGCCCCGGCCTCCTCGAGCTGCTTCGCAGCGATGGGATCGTCGACGCAATAGACCATCGGCTTGAACCCCTCGGCGACCAGCGTCTCGGTCGCCTTCAGCGTCTCGCGCATATCCGGATAAAGCGTCTTGGCCTCGCCCAGCACCTCGAGCTTCACTAGATCCCAGCCGCCCGCCTCACGCGCGAGGCGAAGGGTCCGGATCGCGTCCTCGGCGGTGAAGCAGCCCGCCGTATTCGGCAGATAGGTGTAGCGCTTCGGGTCGATATAATCGGTCAGCATCGGCTGCTTGGGATCGGCGATGTTCACCCGCCGCACCGCGACGGTGACGATCTCCGCGCCCGACGCCTCGACCGCAGCCGCATTCTGCTCGAAGCTCTTATACTTGCCGGTCCCGACGATGAGGCGGGAGGAGAAGGTCCGGCCCGCGACGGTCCAGCTGTCGGCTGCGCTCTGTTCGCTGATCATGGCCGGCCGTTTAGCCGCGATGCCGGCGCGAAGCGAGCCGTCGAATCAGCCGCCGCCGACGAAGGTCACGATCTCGAAATCGTCGCCGTCCTCGACCCGGACCTCGGCAAGCGTCGACCGCGGCACGATCTCGAGATTGCGCTCGACCGCGACCCGGGTCGGTTCCAGCCCGAGCTCCTGCGCCAGATCGGCGACGCTGATCCCCGCCGGCACGCGCCGATGCGCGCCATTCACTCGGATCGACAGGGTCTCGGGTGTCACGTCACTCTACTCCGCGGGGCTTGGGTTTGGGCGTCGCCCGACATATAGGCGCTCGCCATGGCTTCGCCACAGATCTTCGTCTTGAACGGCCCCAACCTCAACCTGCTCGGCACGCGCGAGCCGGAAGTCTATGGGTCCGACACGCTCGACGACATTGCCGACCGGCTCGACGACCGCGCCCGTGCGCTCGGCGTGACGATCGACATGCGCCAGTCGAATCACGAGGGCCATCTGATCGACTGGCTGCACGAGGCGAACGCCGTCGGCGCCAAGGCGGTTTTGCTCAATGCGGGCGGCTTCACGCACACGTCCGTCGCCCTTCACGACGCGATCAAGGCCGTCTCGGTGCCCGTCATCGAGGTCCATCTTTCCAACCCTGCGGCACGTGAATCCTTTCGCCGCCGGAGCCTGATAGCCGCAGCCGCGGCGGGAACAATCGCGGGTTTCGGCGCGCTCGGCTACGAGCTTGCTCTGGACGCGGCCGCCCGTCTCTGACTAGGAGCCCCGCGAAACGGGGAATGAGAATATGAGCGACAAGAACGACGAAGCCGAGCGCGGCATGCGGGTCGATACGGACCTTGTGCGCCAGCTCGCCCAAATGCTGAGCGAGAACGACCTCACCGAGATCGAGGTCGAGGACGGGGACCGCAAGATTTCCGTGAAGCGCCAGGTGACGGTCGCCGCCCAGGCCTATGCGCCAGCCCCGGCCGCAGCCGCGCCAGCGCCCGCCCCTGCGGCCGCCGCGCCGGCCGCGCCTGCACCGGCCGCAGCCCCCGCTGACCATCCCGGCGCAGTCAAGTCGCCGATGGTCGGCACCGCCTATCTCGCCGGGGAACCGGGCGCGAAGCCCTTCGCCGCCGCAGGCCAGCAGGTGAAGGAGGGCGAGACCCTGCTCATCATCGAGGCGATGAAGGTGATGAACCCGATCGCGGCGCCGCGCTCCGGAACCGTCCGCGAGGTCCTCGTCCAGGACGGCCAGCCGGTCGAGTACGACCAGCCCCTGATGATCGTGGATTGATCGCCGGATGAGGGAGATCAAGAAGGTCCTGATCGCCAATCGCGGCGAGATCGCGCTCAGGATCCACCGCGCCTGCCACGAAATGGGGATCAAGACGGTCGCGGTCCATTCGACCGCCGATGCCGACGCCATGCACGTCCGCCTCGCCGACGAGGCGATCTGCATCGGGCCGCCGGCGGCCGCCCAATCCTATCTCAACATCCCCAACATCATCTCGGCGGCTGAGCTCTCACACGCCGACGCCATCCATCCTGGCTACGGCTTCCTCTCCGAGAACGCCCAGTTCGCCGAGATCGTCGAGCTCCACAACATCGTCTGGATCGGCCCCAAGCCCGAGCATATCCGCACGATGGGCGACAAGGTCGAGGCGAAGCGCACCGCCGCCGCGCTCGGCCTCCCGCTCGTCCCCGGCTCGGACGGTCCGGTCGAGGGGATCGAGGAGGCGCGCAAGGTCGCGGCCGAGGTTGGCTTCCCGGTGATCATCAAGGCGGCCTCGGGCGGCGGCGGCCGCGGCATGAAGGTCGTCCGAAGCGAGGACGAGCTCGAGAGCCAGATGATGCAGGCGCGCTCGGAGGCGAAGAACGCCTTCGGCGACGAGACCGTCTATATCGAGAAGTATCTCGGTGATCCGCGCCACATCGAATTCCAGGTGTTCGGCGACGGCAACGGCAACGCCATCCACTTGGGCGAGCGCGATTGCTCGCTCCAGCGCCGCCACCAGAAGGTGCTCGAAGAGGCTCCCTCTCCGGTCATCTCCGAAGAGCAGCGCGAGAAGATGGGCGCGATCGTCGTCAAGGCGATGGCCGACATGGGCTATCGCGGCGCCGGCACGATCGAGTTCCTCTACGAGAATGGCGAATTCTACTTCATCGAGATGAACACAAGGCTGCAGGTCGAGCATCCGGTGACCGAGATGATCACCGGAATCGACCTCGTCCGCGAGCAGATCCGGATCGCCGCCGGCGAGCCGCTCACCTACACGCAGGACCAGGTCCAACTCCGCGGCCACGCGATCGAGTGCCGGATCAACGCCGAGGACCCGAAGACCTTCGCGCCCTCGCCCGGCCTGGTGAAGAATTACGTCGCGCCGGGCGGCATGCACGTCCGCGTCGATTCCGGCCTCTACGCCGGCTACAAGGTGCCGCCCTACTACGACAGCATGATCGCCAAGCTGATCGTCTACGGCACCACCCGCGAGCGTTGCATCATGCGCCTCAAGCGCGCGCTCGAGGAATTCGTCGTCGAAGGCATGAAGACCACCATCCCCCTCCACCAGGCCCTCGTCCAGGACCCCGAATTCCAGGACGGCGCTTACACGATTAAATGGTTGGAGGAGTGGCTGGCGCGCGAGGAATAGAGGGATCGCGGACATGAAGGCGACCATCTGGCACAATCCGAAGTGCGGCACCTCGCGCAAGACGCTCGAGATCCTCGAGGCCGAGGGCGTCGACGTCACCATCGTCGAATATCTGAAGGCTGCACCGTCCAAGGACGAGCTCCGCCGCCTCTACGCACGCGCCGGGATCAGCCCGCGCGAAGGCCTCCGAGCCAAGGAACCGCTGGCTCGGGATCTCGATCTGGTGGAGGGCGCGGTCAGCGACGAGGCGATCCTCGACGCGATGGTCGACGATCCGATCCTGATCGAGCGCCCCCTCGTCGAGACCGAGAAGGGCGTCCGCCTCTGCCGTCCGCAAGACAAGGTCCGCGAAATCCTGTGATCCCGAGACCAGCCGGGAATTGACCGGCGCCCGCTTCCGAAGCATCGAGAGGCGCGTGATCGATCCCGAGCTCCTGCTGCGCGGCTATGCGATCGGCGTCTTCCCGATGGCCGATTCGCGCGATGCGAACCAGGTCTATTGGGTCGAGCCCAAGCGCCGCGCGATCCTTCCGATTGACGGCTTCCGGCTGTCGCGCTCGCTCCGCAAGACCCTCCGCTCGGGCGTTTTCACGGTCACGCGGGACGCTGCCTTCGACGAGGTCGTCCGCCGCTGCGCCGACCGCGAGGAGACCTGGATCAACCGCGAGATCGAAGCGAGCTACGAGGAACTCCACGCGCTCGGCCACGCCCATTCCATCGAATGCTGGAAGGATGGCGCGCTGGTCGGCGGCCTCTATGGCGTGCGGCTCGGCGGCGCCTTTTTCGGCGAGAGCATGTTCTCGAGCGCGACCGACGCGTCGAAGGTGGCGCTGGCGTGGTTGGTCGCGCGACTGAAGGTGGGCGGGTTCAAGCTGCTCGATTGCCAGTTCATGACCGAGCATCTTCGGAAGCTCGGCGCAATCGAGATCGATCAGAGCGACTATCTGGTGCTGTTGTCCGAAGCGCTGGGCCCCGACTCGGCTGGGCTCGGCGCCTCGGGCCTCGGCTCCGCCGGCCGCCCGGCGGACGGGGCCGGCGAGTTCGCTGCGCTCGATCGGTTGCTCGATGCCGATCCGGCGCGGACGGTCGATTCCCCCGCCTCCGGGTGCGTCATCGCGCAGCTCTTGGTCCAGACGTCGTAAACCGGATGCTCGACGACGTTGAGCGACGGGCTCTCCTTGTAGAGCCAGCCCGAGAAAACGCGCTGGAACTGCCCCTGGGGGTTGCGGACGTCGAGCTGGACGAAAGCCCCGGTCAGCCTCTGCTCCTCCCACGGCGCGGTCGTCTCGCAGGCAAGCAGCCGGACGACGACGTCCCCGATGCGCACCGCCTGGCCCGGGCGCAGGGTGAGGTCGCGCTCCTGGAGGTTGCGCTTGTTGAGCAGGCCAAGCACCGCGACCCGTTCGCCCATCGGCGTGGTTCCGGCCGGAACCTCGGTCACGGTCTGGTTGATCGTGATGATCTCGGGCTCGCCCTCGTTGCCGGCTTCCCGTTCGGGCGCGCCGCCGGAGCCGCAGGCGGTCAGCGCCAGCGCGACGGGCAGCGCGAGGATCGTCCCGCGCGGCACGTTTATTCGGGCGTCCAGGCTTCGTAGTCGCCGCTTGCGGCGGCGCGCTGGGCGCCGCGCTCGAGCGCGCCCGACGGACGATAAGCGAGCGGCGTGCCGGTGAGGTTCGGAGTCGCCGGCTTCAGGAATTTCGGGGGTGGCGGAAGCGCTTCGTCGGGCGGGCCGTCGATCTGCTTGTGTATCCAGCTATACCAGTCCGGCGGAATCCGGCTGGCGTCGTTGGAGCCGTTGTAGATCACCCAGCGCCGATCGCCCTTCTTTGAGCGATAATAGACGTTGCCATATTCGTCGGCGCCGACCTTCACGCCGAACCGGCGTGTCGAAAGCACGGTGCCGAGGCTCGCGCCTTCCCACCAGGTGAAGAGATTCTTGAACATGCCCATGGCGGCGAGACGCCTAGCCCCGTTTCCCGCCCGCGCGCAAGGCCGCAGGCGAGGCCCGGCTCAGTCCGGCGCGATCTCGACGGCGAGCGGCCCCTTTCGCCCCTCGGCGATTCGGGCCTGCAGCGACTGATCCGGCGCAAGGTCGGAGAGGCCGCCGCGGCGCACCGTCTCCATGTGGACGAAGATGTCCTGGGTGTCCCCGTCGGTACGGACGAGGAAGCCATAGCCCTTCAGGCGATTGAACCATTTCACGCGGACCGGCTCGAAGCCCCCTGCCTCGTCCATCAGGCTCGCCGGATCGACCCGCTCCCCTCCGCCGCCCACCGGCGTGCGCGAGAAATCCGGAACCACGGCATGGCTGAGGTCGATCGACAGCACCTTCTTCGCCTGCAGCCCCCGCTCCTGCTGGGCGACCAGGCATTCGACGACGGCGCCCTCGGGGAGGCTTCGGCGGTCATGCTCCTTGAGCACGCTGAAATGGACCAGGACGTCGCCCTCGACATCGTCGCTGACCAGGAAGCCGAAGCCCCGCGTCGCGTCGAACCACTTCATGGTCCCGCGGACCTGGAGCAGGCCTTCGTCGGGCGCGCGCGCCTCCTCGGCCCCCGTGTCGGAGCTCTCGACAGCCATTTCGGGGCGCGCTTTCATCAACAACTCGTCCACCATCACGATACCGTAGAATTACCATGATACGCGCTTTTGTGAACTGTGTGTGCTGGTTTTTTTCTACGCGTCCGGATCGGGGACTGCGCCGGGGGCGGCGGAGGCGAGGCGGCGGGCGATTGCGGACGGGTGGCCGGCGCGCAGGAATGCGGCGATCGCCTTCTCCCGCGCGGCCCGGTCGGGCACCTGGGCGGCGAACGGCCCGAGCCGCTTGCGTTCGGCGAAGCGGAGCGCGGCAGCCCAGGCGTTCTCCTCGGCCGATTCCCTCGCCTCAGCCTGGTCGGCCTCGTCGATCCCGGCCGCGCTTAGTGCTTCGCGCACCCGCCGGGCGCCGTAGCCGCGCCGGCCGAGCGAGGCTGCCTTGCTCTCGGCGAACAGCCGGTCGTTCACATAGCCGGCATCGGCCATCCGCCCGACCAGCTTTTCCACCGCCTCGTCCATTCTTCCCTCGCCCACCCAGCCGCGCTCGGCCAGCTTGCGCGCGAGATAGGCGGAGAGCTTGGCTCGCGTGGTCGCGTAACGCCCTGCATAGAAGAGGGCGAGCCTCTCCAAGCCCTCGCCGTCGAGAGGCGGACGGGGCTTCCGGGACCGTTCATGTCGCACGCGCCATGATTGTGCCACAGTCGAGCCGGAAAATGAACGCGTCTCGGCTCCACTCAGGAGCATGCCGGAGGCGTGTAACCGCGCATCGAGTAGCCGGCGCAAGATCGAAGGAATAGATTGGTGTCTGAACGACTGGCCGCGACCGGAACGCTGCAGCCGACTCCCACCGAAGACCGCCTCCCCCGCCGCTTCGCCGACTTCGAGACTCTCGGAGAGGCGCTGGATTATGCTGCGCAGGGCCAGCGTGGGCTCAATTTCCACGATCCGCGCGGGACCCTGGTGCGCGCCTATCCCTTCGCCGAGCTTCGCGCCGACGCGCTTGCGGCTGCCGCGCGCCTGATTGCCCACGGCATCCGCCCCGAGGACCGAGTCGCGCTCACCGCCGAGACCGGGCCTGAATTCGCAGCCCTCTTCTTCGGCGCAATCTATGCCGGCGCCTGGCCGGTGCCGCTGCCGCTGCCGACCTCGTTCGGTGGCCGCGACGCCTATATCGATCAATTGAGGGTCCAGCTCGAGAGCTCCGACCCCAAGGTCCTCTTCTTCCCGGCCGAGCTTTCGGCAATGGCCGGCGCCGCGGCCGAGGCGATCGGGGTCGAGGGCATCGCCTGGGAGGAGTTCGCCGAGCGCGGCGCGCCCGCGATTCCGCTTGGCGAGGCGCCGCGCGCCGCTGCCGGGCCGGACGACATCGCCTATCTCCAGTACAGCTCGGGCTCCACGCGCTTCCCGCACGGGGTGGCGATCACCCACCGCGCCCTGATGTCGAACCTCGCCGCCCACTCGATCGGCATGAAGGTGGTCGAGAGCGACCGCTGCATCTCCTGGCTGCCTTGGTATCACGACATGGGCCTGGTCGGCTGCCTGCTCTCGCCGGTCGCGAACCAGGTTTCCACAGATTATCTCAAGACCGAGGATTTCGCCCGCCGCCCGCTCGCCTGGCTGGACCTGATCAGCCGCAACGCGGGCACCTCGATCAGCTACGCGCCGACCTTCGGCTACGATATCTGCGCGCGCCGCGTGTCGAGCCAGACCAACGTCGCCGAGCGCTTCGACCTCAGCCGCTGGCGGCTCGCCGGCAACGGCGCCGACATGATCCGCCCGGACGTGATGCAGGCCTTCGTCGATGCCTTCGCGCCGGCCGGCTACGACGCCCGCGCCTTCTGCCCGTCCTACGGCCTCGCCGAGGCCACGCTCGCGGTGACGATCATGCCCCCGGGCGAGGGCATCGTCGTGGAATTGGTCGAGGAGACCCTTCTCGCCGGCGGCAATCCCGGCGAGCGCGACCGGCCGCAGCGTTTCCGCGCCATCGTCAATTGCGGCTAGCCCGCGCTCGGCATGGAGGTCGCGATCCGCGGCGATTCCGGCGAGACCCTGGGCGAGCGTGAGATCGGCAAAGTGCTCTGCCGCGGCCCGTCGGTCATGGTCGGCTATTTCCGCGACGAGGCGGCGACCGCGGCCTGCCTCGATGCCGACGGCTGGCTCGACACCGGCGACATGGGCTACCTCTCGGACGGCTATCTCTACATCGTCGGCCGCGCCAAGGACATGAT
>JAEWCW010000192.1 GCA_023390415.1 Pseudomonadota bacterium | reverse complement strand
CTGATCGGCCGCGAGGTCCAGCGCAGCCGAAGCGTCCGCCGCTGCCGCTAAGACGCAGTCGCTAGATAAGAGAAGGGCGCCCCGACCCGGGCGCCCTTTGTTTTTTCGGCAATCGCGATGCGCTCAGGCGCCGGTAGTTCCACCGCCCGAGGGCGACGAGCCGCTGCTCGGCTTGCGCCGGGTGGTGGTCGCGCGCTTCGCCTTGGTGGCGCCGCCGGTCGACGCCTTTGCCCGCGACGTGCGCGGCTTGGCGGTCGAGCCGGTCGAGGCGGAGGTGCCGGCGCCGGACTTGGCGCGGCTGGCGCCGCTCTTGGCCTTGGTCGCGGTGCTGCGCTTGCGGGACGAGCCGGTCGAGCCCGATGCGCCGGCATTGCCGCCGCCGCCCGCGCTGGTCGCGGCCGCCGCCGAATCGCTGCCGCCGCCGCCCAGTCCGCCCAGCGCCATCATCCGCTGGACCGCCTCGGTGGCGGCATTGATCATCGCGGCGCCGATCTTGTTGGCGGTGTCGGCTGCGACCTCGGCCGCGGCCGTCGCTGCGTCGGTCGCCTCCTTGGCGCCGCGCTTGGCGCTGTCGCGGACATTCTTGTTCGCGGCGAGCGCCGCGGCAGCCGTTACCAGGCCGGCCGCGAGCAGGCTCCGGGCCATCGGGTTCTGCGCCAGCTCGGCGGCCTTGCGGCCCGCGTCGCGCAGCGCGTCGGGAATCATCGAGTCGGTGGTTCCGGCGCTCTTGCCGCCGCCAGTGCCGCCGCCGGCACCGGACGTGCGGCGCCCCGACGATGCTTTCTTCGCCATTTGGTCCTCCACATTTCGTAACCGTCGCGTAACAGACGAGCGGAGGCGCCAACAGTTCCCTCAGGCGGGCGGGCGCCCTTCGTCAGGGCCTTCCTCGGCATCGCCGCGCACGCCGTCGCGGGCTCGGTCCAGGCTCACCGAATCGGGGCCGCGGCCGCCATTGGCAAGCTCGTCGAGACGTTCGCCGCGGGACTGGTAGGGGGCTCTCGCGGAATCTTCGGGCGGCACCCGGTGGGCGACGTCCTCGGCCCGCCGATAGCCGCCGCTGCCGGACGAGCCGCCGGGTGCCGCAAGGTCGCTCTGCTCGGGCTCGCCGCCGACCTCGCGTCCGCCGCCACCGGCCTGGTGCTGCGTGAATTCGTCGCGGACCTCGGCTTCGAGCTCCTCGTCGCGTGCGCGGTCATCCATCATCCTGTCCTTCGCTCAATCCTTTATCGCCGCCGTCGCCGCGGCCGAGATCGTCGTACCTGTAGGGCTCGCCGTCCGGGTTCACGGCGGGCGGATCGGGGGTCGCGACCTCGGGCGAATCGTCGCCGCGGCCTTTCTCGCGCTCGAGCTCCTCCGGGATCTCGTTGTGGCGCGCCTCGCCGCTGGCCGGCAGGGGATGGCCCTTGCCGCCGCTCATTTCTCGTCCTTGGAGGGCGGGGGATTGGTCTCGCCGCCGGCGCCCGCCATCGGGTCCTGGTCGTAATCCTCGGCTGCGTTGCCGCCGCCGCCGGCGCCCGACCCGCTGCCGTGGACGGCGCCGGTCTTCGGATCGAACGATGCGCGCTTGCCGCGCTCGCTCTCTGGCTGTTCCTTCGTCATCGTGAGGCCAAACGAGCCGGCCCGCCGCGGCGTTCCCGGATTTGGCCGATCAGGCCTCGCGATAGGCGGCGCGGAGCGAGACCCGGTCGATCTTGCCCGTGCCGAGCTTAGGCAGGGGCTGGTCCACGAACCAGATCTTGGCCGGATGCTTGAAGGCGGCGAGCCGGCCCTGGAGGAAGGCGAGCAGGCCCTCCGCGTCCATCCCGCCTTCCTCGCTGTAGATCACCGCCGCGGGCACCTCGCCGAGCCGGTCGTCGGCGATCCCGAACACGGAGGCTTCGGACACCGCCGGATGGGCGTAGATCGCCGCCTCGACCTCGGCCGGCGAGATATTCTCGCCGCCGCGGATGATGATGTCCTTCTTGCGGTCGACGATGAAGAGATAGTCGTCCGGATCGAGATAGCCGACGTCGCCGGTGCGGAAATAGCCGTCTGCGGTGAAGGCGGCCTGGGTCGCCTTGTCGTCGCGCCAATAGCCGCGGACGTTGGCGGCGGAGCGGATCGCGATCTCGCCGCGCTCGCCCTTCGCCAGGTGGCTGCCGTCCTCGCCGAGGATCGCGAGCTCGACCATCGGCCGCTGCGGCCGGCCGGTCGAGGCGGGCTTGTCCGCATAATTCTGCCAGAAATTGCCGCAGCCGATCGCATTTGTTTCGGTGAGCCCGTAGCCGAGCGCCGGCTGGGCGGTCCGAAAGCTCTCCTGCAGGCGCTTGACGTGCGCGACCGGCCGGGGCGCGCCGCCGGCGGCGACGTCGGTGAGCGTCGAAAGGTCGTATTTCTCCCGGTCCGGGTGCTGCATCAGCTCCAGGCTCATCGTCGGCACGCCGACGAAATAGGTGATCTTCTCCTCTTCGATCAGCTTCAGCGCGTCGCCCGCATCCCATTTGGACATCAGGACCATCGTCCGGCCGATGACGAAGCTGTTCAGCATCACCGGAACCTCGCCGGTGACGTGAAAGAGCGGCACGTTGACCAGGGTCTTGGGCGGGTTGGCCGGCGGACGGCCCTCGCTCTCCATGATCCCGAGCAGGGTGATCAGCGACAGCGAATAGGTATAGACGCCGGTGGTCACCGCACGGTGGGTGGAGACGGCGCCCTTGGCGGCGCCGGTCGAGCCGGAGGTGAAGAGGATGGTGGCGTCGTCCTCGGGGCCGATCTCGGGCAGCGCCGCGTCGCCGCTCGCGCGCTCCAGGATCGGCGCGAGCGCCTCGTCGACCCTTTTCTCCACCGGCAGCGTCACGACCGCGCAGCTCCCGCAGACGCCGGCGATTCGCTTGGCCCGCGAAGAGTCGGCGATGATCAGCTTGGGCTCGGCGATCTGGAGCGCGTTCGCCATCTCCTCGCTCTGCCACCAGCCGTTGAGCAGGGTCGCGATCCCGCCCGCCTTGAGCACGGCCATATAGGTGATGATCCAGGCCGGCGCGTTGCGCATGGCGATCGCCACCCGGTCGCCCTTGCCGATCCCCCAGCCGGAGACGAGCGCCTTGGCGAGGCGGGTGGCATGCTCGTTCAGCTCGCGGAATTTCAGCCTCTCGCCGTCGGCGATGACGCCCTCGGTCTCGCCGTGGAGCATGCAGAAAGCGTCGAACAGGCCGGGCAGGGTCGGCGGGAAATTGGTGACGATGGTCCGGTCCTGATCGTCCTTGCCGAGCACGATTCGTCCTCTCGGTCCGGTCACCGCCGCCAACACCGCGTCGTACTTCCGGTCGAGCTCGCTCGGCATCTCTCACCCTCTTTGCGTTTGTTATGGCTCCATCTATGAGGGCGCGACGACGCCGGGGGAAGCCTTGATCG
>JAEWCW010000175.1 GCA_023390415.1 Pseudomonadota bacterium | reverse complement strand
GGTCCGTCGGCGCGGATCGGCTGGCCCTTGCCCTGGCGGATCCGCAGCCAGCCGATGAACTTGGGGCCGATCAGCAGGCCGAGCAGGAGGGCAGTGGCGGTGGCGCCGCCGGCGCGGAAGGTGATGTACCTGAAGAGGTTCAGGAAGCTCGGATATCCGAGCATTTCCGCAATCCACAAAAACATTAGCTCATCCCGCTCGCCAGCGCCTCGACGAGGGCGGCGAGTCCGACCGAATTGGATCCCTTGACGAGTATCGCGTCTCCCGGCCCCATCGCCGTCCGGACGATGTCGGCGGCCTCCGCGACGGAGCCGACATGCGCCATTTTGACCGCCGGGCCAAGCGCTTTTGCGAGCGCCTCCATCTCGTCGCCGACAAGCACGACCTGGTCGACGCCGGCACCTGCGATCGGCTCTGCGAGAGCGGCGTGGAATGCCGCCGATTCCGGCCCCAGTTCGCGCATCGCGCCGAGCACGGCGATCCGGCGCCCGGCCACCTTCTCCTCGCCGAAATTGCGCAAGGTGGCGGCCATCGAGGCCGGATTGGCATTGTAGCTCTCGTCGATCAGCAGGGCATTGCCGCCATCGACGCGAATGTCGTGCCGTTCGCCGCGGCCCTTGAGGCCCGGCATGTCCGCGAGCGCGAGCCCGGCCAGAGCGAGGTCGCCGCCGACCGCGCGCACCGCGCCGAGCACGGCGAGCGAGTTGGAGACCCAATGGTCGCCGGGCTGGGACAAAGTGTAGCTGAGGTGGGCGTCGCCCAGGCTCGCCGTCACCATCGTGCCGTTCGCGCCGCGGATCGCATAGGTGGCGCGGATGTCAGCGCCCTCGCCGAAGCCGAAGGTCAGGATCTCGCCGGCATGGGGGCGGGCATGGCCGATCAGCCGGTCGCGGTGCGGGCTGTCAAAGGGGACGAGCGCGGTCCCGCCCGGCTCCAGCCCTTCGAAGATCTCGCCCTTGGCGTCGGCGATGTCTGCGTCGGTCGCGAAGAATTCGCGGTGCGCCGGCGCGATCGCGGTGACGATCGCGACATGGGGCCGCACCAGCTGGGTGAGCTGCGAAAGCTCGCCCTTGTGGTTCATCCCCATCTCGAACACGCCGAAGCGGGTCTCGCGCTGCATCCGCGCCAGGCTCAGCGGAACGCCGGTATGGTTGTTGTAGCTCTTCACCGAGCGGTGGGCCCGGCCGCGCGCGGAGCGGTCGAGCGCCGCGAACAAGGCTTCCTTGGTCCCGGTCTTGCCGACGGATCCCGTGACACCAACGATCTTCGCCTGGGTCCGGGCGCGAGAGGCGCGGCCGAGGTCGTTGAGCGCTGCGAACGTATCGGCGACGCGGACGTGCGGAACGTCCATCTCGCGGTCGACCAGCGCGCCGACGGCGCCTTTCTCAAAGGCCTGGGCGACGAAATCGTGCCCGTCCATCCGCTCGCCCTTCATCGCGATGAAGAGCCCGCCCGGCTCGACCTCGCGCGTGTCGAAGGCGACGTTCGAGACGTCGAAATTCTCGGAAGCGGTGCCGCCGACCGCGGCCGCGATTTCTTGCGACGTCCAGAGCGCGCTCATCCCGCGCACTCCCGCGCGACCGTCACGTCGTCGAACGGCAGCACGAGGTCGCCGACCACCTGCCCCTGCTCGTGGCCCTTGCCGGCGAGAAGGATGATGTCCCCTTCCCCCGCTTCGGCGATGGCCGCGGCGATCGCTTCGCGGCGCCCTCCCACCTCGCGCGCGCCGGGCGCGCCGGCGAGGATGTCGCGGCGGATCGCAACCGGATCCTCGCTCCGCGGATTGTCGTCGGTGACGATGACGGCGTCCGCGAGCCGCGCAGCGACTGCGCCCATCTCGGCGCGCTTGCCGACGTCGCGGTCGCCGCCGGCGCCGAACACGGCGATCAGCCGGCGGCTGGTGTGGGGACGGAGCGCGGCGATCGCCGCCTCGATCGCGTCAGGCGTGTGGGCATAGTCGACATAGACCGGCGCGCCGGCCCGGGTGATCACCGCCCGCTCGAGCCGCCCGCGCACGGGCTGCACCCGCGAGAGGTTGCGGAGCGTCGCCTCGATCTCGCCGCCGGTGGCGATGGCGAGGCCGGCCGCAGTCAGCGCGTTCGCGGCCTGATAGGCGCCGATCAGGCCGAGAATGACGCTATGGCTCCTGCCGCCGGCTTCGATCGTCAGCTTCTGGCCGAGCTCGGTCGTCTCGCGCGCGACGAGCCGCAGGTCCTCGCCCTTGGTGCCGACGGTGATCGTCTTGAGGCCGCGCTCCTGGCAGCGCCGAAACACTTCGGCGGATGCCGGATCGTCCATCCAGACGACCGCGGTGCCGTCCGGCTCGACCACCTCGGAGAAGAGCCGCATCTTGGCCTCGAAATAGGCCTCCATCGTCTCGTGATAATCGAGATGGTCGCGGCTGAAATTGGTGAAGGCCGCCGCCTGCACGGGCAGCCCCTCGGTCCGATACTGGGCGAGGCCGTGGCTGGACGCTTCGAAGGCCGCATGGGTGATGCCCATCTTGGCGAGGCCGGCCATGTTCGAAAGAAAGGTGACGATGTCCGGGGTAGTGAGCCCCGTGGTCACCTGCTCGTCCGCGGTGGTGACCCCGAGCGTGCCGATCGAGGCCGAGGGATGCCCGGCCATCCGCCACAGCTGGCGAACGAGCTCGACGTTGGAGGTCTTGCCGTTGGTGCCGGTGACCGCGACCGTGGTGCGCGGGAAGGGCGCGAAGAATTGCGCCGCGAGCTGGGCGAAGGCGCGCCGCGGCTCCTCGGCCGCGACATGCACCGCGCCGTCGACATTCGCCTCCGGCCGGGCGACCACCGCGACCGCACCCGATCGCACTGCCTCCGCGATGAAATCCTCGCCGTTGAAGCGTGTGCCGCGAAAGGCGCCGAACACGGTGCCGGGCGCGACCTTCCGGTGGTCGATCGCGAAGCCGGTCACTGTCGAATCGTCGCCGCTGCCGATCAGCGCGCCGAGCCGCATCAATCCCTCGCTGCGGCGACGTAGGGGCGAATGTCGGAGACGTCGATGTCGCGGGTGGCGTCGGGGATCACGCCGAGCAGCGGGCCGCTGCGCGCGATCACCCGGCCGACGATCGGCGCCGCGGTGTAGGCGGCGGTTGTGACGAAGCTGTTGGCCTCGGTTCCGTGGGGGGCATCCATCATGACGACGACCACATAGCGCGGTTCGTCCATCGGGAAAGCCGCCGCGAACGTGGATACGTTGACGCGAGCCGAATATCCGCCGCCTGCAGTGACCTTCTCGGCGGTTCCGGTCTTGCCGCCGACGCGGAAGCCCGGCGCATCGCCGCGGCGGCCGGTGCCGTCGGTGACGATCATCCGCAGATATTGCCGCATCCGCCGGCTGGTTTCCTCGGAATAGACCCGGCGGCCAGCGGGCGGTGCGACATTGTCCGGCCGGTGGAGCAGCGTTGCCGGCCGCCAGGTGCCGCCGTTGACCAAAGCCGCATAGGCCGAAGCGAGGTGAAGCGGGCTCACCGCGACGCCGTGGCCGTAGCCGCTGGTCAGCACGCGGGCGCGGCCCCAGTCGTTCGGCCAGAGCGGACGGGTGCGCTCGTTGAGCTCGACATAGGCCGGCTCGTGGAAGCCCAATGCGCGGAACGCCGCCTGCATGCGCTCCGCGCCCATCTGGTCGGCGATGCGCGCGGTCGCGATGTTGGACGAATGGATGAGCAGCTCGGGCACCGAGATTGCGCGGCCGAGCGGATGGTCGTCGCTGATCCGGAAGCGGCCGATCGGGACCGGCGAGGCGGCGTCCCACATCTGGCCGGGGCCGCGGACCACGCCCGCCTCCATCGCAGCCGCGACGGTGATCGGCTTGAACACCGATCCGAGCTCGTAGACGCCCATCGTCGCGCGGTTGTAGAGCGAGTTGGCGTCGGCCCGGCCGGTGCTGTTCGGGTTGAAGGTCGGCGCCGAGGCCATTGCGACCACTTCGCCGGTGCGCACGTCGAGGACGATCCCCGCGGCGCCCTCGGCATTCTGTGCGACGACGGCTTCGGCGAGCTCGGCCTCCATGGCCGCCTGCACCCGGCTGTCGATCGAGAGCGCGACCGGCTCGCCGCGGCGGGCCGGGTCCATCAGCCGATCCTCGAGCACGCGCTCCATGCCGGCGACGCCATGGCCTTCGAGATCGGTCCAGCCGAGCACGTGACCGGCAAGCGCGGTCTGGGGATAGAGGCGCTCGGGCTCGCGGCTGAAGACCAGGCCGGGCTCGCCGATCGCATTCACCGCCTGGACAAGCTCGGGCAGCGCACGACGGCGCAGATAGACGAAATTGCGGTCCGAGCGGAGCATGGCGAGATAGTCGCCCATGCTCTTCTCGGGCATCAGCTCGGCCAGGCGCCGCGCGATCTCGGCACGGTCGCCGATCACGTCGCGCGGGCGAACGCCCACGGTCCACGCGTCGATCGTCCGGGCGAGGGGGATTCCGTTACGATCGACGATATCGCCGCGCGGCGGGAGCAGCGGGTTCGCAAGCGTGCTCGCCGAGGCGCGGTCGGTGAAGATCTGCAGCATCACCAGCCGGCCGACGATCAGGAAGGTGACCCCGGCGAAGATCAGCAGCATCATCATCAGCCGCTGATAGGTGACGGTAAGCGACAGCGGCCGCTCCTCGGCGACTCCAAGCGAGTCGGGCTGGACGAAGACCGTCGCCATCTCGGGCCTCAGTCCTGCGGGCTTTGGCGGTCGCGGGCCGGCGTGGCGGACGGGCGGCGGCGCTCGGCGCGTGCAGCCTCGCCGAGCTCGCGCGCGGTGCGCTCGTCGAGCAGCGAGGTGCGCGCAGGCGTGC
>JAEWCW010000138.1 GCA_023390415.1 Pseudomonadota bacterium | reverse complement strand
CCGCACGGTTGCTCGTGCGGGTCGGCGTGGCGCGGGTGGCCCGTGTGGGCGCCGCCGTCGCTGCCGGCGGAGCGGCGGCTTCCGGTGCGGGCGTCGGCTCCGGAGTCACGTCGACGACGGGTGCCGGGGTCGGTGCCGGCGCGGGGACCGGCGGGATCGACTCGGAAAGCGGCGGCGGCGCCGTCGTGATCGGATTGGGCTGGGCGTCCTGGGCGAACGCGGGGGTTAAGGGAAGCGCGGCGGCTGCGAGAAGCAAGGCGGCGGCGCGGCTCGGTCTGGTCTGGCTGTGTTTCATAACAGAGATGGAATGGTTGGAACCGGCGCCCGGCGCCGATTCACACTGTAAATGTGGGATGAGCCGTTGCTATACGACGATGAACCGAGTTGAGAGGCTATCAAGACGGCGTTGGGGCTCCGTCGCGATCCGCCGGATTCGCTGCTTGTCGTCGCCCCTCGGACACAGCCGGTCCGATCGGTGGAGGCGTGCGGACCGGGACGACGTCGAAGGCGAAGCTGATCCGGTATTCGTCGGCGCCGCTGGGGATCGTGCGGTGGGCGTAGTGGGACGGCGCGAGGAGGAGCTGGCCCGCGCAGGGTGCGTGGCGCCAGGTCTCGGCGAAGCCGGGACGGGCGCGCTGGACGGCGGGTGGCGCGCCGAACTCGATGCAGCCGGGACCGTCTCCCTCGATCGAGACCGCGGCCGGCACCCGGATATAATAGACCCCGCTCAGCCAGCCGCCCGGGTGACTGTGCCACGCCTCATAATCGTTGCCGCGCTGGATGAGGGCCCAAGCCTTGAGCCGGGCAGCGTCCGGGCGGGCGTCGAGCCACGGGTCGAATGAATCGTATCGCGGTACGACATAGCCCTCGGCGATCGATTGGAGGCTCTCGAGGAGCGCATGAAACAGCTCCGGCCTGGGGCCGCTGAACAGCGCGTGGATCCGGCTGCTTCCGCGATTGGCTTCGTCCTCGATCGGGAATTCACTGAGCTGATAGGGATTGCCCAGAATCTCCTCGACGAGCGCGGCGTTGAAGGCCGAGATGTCGGCGAATCCTTCCGGAACGGGAAGCGCGCACCGGGCGACACGGTCGCGATCGAACAGGATCGCGCGGGCGTCCGCGTCTTGACCGGACAATGCGAGAGCGACCCCCCAGTTGTAGAGGAGCTGCGCATGGCGTGCGCCGCGCGCCCACAGATCGTCGCAAAGGGCGAGCAGCGCGTCGATGCGGCCCGATCGAAGCAGGATCTTGCCGAGGCGGCGGCAGGCAGGCCAATGGTTGGGATCGACGGCGAGCACGGCGCGGAACTCGCTCTCGGCTTCGTCCTGGCGTTCGAGGCGATCGAGGGCGACGCCCCGCTCGAATTCCGGCGGTTCATGCCCCGTAAAAAGTTCGAGCGCCTCTCCTGGACGCCCGAGGAAATTGTAGCAGCGGGCAAGCCGCGGCCGCGTTGCAGACAATGCCGGGTCGGCGAGAAGGGCCGCCTCCAGGGCCTCGGCGGCGGCGGCGAAGTCGAAGCGGTCGAGCGCGAGATCGGCGAAACCGACCCGAAGGGCGGCGCTGTGAGGCTGCTGCGCAATCGCGCGCTTGAGAAGGGCATCGGCCGCGCCGGGTGCTGCAACATCGACGCCCGTCGCCGGATGCCACCTCAGCACGTGGCCTTCCTCGTCAGGACGTGAGCTCGGACGCGTCGATACTCGGGCCCTCGGCAGCCTGGGCCGTGCTTGTCGCCAATTTGTGGAAGCGCGGCGTGGCCCATCTGTGCGTTCCGGCGTCCGGTCGGCTGATGCTGTCGGGGATGATCGATGCCGTCCTCTGGTCGGTCGGGGATGTCATCGCAGCGCCCTCCTTAGGGGAGGCCTTTTTACCGTGCCACGGACGGAAAAGATAGCGCGCGGCCGCCTCCCCACGCGGCTGCATGGGGAGGATGAGCCGGATCAGTCGACCAGTTCGAGGGCGATCGCCGTGGCTTCGCCGCCGCCGATGCAGAGCGAGGCGATTCCGCGCTTGCCGCCGGTGCGTTGGAGGGCGGAGATGAGGGTCGCCATGATCCGCGCTCCGCTCGCGCCGATCGGGTGGCCGAGGGCGGTTGCGCCGCCGTGGATGTTGACCTTGTCGTGCGGGATTCCGAGGTCCTGCATCGCGAACATGGTGACGCAGGCGAAGGCTTCGTTGATCTCGAACAGGTCGACGTCGCCGACGCTCCAGCCGGTCTTCTCGAGCAGCGCCCCGATCGCCCCGACGGGGGCGGTCGTAAAGGCTGCGGGCGCGCGGGCGTGGGCCGTCTGGCCGACGATCCGAGCGATCGGCTTGAGGCCCTTCTCCTCCGCGATCGAGGCGCGGGTGAGCACGAGGGCTGCAGCGCCGTCGCTGATCGAGCTGGCATTGGCTGCAGTGATCGTGCCCTCTTTCGAGAAAGCGGGCTTGAGGCCCGGGATCTTGGAGGGGTCGCCCTTGGCCGGCTGCTCGTCCTGGGCAACGGTCACCGGGCCCTTGCGGGTCTTGACCTCGACCGAGACGATCTCGCCCTCGAACCAGCCTTCGTTCTGCGCGCGCTGGGCGCGGGTCAGCGATTCGATCGCATAGTCGTCTTGGGCCCCGCGGGTGAGCTGATAGTCGCAGGCCGTCGCCTCGGCGAAGGTGCCCATCGCGCGGCCCGGCTCATAGGCGTCCTCGAGCCCGTCGAGCATCATATGGTCGTAGACCGTGTCGTGGCCGATGCGGGCGCCGGCGCGATGCTTCTTGAGCAGGAACGGCGCGTTGGACATGCTCTCCATGCCGCCGGCGACGATGACGTCCGCCGAGCCCGCCGCGATGCTGTCCGCGGCCATCATTGCCGCCTTCATGCCCGATCCGCACATCTTGTTGATCGTCACCGCCTCGACCGACTGGGGAAGCCCGCCATAGAGCGCCGCCTGGCGCGCCGGCGCCTGGCCGAGGCCGGCGGGAAGGACGCAGCCCATGTAGATGCGATCGACGTCCTCGCCGGCGATCCCTGCGCGCTCGACCGCCGCCTTTACGGCAGTGGCACCGAGATCCACGGCGCTGGCGCCCGACAATGCGCCCTGGAACGAGCCCATCGGGGTGCGGGCGTAGGAGAGGATGACGACGGGATCGGTGGTTGCAGTCATTTGAGTTCCTGGAGAACGATGTCTGAGAATTGCAGCTGGGAGATAGCGCTCCCGCCCGCCTTGTTCAAATCCTCCACCCTCTGCTAGGGCGCGGGCAAATAGGAGAGGATAGGGGATGACCGACATCGGTCTCGATTTCGCGCTCGGCGAGATGGCGGACGCGATCCGCGAGACGACCAAACGCTTCGCGTCGGACCGGATCGCGCCACTCGCCGCGCGCATCGACGCGGAGGACTGGTTCCCGCAAGAATTGTGGCCCGAAATGGGCGCCCTCGGCCTGCACGGGATCACCGTCGAGGAGGAATATGGCGGGCTCGGCCTTGGCTATCTCGAGCATGTCGTCGCCCAGGAGGAGGTGGCCCGCGCCTCGGCCTCGATCGGCCTCTCCTACGGCGCCCATTCCAACCTCTGCGTCAACCAGATCCGCCGCTGGGCGAGCCCGGAGCAGAAGGCGAAATATCTCCCGAAATTGATCTCCGGCGAGCATGTCGGAAGCCTGGCGATGTCCGAGGCGGGGGCGGGCTCCGACGTGGTCGGGATGAAGCTGAAGGCCGACAAGGTCGATGGCGGCTGGGTGCTCAACGGCACCAAATTCTGGATCACCAACGCCCACCATGCCGATACTTTGGTCGTCTACGCCAAGACCGGCGAGGGTTCGCGAGGCATCACCACCTTCATCATCGAGAAGGGCTTCGAGGGCTTCAGCCTCGGCCAGAAGCTCGACAAGATGGGCATGCGCGGATCGCCGACCGGCGAGCTCGTCTTCAACGACTGCTTCGTGCCCGACGAGAACGTGATGGGCCCGGTCAATGGCGGCGTCGGAGTCCTGATGTCCGGCCTCGATTACGAGCGCACCGTGCTCGCCGGAATCCAGCTCGGCATCATGCAGGCCTGCCTTGACGTCGTTCTTCCCTATGTCCGCGAGAGGAAGCAGTTCGGCCAGCCGATCGGGAGCTTCCAGCTCATGCAGGCCAAGATCGCCGACATGTATGTCGCGCTCAATTCGGCGCGCGCCTACGTCTACGCGGTCGCCCGCGCCTGCGACGCCGGCCAGACGACCCGCTTCGACGCCGCCGGGGCGATCCTCCTCGCATCCGAGAATGCGGTGAAGACCTCGCTCGAGGCGATCCAGGCTTTGGGCGGCGCCGGCTATACCAAGGACTGGCCGGTCGAACGCTTCATGCGCGACGCCAAGTTGCTCGACATCGGCGCCGGCACAAACGAGATCCGCCGGATGCTGATCGGTCGCGAGCTGATCGGTGCGGGCGCGTGAGCGAGACCCTGCTCGACGCGCTTCAATATTATGGCGCTGCCGCCGGGGCGCTCGCCGCTCTAATCGTGTCGCTCGATCTCGGCCGCAAGCCGACCGGCTGGGCGTTCGTGATCTTCGTCACCGCCTCGATCGCGCTCATCCTGTGGGGCTTCCTAAGCGAGGAGGCGGAAGGGATCGGCGCGCAGAACGTGATCCTGTTCGGGATCAACGTGATCGGCGTCTACCGCTACCTGATCCGCAAGAAGCCGCCCGAACCGGCGCAGGCCTGAACCTGGACGCACAAGAGAGGACGTAAAGTGGCTGTGAAGGCGACTTCAGCATGAGCAAGCTGGACGGCAACATGCCCAAGGAACCGCTCGACGGCGCTGCGCCCGCGCTTCCCGCGCGCCAGCGGGGCTTCCTCGGCTTCGTCGAGCGCGCGGGCAATCTGCTTCCCGAGCCGACGATGATCTTCGTCTATCTGATCGGCGTGCTGATGCTGCTCTCGGCGCTCGGCGCCTGGCTCGGCTGGTCGGCGTCGCTGCCGTACAGCGGGGACGAGGCTCCGGAACATGGCGTGCTGGCGAACGGGGTGCTGACCTACAACGCCACCAGCCTGTTCTCGGCCGAGAATATCCGCCGGCTGCTGAGCGAGATGCCGCGGACGATGTCCGGATTCGCGCCGCTCGGCCTGATCCTCGTCATCATGCTCGGCGCCGCGGTGGCCGAGCGCTCGGGCATGTTCTCGGCGCTGATCCGCGCCTCGCTGCGCAACGCGCCGCGCGCGATCCTCACCCCCATCGTCGCGATCATCGGCATGGTCTCGCACCATGCGTCCGACGCCGCCTATGTCGTGTTCATCCCGCTCGCGGCGATCGTCTACGCCTCGGCCGGGCGCCACCCGCTCGCCGGCCTAGCCGCCGCCTTCGGTGCGGTCTCGGGCGGCTATGCCGGCAACATCACGCCCGGCCAGATCGACGTTTTGTTGTTCGGCTTCACCCAGGAAGCGGCGCGGATCGTCGATCCCAGCTGGACGATGAATCCGCTCGGAAACTGGTGGTTCATCCTTGCCATCGTCCTCGTCTTCACGCCCGCAATCTGGTTCATCACCGACAAGGTGGTCGAGCCGCGGCTCGGGCGGTGGGACACCGAGCCGGACGAGGAGATGAAGGGGGAGCTCGGGCGGACCGAGGTCACCGCCGACGAGCGGCGCGGGCTTCGCCGGGCGGGTGTCGCCGCCTTGGTGATCGTCGCGATGTTCGCGGCGCTGACCCTCACGCCGGGCTATGCGCCCTTGATCAACGAGAAGGCGACCGGGACGGCGCAGCTCCAGCCTTTCTACGCCTCGCTGATCGCCGGCTTCTTCCTGCTCTTCGTCAGCGCCGGAATTGCGTTCGGGACGGCGACGGGCAGCGTCAAAGGCTATGCCGACGTCACGCGGATGATGCAGGAGGGGATCAAGGCGCTGGCGCCCTATATCGTCTTCGTCTTCTTCGCCGCGCATTTCGTGGCGATGTTCAACTGGTCGCGGATCGGGCCGATCATCGCGATCAACGGCGCCGAGGGTCTCCAGGCGATGGCGCTGCCGGCGCCTTTGCTGCTGGTCAGCGTCCTGCTGCTCTCCTCCTTCCTGGATCTCTTCATCGGCTCGGCCAGCGCCAAGTGGAGCGCGCTTGCACCGGTGGTGGTACCGATGTTCATGCTGCTCGGCATCAGCCCGGAAATGACCCAGGCCGCCTATCGGATGGGCGACAGCTACACCAACATCATGACCCCGCTGATGAGCTACTTCCCGCTGATCCTGGTCTTCGCGCGCAGATGGGACAGCTCGTTCGGGGTCGGCTCGCTGCTTGCGCTGATGCTGCCTTATGCGCTGACCTTCATGGCCTTGGGGATCAGCATGACGATCGCCTGGGTGGCGCTCGACCTTCCGCTTGGGCCCGGCGCCCAGGTCTATTACGCTCTTCCCGCGGGAGGGGGGCAATGAGCGCGATCACGACCAAGGTGGACGAGGGCTCCGAGGCGTTCCGGCGCTACTCGGCGCACAATCGGGCCTTGGTCGAGACGCTGAGGGCGAAGGTCGGGGAGGCGGCGCGCGGCGGGCCGGACAAGCATCGCGAGCGCCACGTGGCGCGCGGCAAGCTCCTGCCGCGCGACCGGGTGGGGCGGCTGCTCGATCCGGGCGCGCCCTTCCTCGAAGTGGGCCAGCTCGCCGCCAACGGCATGTATCGCGAGCACGGCCATGACGCGGCGCCGGGTGCGGGCATGATCGCCGGCATCGGTCGGGTCTCGGGCCGCGAGACCATGATCGTCGCCAACGATCCGACGGTGAAGGGCGGCGCCTATTTCCCGATGACGGTGAAGAAGCATCTCCGCGCCCAGGAGATCGCGCGGGAGAATAGGCTGCCGTGCGTCTATCTGGTCGACAGCGGCGGCGCCAATCTCCCGCACCAGGCCGAGGTCTTCCCGGACCGCGAGCATTTCGGGCGGATCTTCTACAACCAGGCGCAGATGTCGGCGGAAGGGATCGCGCAGATCGCCTGCGTGATGGGAAGCTGCACCGCCGGCGGCGCCTATGTGCCGGCGATGAGCGACGAGAGCGTGATCGTGCGCAACCAGGGCACGATCTTCCTCGGCGGCCCGCCTCTGGTGAAGGCGGCGACGGGCGAGGTGATCAGCGCGGAGGATCTCGGCGGCGGCGATCTGCACGCGCGGAGGTCCGGCGTGGTCGACCATCTCGCCGACAATGACGAGCATGCGCTGGCAATCGTCCGCGATATCGTCGCGCGGCTGAACACGGTGAAGAACGTCGATCTCGATCTCGCCGATCCGGTGCCGCCCAAGCTCGATCCGGAGGAGCTTTACGGAATCGTCCCGGACGACGTCCGCACCCCCTACGACGTCCACGAGGTGATCGGGCGGATCGTCGACGGCTCGGACTTCCACGAGTTCAAGCCGCTCTACGGGTCGACCCTGGTCTGCGGCTTCGCGCGCATCTGGGGGATGCCGGTCGCGATCCTCGCGAACAACGGCATCCTGTTCTCGGAGAGCGCCTTGAAGGGCGCGCATTTCATCGAGCTCGCCTGCCAGCGGCGGACGCCCTTGCTGTTCCTCCAGAACATCTCCGGCTTCATGGTCGGTGGCAAATATGAGGCGGAAGGCATCGCAAAGAATGGCGCCAAGCTCGTCACCGCGGTGGCGACGGCGCAGGTGCCCAAGATCACCGTCCTGATCGGTGGAAGCTTCGGCGCCGGCAATTACGGCATGGCCGGCCGCGCCTACGGCCCGCGCTTCCTGTTCACCTGGCCGAACAGCCGGATCAGCGTGATGGGCGGCGAGCAGGCGGCGAGCGTGCTCGCGACCGTGCACAAGGACGCGGAGACCTGGACGCCCGACGAGGCGGAGGCGTTCAAGGCCCCGATCCGCCAGCGCTACGAGGACGAAGGCAATCCCTATTACGCCACCGCGCGCCTCTGGGACGACGGCATCATCGACCCGGCCCAGACCCGCGACGTCCTCGGCCTCGCCTTCAGCGCCTGCCTGAACGCCCCGATCCCCGAGCGGCCGCAGTTCGGCGTGTTCAGGATGTGAGAATGAGAGGTTCTTCCTTCCAACAAAGGGTGCCGGCGTGATCAGGTCCCTCCTCATCGCCAATCGCGGCGAGATTGCCTGCCGGATCATACGTACCGCGCGGCGCCTCGGGATCCGGACGGTCGCCGTCTTTTCCGACGCCGACCGCCATGCGCTGCATGTGCGCGAGGCGGATGAGGCGGTGCATATCGGGCCGGGCCCCGCGCGGGAGAGCTATCTCGTCGGGGAGAAGATCATCGCCGCGGCGAAGGCGACGGGCGCGGAGGCGATCCATCCGGGGTACGGATTTCTTTCCGAGAACGCCGAGTTCGCCGAGGCCGTCGAGGCGGCGGGTTTGGTCTGGGTGGGGCCGAAGGCGTCGTCGATCCGGGCGATGGGCCTCAAGGATGCGGCCAAGAAGCTGATGCAGGCGGCGGGGGTTCCGACCACGCCGGGCTATCTCGGCGAGGACCAGTCGGCCGAGCGGCTCCAGGCCGAGGCCGATGCGATCGGTTACCCGGTGCTGATCAAGGCGGTCGCGGGCGGCGGCGGCAAGGGCATGCGCAAGGTCAATGCGGCCGGCGAGTTCCAGGAGATGCTGCTCTCCTGCAAGCGCGAGGCGGCCTCGTCCTTCGGCGACGACCGGGTGCTGATCGAGAAATATGTCGAGCGGCCGCGCCATATCGAGGTTCAGGTCTTTGGCGACCGCCACGGCAATGTCGTCCACCTGTTCGAGCGCGACTGCTCGCTCCAGCGCCGCCACCAGAAGGTGATCGAGGAGGCGCCCGCGCCCGGCATGGACCAGGCGACCCGCGAGGCGATCTGCGCGGCCGCGGTCAAGGCCGCCAAGGCGGTCGACTATGTCGGCGCCGGCACGATCGAGTTCATCGCCGACGCGTCCGAAGGCCGCCGCGCCGACCGGATCTGGTTCATGGAGATGAACACGCGGCTCCAGGTCGAGCATCCGGTCACCGAGGAGATTACCGGCCAGGATCTGGTCGAATGGCAGCTCCGGGTCGCTTCGGGAGAGCCGCTCCCGCTCCGCCAGGACGAGCTCGCCATCCGCGGCTGGGCGATGGAGGCGCGCCTCTATGCCGAGGATCCGGCGCACGAATTCCTCCCTTCCACTGGTCGGCTCGACCATTTCGTGATGCCGCGTGGGCTGAGGATCGATACCGGAGTCGAGGAAGGCGACCGGATCAGCCCTTATTACGACCCGATGATCGCCAAGGTCATCGCCAGCGGGCGGACGCGCGACGAGGCGGCCGAGCGGCTGGCCGAGGCGCTGACCGAGGTCGAGGTCTGGCCGGTTCGGACCAATGCCGGCTTCCTGGCGCTGGCCGCAGCCGATCCGGACTTCCGCGCCGGCGAGGTCGAGACCTCGTTCATCCCGGCGCGGCTCGATCGGCTGGTGCCAGACCCGGCGCCATCCGAGGGGGTCTGGAACCTGGCCGCGACTGCCTTCCTCGGCTCCGACTTCGGCAATGGCAGCGAGGAAGCCGACGCCTGGTCGGCGCTCCAAGGCTTCCGCCTCAACGGCTCGCCCGATCCCTCGGTGGCCATCGCCCATCGCGGCGAGGTCCGCATCGTCGAGCCTGGCGCGGGTCCGCTCGAGGGCATCGCGACCGCCGAGGGCGAGCAGGTTCTGGTCTTCGCGTCTGGGTTGGCCTTCGCGTTCACGCTTCCGGGCTATGGCGGCGCGGGCGCGGGCGGCGGCGAGGGGGAGGGGAGCCTGGTCTCGCCGATGCCGGGCCGGGTGATCTCCGTCGAGGTGCGGCAGGGTGATCAGGTCGCCAAGGGCCAGAAATTGCTGACGCTGGAGGCGATGAAGATGGAGCATAGCCTCGCTGCACCGTTCGACGGTATCGTCGCCGAGCTCAATGCCAGCGCGGGGTCGCAAGTGACCGAGGGGACCCTGCTGGTGCGGGTCGAGAAGGGGGACGACTGATGCCGGGCCGCTATTACGACCAGTGGACTCTCGGCGACCGGATCAGCCACCAGCCGCACCGGACGGTGACCGAGACCGACAATCTGCTGATCACCACGCTGACCCACAATCCGCAGCCGCTCCACCTCGACGAGACCTATGCCGAGGCGACCGAGTTCGGCCGGATCGTCGTCAACGGCACCTTCACCTTCGCCTTGATGGTCGGCCTGTCCGTGGGGGACACGACCCTCGGCACGCTCGTCGCCAATCTCGGCTACGACAAGGTGCGGATGCCCAAGCCGGTCTTCATCGGCGACACTTTGCGCGCCGAGACCGAGGTGATCGGCCTGAAGGATTCCAACTCGCGCCCGGATGCCGGGATCGTCACCTTCGAGCATCGCATGTTCAACCAGAGGGACGAATTGGTCTGCGTCTGCGAGCGCACCGCTCTGATGAAGAGGCGCGGATGAGGCTGCGCTCGCTCCTGTTCGTGCCCGGCGACCGGCCGGACCGGATGGCGAAGGCGCTGGCGAGCGGTGCCGACGCCCTGATCCTCGACCTCGAGGATAGCGTCGCGCCCGAGCAGAAGCCCGAGGCGCGGCGGCATGTCGCCGAGTTCGTCGCCGCCAATGCCGAGGCGCGTTTGTGGGTCCGGATCAATCCGATCGACGGCGACGAGGCGGAGAAGGACCTCCCCGCGATCCTCCCGGCCCGTCCGGACGGCATCGTGCTTCCCAAGGCCGAGGGCGGCGCGTCGGTGAACGAGCTTGCGCGCCGGCTCACGGAACGCGGCAACGCCACCGCCCAGATCCTCGCCATCGCGACGGAGACGCCGGCGGCGATGTTCCAGCTCGGCACCTATGGCGGTGCGAAGCGCCTCGCCGGCCTGACCTGGGGCGCCGAGGATCTGCCGGCGGCGATCGGCGCGGCGACGTCGCGCGAGGCGGACGGCAGCTTCACGGCCCCCTATGAGATCGCGCGCGCGCTCTGCCTGTTCGGCGCTGCCGCGGCCGGCGTGGCGCCGATCGAGACCGTCTATCCGGCGTTCAAGGACCTGGACGGGCTTGCCGCTTATGCGGCCCGGGCCCGCCGCGACGGTTTTACGGGAATGATGGCGATCCATCCTTCGCAGATCCCGGTGATCAACGCCGCCTTCACGTCGACCGAGGCCGAGATTGCGCATGCGCGGGCCGTCGTGGCGGCGTTCGAAGCCAATCCCGGCGCGGGCGCGCTTTCCCTGGAGGGCAAGATGATCGATCGGCCGCATCTGGTGCAGGCGCAGCGCATCCTGGGGCAATCTGCGTGAAGGCTCTGCTCAGCCGCGCGCCGGGCGGGCCGGAGACTCTGGAGCTGGCCGACGTCGCCGATCCCGTTGCCGGCCCTGGCCAGCTTCTGGTCGCCGTCAAAGCCTGCGCGATCAACTATCCGGACGTCCTCATTATCGAGGACAAATATCAGTTCCGGCCCGAGCGGCCGTTCGCCCCCGGCGGGGAGATCGCCGGAATCGTCGAGGCGGTGGGCGAAGGCGTGACCGGCTGGGCGCCGGGCGACCGGATGATCGCGGTGACCGGCCATGGCGGCCTCGCCGGGAAGGTCGCGGTGCCGGCGGCGATGGCGTCGCGGCTTCCGGAGGGGCGCAGCTTCGAGGAGGGCTCGGCTTTGCTCCTCACTTATGCGACCGCCATCCACGCGCTCGTCGATCGCGGCCGGCTGAAGTCGGGCGAGACCCTGCTCGTGCTCGGCGCGGCCGGCGGGGTCGGCCTTGCCACGGTCGAGCTCGGCAAGGCGTTCGGGGCGCGGGTCGTCGCTGCGGTCTCGTCCGAGGAGAAAGCGGAAGCCGCGCGCGCGGCGGGCGCGGATTCGGCGATCGTCTATCCGGCCGGACCGTTCGACAAAGACGGGTCGAAGGCATTGGCCGGCCTGTTCAAGGAAGCGGTCGGGCCCGGCGGCGCGGACGTGATCCTTGATCCTGTCGGCGGCGATTATGCGGAGCCGGCGCTGCGCGCGATCGACTGGGAGGGGCGCTACCTCGTCGTCGGCTTTCCGGCCGGCATCCCGAAGCTTCCGCTCAACCTCACCTTGCTCAAGAGCTGCGACGTCTGCGGAGTCTTCTGGGGCGCCTTCGCCGCGCGGGACCCGAAGGCCAATGCGGCCCATGTCGAGACCCTGTTCCGCCTGTGGGACGAGGGGAAGATCGCCCCCAAGGTCAGCGCCACCTTCCCGCTCGACCGCGCCGGTGAGGCCATCGCGCAGATGGCGGCACGCAAGGCGGTGGGCAAGCTGGTGGTGACGCTAGGCTGAGCGGTTGTTGCGCCTGCGAGCAGCGGGGCCTATCTGTGAGGGAACAGCAGATGCAAGGAGCGTCATGACCACCTTCGACGATCGTGAGAAAGCCTTCGAGGCCAAATATTCGCGCGACCAGGAGATGCAGTTCCGCATCGTCGCGCGGCGCAACAAGCTGCTCGGCCTTTGGGCCGCGCACCAGATGGGCCTCACCGACGCCGAAGCCGACGCTTATGCCAAGGACGTGATCCGCGCCGATTTCGAGGAAGCGGGAGACGAGGACGTCATCCGCAAGATCCTCGGCGACCTCACCTCGGCCGGGGTCGATTGCGACGAGGCCAGGATCCGCACCGCGCTCGACCACAAGACGGTCGAGGCGCGGCGCCAGTTGATGGAATAGAGCCATGCCGATGGCGGCCGACGAGATCGTCCGGCTGATCGAGGCGGGCATCCCCGATGCCCGGGTGGAGATCACCGACCTCGCCGGCGACGGCGACCATTATGCCGCGCGGGTGGTTGCGGAGAGTTTCAGGGGCGTGCCGCGCGTTCGGCAGCACCAGCGAGTCTATGAGGCGCTCGGCGGGCGGATGGGCGGCGTTCTTCACGCCCTCCAGCTGACCACCGCTCCGCCCGATTGAGGAGAATAGAAATGTCCGATGTCGCCCTGCGCATCGACGAGATCGTCCGGAACAACGACGTCGTCCTGTTCATGAAGGGGTCGGCCCTGTTCCCGCAATGCGGCTTTTCCAGCCGCGCCGTCGCGATTCTCGACCATCTCGGCGTCAAGTTCGAGACGGTCGACGTCCTCCAGGACGGCGAGATCAGGAACGGGATCAAGGAATATTCGGACTGGCCGACCATTCCCCAGCTCTACGTGAAGGGCGAGTTCGTTGGCGGATCGGATATCATGATGGAGATGTTCGAGGCGGGCGAGCTCCAGCAGCTGATCGATGAGAAGCAGGTCGCGCGCGCCTGAGCCCCCTCGGAAATACTGAAAAAGCCGGGCCTCCCCCTCGTGGACCGTAGGGGAGACCCGGCTTTTTCGTTTTCGGTTCGGGGCGGGCAGCGCGACCAGACCTAGCGCAGGGCCCGCCCCTATGGCTTGGAACCATGTGGACGGGAATGATGATACAAGCCGCGTGCCAGAGCGTGCCACGCGCGGATTTCCGCGGCTTTCGATGGTGAATCGATTTTAACCGCGTCTTGCGCCTGTCAACTTTTCCGACAGATGCGAGTCTCTCCACCGTTCATCCGGGGTTCACTGCGGCGATTACAGGTGTAGTCGCCGAGGGAGAGCCACGTGGAGCGGATCGGGGAAGCCGAGCAAGCGGTGATGGAGGTGCTCTGGGAGGAGTCGCCGCTCACCGCCGCCGAAGTCGCGGCGCGGGTTCCGGCCGAGCGCGGTTGGAGCGTCAACACGGTCAAGACCATGCTCGCCCGGCTGCTCGCTAAGGGCGTGCTCGCCCATCGCGAGGAGGGGCGGCGCTATCTCTACAGCCCGGCGGTCGCCCGCGAGGATTATGTCGCGCAGGAATCGGGGAGGCTGCTCGAGCGGCTGTTCGGCGGGCGGCTGACGCCGCTGGTCGCGCACCTCGCCGAGCGCGACCGCCTGAGCGCCAAGGACATCGAAGAGATCGAGGCGCTGCTGAAGGCGCTGAAGCAATGAGCGCGCTCATCGCCGGCAACCTGATCGGCGCGAGCCTGGTCATGCTGCTCGTCCTCGCGCTCCGCGGCGCGGTTGCGCGGCTGTTCGGGGCGAACTGGGCCTATGCGCTGTGGCTGTTGCCGCTCGCCCGCCTGCTGCTGCCGCCGCTGCCGGCACTTCCGGCGGAGCTTACCGCCATTGAGATCGTGGTGCCCGTCGCTGCGACGGCGGCGCCGGCCGTCGCCGTAGCGCGCGACTGGAGTAGCTTCCTGCTGGCGCTGTGGCTGGCGGGGGCGGGGGCGTTCCTCGTTGCCCAGTTCCTGTCCTACCGCGCCTTCCTGACCCGGCTCAGCCTGTCCTCGGCAAGCGCCGGCGCCTATCGCGGGCTGCCCCTGATCGAGAGCGAGGCGGTCGAGGGACCGATCGCGGTCGGCTTGCTCGATCGGCGCATCGTCGTCCCGTCCGATTTCGAAGCGCGCTACAGCGCCGCCGAGCGCCGGCTCGCGGCCGCGCATGAATATGTCCATCACAGGCGCGGCGACATCTGGTGGAACCTCGCAGCGCTGGCAGTGCTCGCCGCCAATTGGTGCAATCCGATCGCCTGGATCGCCTTCCGCGCCTTCCGCGCCGACCAGGAGCTGGCCTGCGACGCCGCAGTCACCCGCGCCGAAGGGGTCGAGGCGCGCTGTGCCTACGCGGCGGCCCTGGTCAAGTCGGCGAGCAGGCCGGGGCTGATCGCCGCCTGCCCGATGAATCACGTGGATCAACTGAAAAGGAGATTGAGGATGCTGAACGATCACAGGAGCAGCAGGCTCCGCAGCCTCGGCGGCGCGGCGGCCATGGTCGTCGTCGCCAGCGCGGGCTTCGCGATCGGCGCGCCGGGCATCGCCCATCCCCATCCCGAAGGCGGCGACACTAAGCAGGAGCGCCGGATCGTGATCATGGAGCACAAGGCGGGCGAGGGCGACAGCGCGCGGGCCGGCCACGGCACCCACGTGATGCGCGTCCGCCGCGGCCCGAACGGCGAGGTCACCGTTCCCGAGGGCTGCGACAGTGGCCAGCCGGCAGCCAATGTCGACGAGCGGACCGGCGAGCAGCGCACGCGGATCCTGCTCTGCACCCGCGGCGAGGCGAGCGCGGCCGACCGGCTCCAGCACCTCCGCCAGGCGCGCGAGCGCATCGCTGCAAACACCGAGCTCAGCGGCGAGCATCGCGCCCGCGTGCTCGCCGCGATTGACCGCGCCATCGCTGCCGCAGGCGGCCAGTGATCTGACCGGCTCCCCGTCCCGCCTGGGGTGGTGAGGGGGAGCCGGACCTTCCAATGCGCCGGCGCAGATGCCACATGCCGGCCATGGACGAATTTCCCACCGGCAAGGTCGAGCGCGTGCACCCGCTAGTGCGGCGCGTGCTGGCGGGCAATCGTTCCGCTTTCACCTATACCGGCACCCAGACCTATATCGTCGGTGCCGGCGAGGTGGCGGTGATCGATCCTGGGCCCGACGACGACGCCCATGTCGCTGCCCTGGTCGAGGCGGTCCGCGGGGAGCGCGTCATTGCCATCCTCTGCACCCACACCCACCGCGACCACAGCCCGGCGAGCCGCGAGCTCGCCGGTGCGACCGGCGCTCCGATTGTCGGCTGCGCCCCGCTCGCGATCGAGGATGCGGGGCCTCGCGCGGATGCGAGCTTTGACTTCGACTATGCGCCGGACCGGGTGCTGGCGGACGGCGAGGCGGTGACAGGACCGGCTTGGACGCTGCGCGCGGTGGCGACGCCCGGGCACACGTCCAACCACCTCTGCTTCGCGCTGGAAGAGGCGGGGATCCTGTTCAGCGGCGACCATGTCATGGGCTGGTCGACGACCATCGTCTCGCCGCCCGACGGCGACATGAGCGACTATATGGCCAGCCTAGCGCTTCTGCAGGGGCGCGACGATCGTGCCTATATGCCGGCCCACGGGCCGGTAATCGAGGATCCTCAGGAGCATCTCGCCCGCCTGGTCGCTCACCGCCGCGCCCGCGAGCAGGCGATCCTCGGGCAAATCGAGGCGGGGCGCGGCGAGATCTCGCAAATGGTGCCGCACATCTATGCGGACGTCGATCCGCGCCTCCATCCCGCGGCGGCGCGATCGGTGCTCGCCCACCTGCTGGACCTTGAACGCCGCGGCCTTGTCCGCGCCGAAGGAGAGAGATGGACTGGGATCGCCTGAAGGCGCTGGCGCGGCGTTACGGACGGGTCTGGCTCGCGGCGCTGATGCTCAGCGCCGTGATCCTCGCGCTGATCGCGGCATTGCTGCGCTCGGAGGGCTCCACGCCGATCGCTGACCCGGTTCAGGTCGCCGACCGCGCCCTCGTCTCGGTGCGCGAGCAGGGGCGGCTCAACACGCTCGACGCGCGCTTCGTGGCGGTGGTGACGTCCGAGCAGAGCCGGCTCGGCCTCGCCTCGCGCAAGACCCTGATCCTTCCGGCGCGGGTGCGCTACGGGATCGACCTCAGGCGCCTGAGGCGCGAGCATCTGAGCTGGGACGAAGCGACAAGAACGCTGTCCATCACCTTGCCACCGCTCGAGATTTCGGGCCCCGAAATCGACATGGAAGCCGCCCGTGAATATGCCGAGGGCGGCATGCTGATGGCGCTAACCGGCGGCGAGGAGGAGATGGACGAGGCCAACCGCGTTCGTGCACGCGACGAGCTGATGCGCCAGGCCCGCGATCCTGCGCCGGTCGCCACGGCGCGCGAGGCGGCGCTTCGAACCGTCGCCCGCGGCTTCGCCCTGCCGCTGCGCGCCGCCGGCATCGAGGCGAGTGTCGCCGTCCGCTTCGTCGATCCCTCCGGCGCCGACATCGCCGTCCATCTCGACCGGCCGCCCCGCGTCGAGGATCCGGTCGCCGACCGCCAGGCCGGCGCGCGGGAGCTCAACGCGCAATAGCGACGTGATCGACGTCCCTGCCGGCGCTCTGGGCGAGCTCGGCGTCGTGGCCGTGCGGGGGCGGGCCGTCGTTGCGGAGATAGTGGCGATCGAGATCGGCGATCAGCTGCTCCGCCTTCTCGCCGCCGTTGATGCGCAGGAGCGCATCGATTTTCGCCTCCATCCGATCGTCATTCTCCTTCGAGGAGGGCGAGCCGACGTAGAGGAAGTAAGCGAGGCCGACGACCTGCCAGAGGAGCTGCAGGAACTCCGACTGCCAGTTCTCGAACGTGTCGCGACCCATTTCGTATAGATAGGCGCTGAGCTCCGGCGCCTCGCCGTGCGTCCGCGCCTCTTCTTCGAAGCTGTACCAGCCGAACAGCCAGTGGAGCCCGAGTGAGATCAGGAAGAATCCGATGGTGATCCACGCATAGCCGTAACGCCGCATCGCGCATCTCCTTGCCGTTTGAGCGCCGCAACGAGCGATCCGAACGGAGGTTTCAGCGCGGCAGGTCGCTGCGGGCGACGATCTCGCCCTCCACCACCATCGTCTCGGGATGGTGCTTGTCGAGCCAGCGTTTGAGGATGCGCAGGTTGCGGGTGTTCGAGCGGAAGGCGAGATCGAACAGGTCGCCGACGAGAGGGATCGCGCCGATCACCGTGTCGACGCCGACATTGCCGGCCATGCGGGCGAGATGGAATTTCGACATTCCAAGATTGCGCGCCTCCCAGACCATCCACGCGCCCATCGCGGTGGTGACCAGGTCCCCGACCACCGGGACGAGACCGACGATCGCATCGAGGCCGACGCGCATGTTCGTGCCCGGGACGGTGAAGGCGCGCTCGAGCAGCAGCTCCATCGCCTCGAGCCGCCGCCGGACCGAGGCCGGATCGCGGCCGATCGGAAGCTGGCCCGCAATCCGGTCGAATTCCCTGGGGTCGATCGCCATCCTACCTCCTGTCCGCGATGAGCTCGAGCGGCGAATGAAGGCCGAACGGGTTGCGGCGGAAACCCGTGAGCCGCGCCGATGCGAGCGACCAACGCACGGGTGCGGAAATCGGAACGAACAGCCCTGCTTCGGCCATCAGACGATCGGCCGTGGCAATGTGGTCGAGCCGCTCGGCGCGGCTCTGCGTCTCTCGGGCAAGAGCGAGCGCAGCATCGGCTTCGGGCACGCAGAGGCGATCACGCTCGCAGGTGAAGTGACGAAGATACCAGGTCGGCATGGTGGTCGGCGCGACCAGATCGACGAAGCGCAGGTCCGCCGCGGCGCGCGGGCCGACCGCCTCAGCCTCAACCCCCACCACTCGCCAGTCGCGGCGAAGGAAGGCGAAGATCAGCCGGTAGCCGAGCCCCTCGGGCATCGCCACGCGCAGCCGGATCGGCTCTCCCTCGGCCAGGCGTGCCAGCGTGTCGCGCGCCTCCAGCCGACGCGCGGGAAGGGGAAGGGCCCCCCAGGCGGGGGTCGCCGGCGATGGTGCCTCCTCGAGTCCGCTGGGCAGCAGCGAGGCGCGGGGCGCGAGCCCCGGCACGGCCAGATCCGCGAGCAGCCCCTCACGGTCAATTGCCATGGCGACCGCGCGACGTGCCTCGGCGTCGGCGAAAACGCCCTGGCCGCGCTCGAAGACGAGCCCGAACAGGCCATTCACCGGATCGAACTGAATCTCCGCCTGTGCCGGATCGGCGGCGCGGAGCAGCGGCAGATCGCCCGCCGTGCCGCCGAGCACGAGATCGGCGCCGGCACTGCGGAAGCGCGCGATCGCCCGTGCGGCGGGCGCACCGGCCAGCATGATGTCCGGACGCGCGGGATCCGGCATCTCGTCGTCCTCCACGGGCGGCAGGGTCAGCAGGAAGCTGCCGTTCGGCTGCGGCGCCGCGCGATAAGGTCCCGTCCCACCGTCGCCATTGAGGATTGCGAGCTCGGGCTGGGCGAGAAGCTGGAGGAAATTGGGCCGCGGCGCCTTGAGGGTGATCTCCAGAACCTCGTCGGTCATCGCCTCGACTCGGTCGATGAGGCCGAGGATTGGGCGGAGCGGATTTCGGCTGGACGGCGAGATCGCCGCGCGCAGGCGGTCGACCACCTGCTGGGCGGTGACCCGGCCGCCGTCATGCCAGTCGACCCGGCGGATTCGGAAGGTGTAGCGGAGCCCGTCGTCGGAGACGATCCAGCTCTGCGCGAGCGCGGGCTCGAGCTCCCCCGCGGCATCGAACCGCACGAGACCCTGGGCGGCCGCTTCGAGCAGGAATGCGGACGGCGGGTCGATCGGACCGCGATTCGGGTTGGCGAAGCTCGGCGCGGCGCCGATCGCGGCCACCGTCACCGGCCCGGTCTCGCGGTCGCTGCACCCCGCAAGGAGCAGGGCCAGCGCCGGACCGAGAAGGGCGGATCGCGCGAGAATCGACATTGGCGCCACCACTAGCGCTACCTCGGGAGAATCAGAAATCGCTCGGTTTTTACGAGGGGTTCACACATTCGCGGCTATTCCCTCGCGATGGACAGGAGAAAGCGCTCGCGCAAGCCGGCCGGACCGCCCATGGCGGGAGTCGGCGCTTCCGGTTACCGGGATCGCGTCGGCGTGCGCGTCCAGACCGACGACAGCGCCGAACTGCGTCACCGCTACAGCGTCGAAATCCGCGTTCGGAACGTCTCCGCCGAGGGCTTCATGGCGGTCTGCGACGAGCGCGTCGAGATCGGCAGCGAAGTGTCGCTCGACGTCGCCGGGATCGGTTTTGTCCCGGCCCAGGTCCGCTGGCAGATCGCCGACCGGATGGGCGGCATGTTCCTCGATCCGATCAGCCTCACCCAATGCGCCTGGACCGCGACCCGGATCGACGCCGAGGCGCAGGCCGCCGCGCGCTAGATCGGCCGCGACACCCGCGCCGCGTACAGCGCGATCGCGGCCGCATTCGAGACGTTGAGGCTCTCCATCCGCTCGCCGATCGGAAGCCGTGCAAGCGCGTCGCAATGGGCCTGCGTGTTGAAGCGCATGCCTTCGCCCTCGGCGCCGAGCACAAGCGCCACCCGCGGCGGACCGAGCGCCTCGTCGAGCGTCGCCTCGGCCTCGCCGGCCAGGCCGATCCGCCAGAAACCGGCAGCGGCGATGTCGTCCAGAGCACGGGCGAGGTTCACGACCCTGACCCACGGCACCGTCTCAAGAGCGCCGCTTGCGGCCTTGGCGAGCGCGCCCGATTCGGGCGGTGCGTGGCGATCCTGGGTGACGATTCCGAGCGCATCGAACGCTGCAGCCGAGCGCAGGATCGCGCCGACATTGTGCGGATCGGTGACCTGATCGAGGACGAGCAAAGGCCGCGCGTCCTCGGCCTGGTCGAGCAGGTCGGCAAGGAGGATGTCCTCGAGCCGCTCGACCTCGGCGACGATGCCCTGGTGCGGCGCGTCGCGCGGCACGTGGCGGGCGAGGTCGGCGCCGTCGGCGTAGGTGAGGGGAATGCCGGTAGGAATGTCATGCTCCTCCGCCGCTTCCCGGGTCGCCCAGATCCGGACGATCCGGCGCTCCGGATTGGCCAGAGCGGCGGCGACCGCGTGGCGGCCCCAGAAGCGCGGCCGGTTCTCGGCCTTGGTGAGCTGTCTTGCCTTGCGTCGCATGGCGGCGGCCATGGCGCCTCGCGGCGGCTCTGGCAAGGAGCACGCCGCGATGGTAGCAAGTCGGGCAATTGGGGGGAGAACGAGATATGGCGAGTATTGCCGGGCAGCCCGCGCGCCGAATCCAGAACGACCGGATCTTCTACACCGCGATGGGGATCGCGATCGCGGTCACGACCGTCTGGGGTTTCGCGGCCAGCTTCTACTTCTCGCGATGGATGACGGTGCCGGCCCAGGCGCCGGACATGACAGGTTTGCTCTATCTGCACGGCTTCGCGTTCACCGGCTGGGTGGCGCTGATGGTCGTGCAGCCGACGCTGATCGCCCGGCGCGACCTCAAGCTCCACCGCAAGCTCGGCTATGCCGGCGCGGGCCTCGCCGCGGCGATGGTGGTGCTCGGCAACCTCACCGCGATCGCAGCCATGCACAAAGGCTTCAAGGGCCTCGGCGATCCCTTGGTCTTCTACGCGGTGCCCTTCTTCGCGATCAACAGCTTCGCCGTCGCGGTCTGGCTGGCGGTCAAGTGGCGCAACCGGGCCGAGACCCACAAGCGCCTGATCCTTCTCGCCAATGTCGGCCTGCTCGGCGCGGCGGTGGCCCGGATCCCGGTCTGGGCGGTGCAGGCCGGAGCGCCCTTCACGTTCATCTTCCTGCCGAACCTGATCAGTGTCGCCGGCGCGTTCTACGACTGGCGGACACGGGGCCGGGTCCATCCGGTCTGGATCTGGGGCGGCCTCGCGATGCTCGCCAGCCAGATCGTGATGATGGCGGTGATGGGCACCGCCCCGTGGCGCGCCTTCGCCGCCTTCATGGCGGGCCTCTGGGTCTGACGCCCAGAGACCCGCCGAGACTTAGTCCTCCGCCGGATATTCGAACGGGTCGCTGGGGCGCGGCTGCTGCGGGAGCGGCATGCGCGGGAGCGGTTCGTCCCGATTGGCCGCGTTCCATAGGAAGCTCGCCATGATCACCGCCGCCTGCCGCAGATCCTCGGGCTTCAGATGATCGTAGCTGTCGAGCGCGGTGTGGTGGAGGCGGCTTGAATAATCGAGCGGGTCCTGGATGAACTGGTAGCCCGGAATTCCGACCGACTGCATGTAGACATGGTCGGTTCCGCCGGTGTTGCGGATCGCCACCGTCGTCGCGCCGAGAGTCGCGAAGGGCGCGAGCCAATCCTGGAAGATCGGCACCGCGGCGACATTGCCCTCGGCGTGGATCCCGCGGATCCGGCCCGAGCCATTGTCGAGGTTGAAATAAGCGACGAGGTCGCGGTGTCCGGGCAGCGGCGTGATCGGATAGCGATAGCGCCAGGTGCGGTTGTTGGGCAGGCGCTGGCGGGCCGCATTGGTCTCCGCGGGCCGCGTCGCGAGGTGACGCTCGACATAGGCCAGTGAGCCGAGAATGCCCTGCTCCTCGCCGCTCCACAGGGCGAAGCGGATGGTGCGCTTCGGGCGGAGGCCGAGCCGGCGCAGGATCCGCGCCGCCTCCATCACCACCGCCGAACCCGCGGCATTGTCGACCGCGCCGTCCGAGGCGACCCAGGAGTCGAGATGGGCGCCGGCCATGACATAGCCCGCGCGCGGATCGCTTCCGGGAAGGTCGGCGAGGATGTTGTAGGCTTGCGTATCCTCGTCGTGGAAGCGGACGTTGTTCACGATCTCGAGCGTCGGCGGCACGTCGGTCAGCGCGAGCCGGGCGAGGCGGCGATAATCCTCGGCCGCCATCTCGACACCCGGAAGGCGCGGGGTGCGGCCGACTTGATAAGAGTAGCCGGTGCCGTGGACGAGGCCGCCGTCGCGATAGGCCATGCGCACCCAGGCCAGTGCGCCCTCCTCGGCAAGGAAGGCGTCGAGCCGCTCGGCGAAATCGGCGCGCTCGAGCGCCTCCTCGACCTCGTGCGGCGAATAATTGGGCTGCTGATAGGTGTTGCGCTGGCGAAGATCGTCGTCGGTCAGGCGGCGGAAGGCGGGATCGGTCGGATCGGGCGAGACGGTCGGCCGGCTGACCAGAACGATCTTGCCGCGGAGCTGCCCGCGCCAGCGCGCGAAATGCTCGACCTCGGTCATCGGCGCGACGACGATCCCGGCGCTGAGCGGGCCGTTGGTCGGCGGAGTCCAGGCGACCGGGATCGAGCGCAAGGTCAGCGCCCGCGGCGCGGTCATCCGCGCGCTGTGCGAGACGATCGACCAGCCGCGGCCGAACTCGAAGCCCTCGGCGCGGACGTTGGAGAGGCCGTAGTCGCGGAAGCGCTGCTGGGTCCAGCGCTCGGCCTCGCGCATCTGCGGCGAATTGGTGAGGCGCCCGCCGATCCGGTCGGTCAGCCACGCCGCGGTCTCCATCACCTCCGAGCGGTTGAAGCCTTCGTCCATCATCCGGTTGACGAGCACGCGGTCGACCTGCTGGGCGGCGGCGGTGGCGGGGAGGAGGGCGGGGGAGGCGAGGATCGCGGCGGCGGAAAGCAGGACTGGGACGAGACGCATGCGGCAGCTCCGGAAGGATGGGTGCGGAAGGTCTAGGTCCCACACCTGCGGCGTGCAAGCCGGGCGAAGGCGGGCGCGCATCCCGCAATTTCCATGCGTTGACAGCCCGCGTCCCATTCGCCATTTGGGCCGCGCTCCTCAAGGACGCTCCCACGGACAGGTGGCCGAGTGGTTAAAGGCAGCAGACTGTAAATCTGCCCGACATTGTCGTACGCTGGTTCGAATCCAGCCCTGTCCACCACCCCCCGAAGCGCGCCGGCGCCGGGGCGGACGCGGCCGAATGGTCACCAATGTTCGCACTGGCCATGGAGGCCGGGCTGGGCGCTCGGCATGGCCGAATGTTCCCAATGTTCGCACTGGCCATGGAGGCGGCGCCGGGTGCCTCCGAGGATGTCGTCCGTCGTGCTGCGGGAGGTATCCCCCAGGATGTCCCCGAGGGTGTCGCGCAAACACGTGCGCCGCGATTTCGGTCGGCGACGGCGGAGGTATGTGCGGCATCTCCATTCAGCAGGGTAGACCAAAGGAAATCCTACATTGCAAGCGCAATGTTCTGCGTTTGTTCAAGCGATTGGGAGTTGACGGTGAATACTTGCTCCACGGCACGCACAAGGCCGATTGCGTTCGGCAATTTCCGGGCTGGCTACCTCATCGATGACCGGCTCGTGACGCGCTCCTCCGCGACCCATATACGAACAAGCCGTTCGTGATGTTCTACGCGACGAAGCGGGTGGGAGCGGGCGTGCTCGATCCCCACGCGATCCGGCTGATGAAGGTGCCTGCATA
Source organism: Pseudomonadota bacterium (assembly GCA_023390415.1). GTDB lineage: Bacteria > Pseudomonadota > Alphaproteobacteria > Sphingomonadales > Sphingomonadaceae > Allosphingosinicella. The sequence continues at coordinate 5,778 of JAEWCW010000138.1, read as the reverse complement.
AGGGCTTCTTCCGGCTTTCGCCTCACTTGCCGGGGAAAGATTGGCTAGAATGGCCAGAGAGCGTGGAGGGCGGGCGTCCAGGACAGCGGACTGCCCGCCCACTTTTCTCGTGGTTCTCACCGCCCTATTGGCCGTCGAGGCCATCCTTCAGGTCAGGCAGACCCAAGATCGGATCGGCTTCTGCCGTGAAGTGTCGCAGCTTCGGGCGAACCTCTGTAACTATCTTTAGCGCTTTCGAGATGTCGGCCGCAGAGCCGGTGCCTTTGGCTGCTGCCTCGCCCTCGCCGTCTGCCGGCCCAGCGTCCTCTGTACCCTCTCCGCGTACGTCAAATCCATAGCCCCTGTCTAAGCGTTGGGCTATTTCACGCAAGGCCCGCCTCAACTCGATCTTAAGTTCTTGCTTTCTGCTAGCTTCAACCTTTACCATGTATTCGCGTTCAAACTGTTTCGCGATTTGCTCTATGCCATCTCCCACTTGCGTATCAATGTACTGCTTGAGCGGGTCGAGCAACTTAGTCGGAAGCTCGAGTTTCTTCATCTCGCGATGAAGTTTGATGATGTTGAGAATGCGTTCGTACAGGGCCGCCACCCTTTCGATTCCGACCGCGATGGCGGCAGCGACCGCTGGAACGCTCGCGAGAAAAAAGGTTGGGTCCGATGAGGCCACCGCCCTGATTTTGACCGGGTCCCGAGAGCCGGTGGCAATCTCCGAAAACACGCCGATTATTTGGTTCAGCTTGATCGCTTCCTTCCCAAGCTGAACCAGTTCATCGTCGATAGCTGCGCCGGGTATGGATACAATAACCTCAAACTCTCCAGCATCCAACTCATCTGGCTCAACCTCAAAATAGCTAAGTGACCCAGTCAACTGCTCAGATTGGCTGTACAATTGCTGGACCTGCTCGTTAATCGCCTCGATCCTCTCATGTGCGACTGCGGGCGTCAGGTCATTCCCCTCGAAAGCCTCCTTGATCCTCGCAGCGAGCGCGCTTCCGATGAGGTGGTCAACCTCCATGGCTGCAATGAGTTCGCGTTCAGTTGGAGCTGCGGCGTTGAAACGAGATTTCGCAAGTGCCGCCTCAACCGCCTCGCGAGCTTCGGCTATTTTCATTTGCGTTTCAGCGGTCGGGCTGTTGGCGTGCGCTAGCAGCGCCTCTACCAGCTGAGGAAGTAGGACCTCAATTCCGATATCTTCTATGTCGGAATGGATTTCGCGTACGACGCGATACAGCTCTTCTGCTCGCAATTGCGCCCCCGCTGTTGCCAAACGGCTACCTTATAGCGAAAGCGTTCTGTGTCGAGTCACTGCACGACTTCGTCCCCGCAATTGTAGCGGTGATGAAGCGTTGCGGTAGGGGAACATTGGGGCCGTTTCGACGCAAAAAGGGGCGTCCCGTTTCCGAGACGCCCCTCCCATCAAGACAGCCCGACGAGGCTGAGAATCATCCAAACAAAGCCCAGCGGGATGGTCATCCCTAGGGCCATGCGGACGGTTGCTCCGCAAGGCTGGCTGGCTTCGATGGCGAAGGTGATCTGCATAGATCAATCCCTCCCTATCTAGCGCGGACCTCTTGATGAGCCGAACACCGCGCATAAGGCCAGCATCGGAGACTTTTCGGGTTTTTAAGCAGCCACCGTGGTAGTCTCCTCACGCTTTCGGCTGCACAAGAACCCAAAGATGGCAGGGCTTGTTGGCTTCTGCAAGCCCGTTCGACTATGTTGGGATCGGGTCCGAGCCAGCCAAATCGGCCGGGAATGGTGGCCTTCAGCGCAGAGGCATTGATCACGCGACAATTCCGGTTGAGCACAAAACCTGATCATTTCGAACTCATGAGACGACGATGTGGAGCGAATTAGCAGATTGGGTGGCTGCCATTGGAACAGTGGGCGCCGTGTTGCTTGCCGTTCGGCAGCTTCGGCAAAATGCCCTGCTCGCGCTTCAATCTTCCGCAACTGAGATGTGGATGGAGTACGTGCGCACAGGCCTTGAACGGCCAGAGCTAGGCGAGACACGGATAGCGTTGAAAGCCTTCGAATGTGAATCCTTGGAGGAACTCGTAGGGGGCAACACGGTGGATTCTCAGCGCTACCTCTGGTTTTTAACGGTTGCGCTCGACGCCTGCGAGAACCTGTATCTTCACATGCTTACTGATCGCTGGGAGATAACCATTCGGCAGAATATTGCGTACCACGCGCCAGCGTTGCTGATCATCTGGCCGGAGGAAAAGGTCCAATATCACGAGCGGTTTAGAGCGCTGGTAGATGACGTGTTGATGCAAGCGGCAGAGCGGCTGAAGATCGGCAACTAGTGATCAGATTAGGTGGCTCGCGCTGGCTCCACGGCGGTGGTTGGTAGATCCAGCACGCGCCTACACGAGGAGGTTCCTATCGAGCTAGCGAGAGTGTTTGATTGAGTCGAACATTTTCAGCATGGTCAGCCCGGCCGCCGCGCCATGAACGCAAGCCGCTCGAACAGCATCACGTCCTGCTCGTTCTTGAGGAGGGCGCCGTGGAGGGGCGGGATGGCTTTGGCGGGGTCTCGGGACTGGAGGACGTCCAGCGGCATGTCCTCGTGGAGGATCAGCTTCAGCCAGTCGATCAGCTCGCTCGTCGAGGGCTTCTTCTTGAGGCCGGGCACCTCGCGGACCTGGTAGAAGATGTCGAGCGCCTTCGAGACCAGCATCTTCTGGATGCCGGGGAAGTGGACGTCGACGATCGCCTGCATGGTCTCGCGGTCCGGGAACTTGATGTAGTGGAAGAAGCAGCGGCGAAGGAAGGCGTCGGGAAGCTCTTTCTCGTTGTTCGAGGTGATGACGACGATCGGCCGCTCGCGCGCGACCACGGTCTCGCCGGTCTCGTAGACGTCGAAGCTCATCCGATCGAGCTCCTGGAGGAGGTCGTTCGGGAATTCGATGTCGGCCTTGTCGATCTCGTCGATCAGGAGGACCGGGAGCTCGGGCGCGGTGAACGCCTCCCACAGCTTGCCGCGGCGGATGTAGTTGGAAATGTCGTGGACGCGCTCGTCGCCGAGCTGGCCGTCGCGGAGCCGCGCCACCGCATCATATTCGTAGAGGCCCTGATGCGCCTTGGTGGTCGACTTGACATGCCACTCGATGAGCGGCGCGCCGATCGCGCCGGCAATCTCGTGGGCGAGGACGGTCTTGCCGGTGCCCGGCTCGCCCTTGACGAGAAGCGGCCGGCGCAGGGCGACGGCGGCGTTGACCGCGACCTTGAGGTCCTCGGTCGCGACGTAATTTGAGGTGCCTTCGAAACGCATGGTGGCGGGATAGGGGAGGGGCGCGGGGGCGGCAAGCGTCCTCACCAGCTGCCGTCGGCCATCTTTTCGCGGCGGACCAGTTCGGCGGGGCTTGGGCGGTCTTCGTAGAAGCTGCCGGTTTCGACCGGGCCGGCGGGTTCGTAGGTGGCGATGATCGTGCCACGCGAGGTGAGCTGGTGCTCAACCAGGCGCATCGCACGCGGGGCGGTCCCTTCCCCGAACAGGCGCTTTCCGGGCCCCAGGACGAGGGGGAAGATCATCAGGGTGAGGCGGTCGATCAGGCCGGCGGCGAGGAGCTGCGGGTAGAGCGTGGCGCTGCCCTGGACGATGAGGTCGGGGCCTTCGCCGCGCTTCAGCTCGGCGAGGGCGTCGAGGCCGGCGAGGCGGTGGCTGTTCTCCCAGGCGAGCGGCTGGTCGCCGCGGGTCAGGACATATTTGGCGGCGCGGTCGAAGCGCTCGCCGAGCGCCTTGGGCTCGCCTTCGACGAAGGGCCAGTAGGCCGCGAAGATGTCGTAGGTGCGTCGGCCGAGCAGCAGATCGAAGGGCTGGGCGAAGAGCGGGCCGATCCGGTCGCCCACTTCCTCGTCCATCAGGGGCGGCATCCAGCCGCTATAAGCGAAGCCGCCGGTCGGGTCCTCCGTCCGCCCGCCGGGGCCCTGGATCACGCCGTCCAATGAGACGAAGGCCGAGCCGATCAGCTTGCGCATAGAACCCCCTCTTCGAGCGACGAACCGTGCCTCCCGCACGGCCGTTGCGCGGCGTTCAGCGACGCCCCTATAAAGCACGCGCCCATGCGAGTCCCGCTCTCCCCCCGGCGGGTCCGTCCAGCCATTGGAGATACGAGTTGAAGCCAGTTTTCCTCGCCAGCGCCGCAGCGCTCGCTCTCGCCGGTTGCGCCACGACCGGAACCGAAGACAGCGCCGCCCCGGTGACCGCGACCCCGGCCGAGCCGGTCGCTGAAGCCGCGCCCGCGGTTCCGAACAACATCCTGCTCGCCGACTGGGCCGGCGCCTATGACGGCGTGCCGCCCTTCGACCGCGTCACCCCGGAGCTGTTCCCCGAGGCGATCCAGTTCGGCATCGACGAGCTCCAGCGCGAGGTCCGCGCGATCGCGAACAATCCCGCCGCGCCGACCTTCGCCAATACGGTCGAGGCGCTCGAGCGCACCGGCCAGCGGCTCGACCGGGTGCTCGCCGTCTTCGGCGTGATGACCAGCAACATGGCGACGCCCGCCTATCAAGCGCTCGACCGCGAATGGTCGCCGCGCCTCGCCGCCGCCTCGGACGAGATCATCCTCAACCCAGCGCTCTTCCAGCGGGTCAAGACGGTCTACGAAGCGCGCCAGAGCGCGGGCCTCAACGCCCAGCAGCAGCGGCTGGTCACCCGGCTCTACAACCAGTTCGTCCGCTCGGGCGCCAACCTCAATCCCGAGCAGAAGCAGCAGCTCACCCAGTATAACCAGCAGCTCGCCGGCCTGTTCTCGCAGTTCAGCGAGAAGGTGCTCGCCGACGAATCGACGCATATCGTCGCCAGTGCGGCCGAGCTCGCCGGGGTTCCGGAGGACGTCCGCAACGCCGCCGCGGCCGCGGCGCGCGAGCGCAACCTGCCGGCCGGCCAGTTCGCGATCGTCAACACCCGCTCGGCGGTCGATCCGATCCTGACCTTCGCCGACAATCGCGACCTTCGCCAGCGCGTCTGGCAGGCCTTCGTCAATCGCGGCGACAATGCCAATGCGAACAACACCAACGAGACCATCTCGCAGATCGTGCGCCTGCGCGCCCAGCGCGCGCAATTGCTCGGCTTCCCGAGCCACGCCCATTGGCGGATGCAGGACACGATGGCGGGGACTCCCGAGCGCGCCAACGAGCTGATGATGCGCGTGTGGCCGGCCGCGGTCGCGCGGGTCCGCGAGGAGGTGCGCGAGCAGCAGGCGGTCGCCAACCGGCTCGGCCACCGGATCACGATCGAGCCCTGGGACTATCGCTATTATATGGAGAAGGTCCGCCAGCAGCGGTTCAATCTCTCGCAGGACGAGATCAAGCCCTACTTCCAGCTTTCGAACATGATCGAGGGCATGTTCTACATGGCCGGCCAGCTCTACGGCCTGCAGTTCCGCGAGAATACGGGGCAGGTGCCGGTGTGGCATCCGGACATCCGCACCTGGCACGTCACCGACCGCCAGGGCCGCGACGTCGGAGTCTTCTACGGCGACATGTTCGCCCGCACCGGCAAGCGCTCGGGCGCCTGGGCGACCACCTATCGCAGCCGCTCGGGCCTGCTCGGCGACAACATCGTGCTCGGCTCCAACAACAACAATTTCACCAAGCCGGGGCCGGGCGAGCCGGTGCTGATCAGTCTCGACGACGCCGAGACCCTGTTCCACGAATTCGGCCACGCCATCCATTATTTCCTGTCGAACGTGCACTATCCGAGCTTCGGCGGCACGCCGCGGGACTTCGTGGAATATCCGAGCCAGGTTCATGAGAATTGGGTGCTGACGC
>JAEWCW010000130.1 GCA_023390415.1 Pseudomonadota bacterium | reverse complement strand
CATCGTCTGCATGCCGCGCTCGCGATAGTTGAAGTCGGCCTGCAGAAGCACGGTCGACTTACCGGCATTCATCGAGGCGTAGTAGAAATAGAGCTTGGCCATCGCCCCTTCTTAGCGCCGCGATGCGGCTTGGGAAGGCGCGCTCAGCGGCTGGCGGTCTCGCGCCCGGGGGGCGGCGTGCTGTGGGTGAAGCTGGCAATCCCGCAGCGGTCGTCGCGCACGACGATCTCCGCATGGCGGTCCAGCCGGTTGGTGCGGTTGGTGTCGACGCCGATCGCGTAAGCGGCGCGAAGGCTCGGGCACGGGCCGATCAGCCGCGCATAATACCAGTTGCGGGCGACGTCCTGGACGTAAAGGCCCTCGTCGCTCTTGGGATCCATTTCGAAATCGCGCAGCGGCCGGCGGTGGAGCCAGGGCAGGCTCGCCTCGGATCCGATCTCCGGCTGGGTGGGCGCATTGGCGGCTGCAGCCGGGAAGGCGGTGACGAGCAAAGCGGCGGCACTGGCGATCTTCAGGCTCTTCATGGACGCAACTCCCTTTCCTTGTCGCCCCGGAATGATCGGCCGCCAATCCTGTCTGCCAGATGAACGGTCAGCCGATGCCGGCGATCCTCGCCAGCAGCTCGACGACGGCGAGCACGGGCGGCACGACCAGGCGCTGGACGATGTTCAGCGACGGCGAGAGGAGCGGAAGCACCACCAGCAGGATGATCAGCACCGGAAAGCCGAAGCGGCCGATCTTCGCATAGCGCGCCGCGAGCGGCCGCGGCAGCAGCCCCTCGACGACATGGCCGCCGTCGAAGGGCGGGATCGGCAGCAGGTTGAACAGGGCCAGGAAGACGTTGATCAGCAGGAAATTCTGCAGATTCGCGATCAGGAACAAATTGCCGAGTGTCGGCGTCTCGACGACCGCCAGTGCTGCGGCGAGGCCGAAGGCGGCGAGGAGCGCGAGCAGCAGGTTCATGCCCGGTCCTGCAAGCGCGACGATCATCATGTGGAGGCGCGGGTTGCGCAGCCGCCGCGCCACCACCGGAACCGGCTTCGCCCAGCCGAAGACAGGCGCGCCGCTGACCGCGAGCACCATCGGCAGGACCAGAGTCCCGAACGGATCGATATGGCGGATCGGGTTCGGGCTCAGCCGGCCGAGCTTGCGCGCGGTCGGATCGCCGAACGCATTGGCGACCCAGCCGTGCGAGATTTCGTGGAGCACGATCGCGAAGACGAGCGGGATCAGCCAGGTGGCGATCTGGAACGGGAAGCTGTCCGGGGTCATGCCCGCGCGCGCCATTCGTCGGCGAGGATGGAGAAGAGGACGGTATCCCGCACATGCCCGGTCCAGGTGATCCGTTCCTGACGGATCACGCCCTCCCGGACGCCGCCGATCTTGGCCATCGCCGCCTGGCTTCGGGAATTGCGCGAATCCACCCTAAACTCGGCGCGCCGAAAGCCGCTGCCGAAGGCTCGCTCGAGCATCAGCCCTTTCACCCGCTCGTTGAGGCCCGTGCCGCGCATCTCCGGTATGTAGTAAGTGTTGCCGATCTCCAGCACCCCCCGCTCGGGCTCGATTCCGATATAGCAGCTCATGCCGACCAGCCGGCCGGACTCCATGACCGCAAAGCAGCGCCAATTGGGACGCGCGAGTGTCGTCTCGAAATTGGCGTCGAAATGGTCCGGGTCCCAGGAGGTCGCGTAGATGCGCCAGATCTCGCCATCCTCGGCGCACGCGGCCTTGAGCGCGGCGCGATGCGTCTCGGCGAGCGGTTCGAGCCGTAGGCCACCCTCCGCCATGCCCCGTCCGAGCGCGTCGCTCATGCGCAGCTGATTCCGCTCACCGCGCCCTCGGGATGGAACCGGGTGCCTTCGCCGATCTCGTCGGCCCCCAGCAACGAGCGCTGCGGAAGGCGGCGCCAGCTCTCCCGTTCGGGAGACTCGCCGTCATCGGCATGGGTGATGCGCATCCGCCGGGTCAGATAGTTGATGCTGACGGTGTTCGTGCAGTGGCTGTAGCGGTGGACGTCGCTGAAATCGTAGCCGATCAGGCGGAAGGCGTCGTCCTGCCAGCGCAGCCGGAAGATGCTCGTCCCGACGCTCGATCCGAAATGGCTGAGCGCGACGACGATTGCGCCGCGCTCGATCGAGAGCGACCCCTCCTCGAACATCCATTCGGCCTGGGTAGAAGAATCGGGGCGCGGAATCAGGCGGTGGTTCTGGAGCGCGAGCCGATAGCCGCCTTGCCTCGCCAGCAGGGCGGCGAGGATTCGCGGGCTGCTGTCGAATACCTGGCCGGCGCTCATCCCGTATGGCGTCGTCGTCTCGATCGGACGGGCCGTCCGCAGGACCAGCGCGAGATCCGTCCGCCCGTCACGGTCGAGATCGCCTTCGGCGCGCGTCTCGATCCGCCAGCCCTGTGGGACGAATGCCTCGACGGTCGAGGCCGATGCAGGAAGGGCGGGGACGGAGACCGGCGGAAGCCGGACCTCGTCATCCTCCGGCGAAGGCTGGATCAGTGCAAGAGCGAGCAACAACGCGGCCATGGCTCAGCATGACACGCGCGACCGTGCGCCGCTACTCCTCGTTCTCGCCCAGATCCTGGGCGACCTTGGGGTCGCGGAGGAGGCGGTCGATGTGGCTCCCTTCGTCGAAGCTCTCGTCAGCGAGGAACTTCAGGCGGGCGGCATATTTGGTGTTCACCCGCCGCGCGACCTCGCGCTGGAGGAAGGCGGTGTTGGTGCGCAGGGCCTTGAGGACCGCGGCCTCGTCGGCGCCGAGCAGGGGCTTCACGAACACCGTCGCGTGCCTGAGGTCCGGCGACATCCGGACCTCGGTGACCGAGACCGGATGGCTGGCCAGAGTCTCGTCATGCACCTCGCCGCGGGCGAGGATGTCCGCAAGCACGTGGCGCACCTGTTCGCCGACGCGGAGCAGGCGGACCGAACGGCCTTCGGGGGTCTCATTCTGGCGAGCCATGTCAAAGCACCAGCAGAAGTGTCGGAAGGAGGATGAGCGCGATGACGGGAATGCAACCGTGAAGGCAGCCGTCCCTGAGCCAGAAGTCCGCCTTGCGGTTGAACTCCGCCTGTTTGCGCTCCTCCTCTTCCCTGCTCACAGCGTCCGGGCGCGCTCCTCGACTTCAAAGACTTCGAGGTGGTCGCCCGCCTTGATGGCGTTCGTGGCGGCGAGGAGGACGCCGCATTCGAGGCCCGCGCGGACCTCGGCGACGTCGTCCTTGAAGCGGCGGAGCGACGAGATGGTGGTCTTCGAGACGATGACGTCCTCGCGGGTGAGGCGCGCATGGAGCCCCTTGCGGATGACGCCCTCGAGCACGAGCAGGCCGGCGGCCTTGTCGCGCTTGCCGGCCGGGAAGACCTCCTTGACCTCGGCGCGGCCGAGAACGGTCTCGACGATCTCCGGCCCGAGCTCGCCCGCCATCGCCTGCTTCACCCAGTCGGTGAGGTGGTAGATGACGTCGTAATAGCGGAACTCGACCTTGTTGCGCTCGCCGACCTCGCGCGCCTTGGCGTTCGGGCGGACGTTGAAGCCGATGATCGGCGCGCCCGAGGCCGAGGCCAGGACCACGTCGCTCTCGGTGATCGCGCCGACGCCCGAATGGAGCACCCGGACCTTGATCTCGTCGGTCGAGATCCGGTTGAGGGCGCTGACGATCGCCTCGACCGAGCCCTGGACGTCGCCCTTGATCACCAGCGGGAACTCGATCGTGGTCGAGGCGCGGCTCGCGAACATGTTCTCGAGGCTGACCGGCGCGGAGGTGGTCCGCTTGCGGTCGAGCAGGCCCTGGCGATAGGCGGCGACCTCGCGGGCGCGCGCCTCGTTCTCGACCACGGTCAACGTGTCGCCCGCGGACGGAACGCCGGAGAGACCGAGCACCTCGACCGGAACCGATGGGCCGGCTTCCTTCACCTGCTTGCCCTTGTCGTCGATCATCGCGCGGACCTTGCCGCTGATCGCGCCGACCACGAAGATGTCGCCGACGCGCAGCGTGCCGCGCTGGACGAGCACGGTGGCGAGCGGGCCGCGGCCCTTGTCGAGCTTGGCCTCGACCACGGCGCCTTCGGCGGCGCGATCGGGATTGGCCTTGAGCTCGAGGATCTCGGCCTGGAGCGCGATCGCCTCCAGGAGGCCGTCGAGGTTGGTCTTCTTGAGCGCCGAGACTTCGACGTCCTGGACGTCGCCGCCCATCTGCTCGACGACGATCTCGTGCTGGAGAAGCTCCTCGCGGACCTTCTGCGGATTGGCCTCGTGCTTGTCGATCTTGTTGATCGCCACGATCATCGGCACGCCGGCGGCCTTGGTGTGGTTGATCGCCTCGATCGTCTGCGGCTTTAGGCCGTCATCGGCTGCAACCACCAGGATGACGATATCGGTGACGTTGGCGCCGCGCTGGCGCATCTCGGTGAAGGCCTCGTGGCCCGGCGTGTCGAGGAAGGTGATCTTCGACTTGTCGGGGAGAGCGACCTGATAGGCGCCGATATGCTGGGTGATGCCGCCAGCCTCGCCGGAGACGACGTTGGCGCCGCGGATCGCGTCGAGCAGCGACGTCTTGCCGTGGTCGACATGGCCCATGATCGTGACCACCGGCGGCCGCGGCTGCAGCGTCTCGTCGGGGTCGACGTCATGCTCGACCTGGATGTCGACGTCGGATTCGCTGACGCGCTTGATGTTGTGGCCGAACTCGGTGACGAGCAGCTCCGCCGTATCCTGGTCGATCGTCTCGGTGACGGTGACCGGCGTACCCATCTTGAACAGGGCCTTCACCAGATCGGCGGCGCGCTCGGCCATGCGGTTGGCGAGCTCCTGGACAGTGATCGCCTCGGGAACGACGACGTCGCGGACCTGCTTGGCGGCAGGGCCGGACTGCATGTGGTGGCGCTTCTCCTTCTCGCGCGCGCGGCGGAGCGCAGCCAGCGAGCGGGCGCGGTCGTCGTCGCCGGAAAGGGCGCGGGTGACCGTGAGCTTGCCCGAATGGCGGCGATCGTCGCCGCGCGGCGCGCCGCGGCCGGGACGGGCCGGCTCCGGAC
>JAEWCW010000112.1 GCA_023390415.1 Pseudomonadota bacterium | reverse complement strand
CCGTCATAGCCCAGGTGACCGAGAATGTGCGGGACAGCGCGACCGGGCGGACCATCCTGGTGCCCCAGGGTGCCCGGCTGATCGGAAGCTATGACAGCCAGGTCGCCTTCGGCCAGCGCCGCGCCTTGCTCGTGTGGCAGCGGATCGTCTTCCCGGACGGGGCGTCGATCCGGCTCGACAATGCGCCTGCGACCGACCTGTCGGGCTATGCGGGCGTGCGCGACCAGGTCGACGTCCATACATGGCGTCTTCTGAAGGGAATCGCCCTGTCGACGCTGCTCGGCGTCGGCACCGAGATCGGCCTCGGCAGCGGCGAGGGCGACATCGTCCGCGCGATCCGCGAGTCGGCGCAGCAGAACGGCGCGCGGGCGGGCGACCAGATCACCCAGCGCAACCTCGAGGTGCGGCCGACGCTGCGGGTCCGGCCGGGCTGGCCGGTCCGGGCGGTGATCCACAAGGACCTCGTGCTTCGGCCGTGGAGGGGATGATGGCGGCGCTCAGGCTTGGGAAGCTCCCCGATCGGACGCCGGTGAAGGTCACCATCAGCCTGCCGCCCGAATTGAGCGAGGCGCTCACGGACTATGCCGCCCTCTATCGCGAAGCCTATGGCGAGGCCGAGCCCGTGCACGAGCTCATCCCGGCGATGCTTGCGCGCTTTCTCGAAGGCGACCGGGCCTTCGCGCGACGTCGGCGGGGCCGGAGCGCGTGAGATGGAGCTGAGCCCCCGCCGCACGCCCGAGGGAGCCGGGATGATCACGGTCGAGGAGTTTGCGCGGCTGGCCCGTCTGTCGCGCCGCCAGATCGACCGCTTGCGGCGCCGGAGGCCGGCGGGCTTTCCGCGCGAATATGAGCTGGGGAGCGGCGGCAGCAAGTATCGCCGCTGCCCGCGCTTCCGGCTCCGGGAGGTTGAACGGTGGCTGGAGTCGAGAGCGCTTTGGTGAAGACGATTCTTCACGCGCTCGGGGCGCGGCTGCGGCGGGTCAAGGCGCGTCTCAAGCCAAGCCTGCCATGACCATCGTGTCGGTCTCGAACAATTTCATCAGGCTCGTGTCATTGGCGAAGACGGCCCGGCGCGCAGCCTTCCAGCTCGCGATTTTCGAGGCGCCGTACATATAGTCGAGCTGGCCCGGGGTGATCCCCCAATTCTTCGACCAATGCATCGTGTAGCGGATCCGGGCCGCCCGAAAGGCCTGGTCGAGCCGCCCCTGAAACTCGGGGAAACGCCTGTCGTTGATCATCGCATATTCGAACACCGCCGCGATCGGCTGGTGCTGCGTGAAGGCGAGGGTCCCGCCCGATCCACGGCAGATCCTGACCTGGCAGATGGACGGCAGCCGCATCGCACGGGCGACATCCGACGAAATGTCGATCGCCGCCGGCGCGTCCGCGATCGCGACCGCGAAGGCGGCTTCGGTATAGCCCTCGAGATAATAGATGGACGACGTGTAAATCTGGCCGGGCGAGCCGCGCACCTCGTTGAGCAGCGCCAGCTTCCGATACTGTTTGTATTGCACCTTGGTGAGCAGTCCGGGCGGCAGCAAGGCACGCAGCGGCCCTAGGGCCTTGAGGATGTGGATCCCCGGAGCGAAGCCCTGCTTGTCGCGCAGGATCCACCGCGGCTTGGGCGTTGGGATGCCCGGAAGATAGGGGACCTTGGGCGCGCCCGCCTCCATCGCCGTCTGCTTGTTGCTGTGCGGGTCGAAGATGAACTCATAATGGTAGAGGTCGGCGGGCGGCGTCGTGGCGAATCCGGCGAGCTTCTCCTTGAGATCCGGATAGGCGATGTCGACGATCGGGCCGAACTCAAGCTGGTAGATGGGGGCCGCCTCGATCGCGAGCGCGGCGATGATCCCGAACGTCCCGAAGCTCACGACCGCCGCGGCGAAGATCTCGTCGTCGCGGACGAGCCGTGCGCCGATCTTCGCGACGAAGGCGTCGTTCACCACGGGCTTCGACTTACGCTCGATCCACAAGGTCTCGCCGCCGCCAGTGGCGAGATGGATCCCGGCGACGAAATCGGGCATCGCGCCATAAGTGATCTGCGAGCCGTGGGTGTTGCCGGAAACCGCCCCAGCGACCGTCTGCCCATTGCCGATCCCGGCGGCCTGGATCGCGCGCCGGTCGGCATCGGCACCGGGGATCAGCTCGAGATAGGCGCTGAGTTCCGCGATCTGCATTCCGCACTGGGCGAGCACGACATTGCGGCGCTTTTCGGCCGGATAGTCGGGATGAAGGTAAGCGTCGCCAATATCGTAGCAGCCGTTGAGGAGCTTCGTGTTCACCAGCCAGCCGTCGGTGATGTTGATCGCCGAGAGCGCCCAGCCGGCGCCGATCGGGAGGATGCGTTTCCCGGCCGCCCGGGCCTGGCGGATCAGCAGGTCGAGCGACACTCCGGCATTGCGGAACATGTCCCATCCGGAGAGGAGCGTTCCGTTCGGGCCGACATTGTCCACGTTGACGATCTCGGCGACGGTCGTGTGGTTGGTGACATGGACACCGGTCCAGTCCTGCGGCCCCTGATTTTCCGGAACAAACATCGCTCGGCCCTCAGTCCAGGACGCCGGACTGGGACGGCGGCCGGCAGCAGCGCCAGCTGACCCGGACAGGCGCAACTAGGCCGAGCGTGATGAGGGTGATGAGCATCTGCGGGAGGCTCCGCCCGAGCCTCAGCTCCTCGATTCCGAGCCGCTGACCGTTGGCGAGCCGGCAATTGGAAACCGGCAGGTCCTGGCGCCACAGGCCCCATGCGAAACTGTAGAGCGTTCGCGATTCCCATTCGGTGCCCGGCATGTTCTGCGGCCAGGAGTCGCCGATCCCGCCGTCCTGATAGATGAGATAGGTGGAAATGGCGGAGAACCGCGTCTGCCCGATCGGTTTCGTCATAGGCTTCCTCCATTCCATCCGGCTGGATCGCGCACCGACCGCGACGGACTTTCTTGCCCGAGGAGCGGCGAGAGGAAAGGGAGCCCGCAGACAGGGACGCCAAAGGCGCAAGTTGCAGGGCAGACATTGCCTGGCATATTCCCCCCTGATCCCAACATAGGTCCAAAACGGACCTGTCTAATCAGCACGACTGCGCTCCTAAACGGTTCGTCCGTGACCGGAGTCGCGCGATTGCAATCTACCGCATGATCAAGATGTTTGATAGGCGTTCTCCGCCGGGCTGTGTTGTCGTCATTGTCCTGAGCCAGCCAATATCGACTCGCAATCTATCAAGAATCCATCATCGCCCGAGTCTCTAGCTTGGCGCACCGCCACCCGGTGACGTGATTCTTCTCAAATCGTCCACCGACCAGCTCTTGTGGGACGCTCATCGAGTAAATGACTTGATTGGAACCTGCCCGATATTGGTCTATCCCTACGGCATCGAGCGGGGAGGGCGGGATGACGCAACGACTTCCGATGACCGGGTGGTTCGACCCGGTTCTGCTGATCCGCACCGGAATAAGAGCTGCCGTGTCGACCGTCTTCGGGCGCTTTGCCGATCGCCGCGAGGCGATCGCTGCCGCGAACGCCATCGCGCCAGCACCGGCCGATGCCGAGCTGGATTATTCGGGTCACCAGGGAGAGTTCTGGTTCGACTATCTCGCCGACACGGGCGACGGTTGGAGTCCGACCTATGCGATGGCGCGGTTGCTCAGCGCCGACTCCGTCGAGGTCGGCGATGCGGCTTTGCCCCGCGGCCGCTTCCTGTTGCTCGGCGGGGACCAGGTCTATCCGAGCGCATCGCGCGGCGACTATGCGCGCCGCTTCCGGGCACCGTTCGACGAGGCCCACGCGCCCGGCGGGACACCGTTCTGGGCCGGGGACAGCGAGGAAGCGCCCGACCTTTACGCCCTGCCCGGCGACCATGACTGGCACGACGGCCTCAACGCCTTCTTCGGGCTGTTCTGCAGGCGCAGGACGACGATGCCGGGGGCGCTTGGGCTGCCGCGGCGGGGCGCGATCATCGCCGGTCGGACGACGCGCCAGACCCGGAGCTATTTCGCGCTTCAGCTGCCGCACGGCTGGTGGCTCTGGGGCACGGACAGCCAGATGGAAGGCTATATCGACCAGCCGCAGATCGACTATTTCAGCCACGCCGCGGCCAACTGGATGGCGCCGCGATCGAAGTTGATCCTCTGCGTCGCCGAGCCGGTATGGGAAAACGCGATCGACGGCGAGATCGACGACCGCTACCGGAGCTTCAACTATCTCGAGCGCCTGGCCGGCTTGGCCCGGGACCCGAGGACGGGCGCGCCGATGGAGCATGAGCTCAAGCTGGTTCTGACCGGCGACAGCCACCATTATTCGCGGTTCGAGGACATGGCCGGAGGGGCGGCATCGAAGCGCCAGTACGTCACCTGCGGTGGCGGGGGCGCCTTCACGAGCGCGACACACCAGCTCGGGGCCCGCGACATCCCGAGCGAATATCCGCCGCCAGGTGCCCCGGGCGACAAGGGACTCTATCCGCGGACCTTCCGGATCGCCGATCAGGGGAGGGCGCTCTACCCGTCCGCCGCGGCGTCGCGGCGCCTGGCCTGGCGCAACCTCGCCTTCCCGTTCCTCAACCGGCAGTTCACCCTGCTGCTGGCGGGCATCTTTCTTGCCCTCAACTGGATCCTCGCCTTCAATGCCAGTGCGACCGGCCGCGGCAATTTCGCGACCCTGCTGCGCGAGGGCGATTTCGGTGACGCGCTTGCAGCCTATGGAGGTCTGGTCCTCCTCTCGCCCCCGGCCCCAATCCTGCTCGCGGTCCTGCTCATCGCGGCATGGGCGGTTGCAGACGTTCCCGAGCGCGGCAAGCGGTGGCTCCGACTGCTCCTCGGGATCGGCCATGCGCTCACGCATTTCCTCACCGTCGCTGCGGTGAGCGTCCTCGTCGTGCGCCAGCTGGGCCATTGGTGGGACGGCGGTTGGGGCTCTGCGCTTGTCCTCATTGGCGCCTCGCTTGTCGCGGGCCTCGCCTCCGCCTTCGTCGTCGGGTTCTACTTCATCTTCGCGATGATCGCCCTCAAGCGCCAGACCGGCTACGGCTTCTCGGCGCTGAAGATCCAGGGGTACAAGAGCTTCTTGCGGCTGCGCCTCTCGGAAGGCGGCGATCTGACATTGCATGCCGTGGGGCTGGAAGATGTTCCGAGGGACGACGGCAAGACGCTGAAGAACCCGCCGCTCCATCCGCACCTGATCGAACGGGTGGAGATCGGAGGGACTGGTGGCTTGCGGACCTCCTAGGCTCCCTCGACTTCCCGCACGTCAGCAAGCCGTCCGGTCAGCGCTGCCGCAGCTGCCATGGCGGGTGAAAGCAGATGGGTACGGGCGCCCGGGCCCTGCCGCCCGATGAAGTTGCGGTTGGACGTCGAGGCGCAGCGCTCCCCGGGCGGCACTCGGTCCGGGTTCATGGCAAGGCACATGGAGCAGCCCGGCTCGCGCCATTCGAAGCCGGCCTCCCTGAAGATTTCGCCGAGCCCTTCCGCCTCGGCGCGACGCTTGACCAGGCCGGAGCCGGGGACGACCAGCGCCTGGCGGACATTCGGCGCAATCCGACGGCCCCGAACGATCGCGGCCGCTGCGCGCAGATCTTCGATCCGGCCGTTGGTGCACGAGCCGATGAAGACGTTTTCGACCGGGATCCCCTCGAGCTTCTGCCCGGCGGCAAGCCCCATATAGGCGAGAGCTCCCGGATCGGCATCGACGGGCACACGGCCGGTGATTGGCACCACCTGGTCCGGGCTGGTGCCCCAGGTGACCATCGGCGCCACGTCCGAGGCGTCGATCGTCAGGCTTCGGTCGAACTCGGCGCCGGGGTCGCTCGCAAGGCCCTCCCAGCGGCGGCCGAGCGCCGCGAACGTGATGTCGTCCGGGGCGATCAGCCCGGCGCGGGCGCCTGCCTCGGCGGACATGTTGCACAAGGTGAGCCGCGCCTCGATCGACAGGGAGGCGATGGTCTCGCCCCGATACTCGACGACATGGCCGGCCGCCCCCGCCGCCCCGATGGCGCCGATGATGTAGAGGATGAGGTCCTTGGCGGTGACATGCGGCGCGAGGGCGCCCTCGATCCGGATCTCCATCGTCTTCGAACGGCGCAGCCAGAGGGTCTGGGTGGCGAGGACATGCTCGACGTCCGAGGTGCCGATCCCGAAGGCGAGTGCGCCATAGGCGCCGTGGGCGGAGGTGTGGCTGTCGCCGCAGACGATGGTCGTTCCGGGGAGCGTGAAGCCCTGCTCGGGCCCGACGACATGGACGATGCCCTGCTCGGGCTGGTCCGGGCCGATGAAGCGGATTCCGGCCGCCTCGGCATTCTCGCGAAGCCGCTCGACCTGCGGCGTCGTGCGCCGTCCCGGCGTGGTCGGGATATCATGGTCGGGGACGGCGAGGGTAAGGTCCGGCCGGCGCACCTGTCGGTTCGCGGCGCGAAGCGCCTCGAAGGCCTGCGGGCTGGTGACCTCGTGGATCAGATGCCGGTCGACGTAGATAAGGGCGGTGCCATCATCCCGCTCGGCGACCACGTGCGCATCCCAGATCTTCGCGTAGAGCGTGCGGGGCCTAGCCACGGGCGAACGCCTTGGGCATGAACCGGTGATGCGAAACACCGACCGGTTCCTCACCACCCATACGGGCAGCCTGCCGCGGCCGGACGGCCTGATGAAGATGATGTTCGCCGCGCAGGACGGCGTGCCTGTGGAGCCGGCCGCGCTTGCCGACGCGGTCGATATGGCAGCGGCCCTGATGGTGGAGCGCCAGATCGCGGCCGGTATCGACATCGTCAACGACGGCGAGATGTCGAAGCCCAGCTACGCGACCTATATCAAGGACCGGCTCGATGGTTTCGGCGGCGAGAGCGGCAGCTATACCTTCCTGGACCTCGACGAATTTCCCGGCACCAAGGCCAGGGTGTTCGGCGACACCGGCCGCGCCAAGCGCAAGGCGCCGGCCTGCAACGGGCCCATTCGAGTCAAGGATATGGAGGCGCCGCGGATCGACGCCGAGCGCCTCGCGCGCCTCGCCGGCGCCCGTCCGACCTTCATGAGCGCCGTCTCGCCCGGGACCACCTCCCTGTTCTTCGCGAACGACCATTATCCGAGCCACGAGGCCTATCTGTTCGCGATCGCCGACGCCCTCGCCCACGAATATGAGACGATCGCTGATTCCGGAATCACCCTCCAGATCGACTGCCCCGACCTCGCCATGGGCCGGCACGTCCAATATGCCCATCTGGACCTCGCCGGCTTTCGCAAGGCCGTCGCGCTCCATATCGAGGCGCTCAACCATGCCGTGCGCAACATCCCGGCCGAGCGGCTGAGGATGCATTTGTGCTGGGGCAATTATCCCGGCCCGCACCATTGCGACGTTCCGCTTCGCGATATCCTCGACCTCATCTGGACGGCCAAGCCTGAGACGATCCTGTTCGAGGCGGCCAATCCGCGCCACGCCCACGAATTCGCCCTGTTCGAGAGCGTCGGAGTCCCCGAAGGCAAGATCCTCGCGCCCGGCCTGATCGAGCCGCAATCCACCTATATCGAGCATCCCGAGCTGATCGCGCAGCGGATCGGTCGCTATGCGGACCTGGTCGGCCGCGAGCGCGTGATCGGGGGAGTCGATTGCGGCTTTTCGATCCATGTCGGCAGCGGCGGGCTCGATCCCGAGGTGGTGTGGGCGAAGCTCGGCGCATTGGCCGAAGGCGCGGCGATCGCGAGCGAGCGTTACTGGGGCTGATCGGGTCACGCCGCCAGCTCGGCGGCAAAGGACGCAACGAGGTCGTTGAAGGCGCCGGGCCGGCTGTAATTGCAGAGATGGCCGCCCTCGATCCGCGCCCGGCGGGCGCTGCGGAGGCCGTAGGCGAGCGCGTCGCCGACCAGCTGCCGCCAGGGAACGTCCTCCTCTCCGGTGACGACCAGGGCCGGCGGCTCGATGTCGGCGAGCATTGCGGCGAGCGGGGTCGGCGCCTGCTCCCGGGCCAGCAGGTCGCGGCCGTCATAGCGATCGAGGATGTCCGGGATGTCGACTCCCCCCATGAGCGGATGGTCCTTCCAGAGCGCCTTCATCGCGGTCAGGCGGCCGCCGCGCACCAAGGCGCGATAGACGCCGATCGGAATCGCATCTTGCCCCCGCGGGCCGGGCTGGAATCCATCGAGCGGCGCGCCCTGCAGCACCAGCCCGGCGACATGCTCGGGGTAGCGATGCGCGAATTGAAGCGCAGTGCGCGCGCCCTGCGACATGCCGACAAGGATGAGCCGGCCAAGCCGAAGCGTCTCGCGCAGGGCGAGGAGGTCGTCGGCTTCGGCGGCGAGGTCCGGGGGCGCCGTGGAGAGGCCGAAGCCCCGCCTGTCGATCGCGATTAGGCGGAAGCTCTCGGCCAGCGGCCGTTGCGGCGCCCAGATTCGCCGGTCGAGCGCCCAGCCGTGGAGCAGCACGAGGGCCGGCCCCGCGCCCGCGCTTTCGACCGCGAGCGTTCCGCCCGGAACCGGGACCTCGAACAGCTGGGGCTCAGGCGTGCTCTTCTTCGTGGCGGAAGGTGTTGTTGATCGCATGATCGCCGGCGAGCCACCTTTTGAGCTCGCTGTGCGCGTCCTTGCGCCGCTGCGCATTGATCTCCTCCGCCGCCGGGTCGTCGACGGTAAATTCCAGGATCATTCCATTGGGGTCGGTGATGTAGAGCGACCGGCAATAGCCATGTTCGAGGACGAACGTGTCCGGCTCGACATAGCCGGCATCCTTGATCCTCTGCTCCATCGCGGACTGGGTATCGGCATCGACCTGGAGCGCGATGTGGCGGAAAGGCGAGGGGGGCAGCTCGGGATCGAACAGCGCCTGGTCGGCGGGATCGGCAAACTGGAAGAAGGCGAGGGCGCTCCCGTCACCGAGCCCGAAGAAACAGTGGCAATAGGTGCGCTCGGCACCGAACAGCAGGTCCTTCTCGCACCAGGTCGCGACCAGCGGGAGGCCGAGCACGTCCTCGTAGAACTGGCGCGTCTTCTCGAGATCCTTGGTCACATAAGCGGTGTGATGGAGGCGCTTCGGCAGCATCGTCATACTCTCGCTCCTGTCTCTCGCCAGGCCAGCCTAACACAGGCGAAAATCACCAGCAATTCGTTTTGCGAAGATGTTTTCGCATATCGAAGAAGCACCTCTCACCGCGACGGCGCCAGCTCCTCACGAACGATCTTGGCGCCTTCGACCATGGCGGCCATCTTCGCGTAGGCGACGTCGCGGGGGAGATATTTGAGGCCGCAATCGGGGGCCACGATGATCCGCTCCGGGTCGACATAGGGAAGCGCGCGGCGGATGCGCTCGGCGACCACGTCCGCAGTCTCCACCTCGTGGGTGGAAAGATCGAGGACCCCGAGAATGATCGTCTTGCCCGGCAGCTTCTCCAGGACCGAGCAATCGAGGCCGGCCTGGGCGGTCTCGACCGAGATCTGGTCGAGATCCGTGTCGGCGAGCTCGGGCAGGAAATTATAGCCTTCCGGACGTTCGTGAATGAGCGCCGCATAGCCGAAGCAGATGTGCAGGGCGGTGCGGCCCTCGATCCCGTCGAGCGCGGCGCGCAGCGCCTCGAGTCCGTAGGCGCGCGCCTTGTCCGGCCGCGCCTGCATATAGGGCTCGTCGATCTGGACGACGTCGGCGCCAGCGGCGAAAAGGTCGCGGATCTCCGCGTTGACCGCGCGGGCATAATCCAGCGCCATCTCCGCCTCGTCGGCGTAGAAATCGTTCTGCGCCTGCTGGGCCATGGTGAAGGGTCCCGGCACCGTGATCTTGATCGGCCGGTCCGTATTGGCGCGAAGGAACTGGACGTCGCGCACCTCGACCGCGTGCCGGCGACGGATCGGCCCGGTCACGCGCGGCACCGGGTTCGGCTCGCCGCTTCGGTCGAGGGCGACCCCGGGATTGTCCAGGTCGACTCCCTCGAGCGCGGTCGCGAAGCGGTTGGAATAGCTTTCCCGGCGCATCTCGCCGTCCGTGACAATGTCCAGGCCGGCGCGCTCCTGGTCCCGGATCGCGAGCAGGGTCGCGTCGTCCATCGCCTGTCCGAGCCATTCGGGCGCGACCCGCCACAATTCCTTGGCGCGCACCCGCGGCGGGAAGCGGCCTGCGAGCTTCGCCCGGTCGATGAGCCAGTCTGGCTGAGGATAGGAGCCCACAAGCGAAGTCGGCAGCAGCATTTTGTCTCCTCAGCCTTCCGGCCCGTCATAATCGATCGCCGCGGCAGCCTCGCCGGAGAGAATGAAGCCGATCGGGCGCTCGGTCTCCTCGTTGAGGTGCGCGATCAGGCTCGCGGTGCGCGCGAGCAGCGAAATCCCCTTCAGCGCAGCAAGCGGGAAGCCGACGTCGAGCATCACCGCAGGGATCGCGCCGTTGACGTTGATCGGAAGCGCGCGGCCGAGCGCGTCCGGAAGAGCGGCCTCGACGGCGCGGAGGGCGGCGATATGCGGACCTTCCGCTCTTTTCTCTGCGGCGAGCGCCAGCAGCATGTTCGCGCGGGGGTCGCCGCCGGCGTGAAGCGGGTGGCCGAAGCCCGGAATCGGCTTCTTCTCGGAGCGGAGCCTGGCGACAGCAGCGCCGGCTTCCTCGCCGCTCTGGACCAGGTCGTGAAGGAATCGACCGGCGGCCTCCGCGCTTCCCAGCACGACCGTGCCGCAGCCGAGCAGTCCCGCGGCGACCGCGCCCTGGAAGGCCTCGGGCGCCGCCGCATAGGTCATCCGTGCGGCGACGACGCTCGGGACCAGCCCGTGCTCGGCGATCGCGGTCAGCACCGCGTCCGCGAAGAAACGCTGGGTCTCGCTCGGCGCCTTCCCGGTGACGAGCAGCCAGAAATAAGAGGTGAAGTCGGTCCGGCCGATCAGCTCCCCGCACAGATCCCGGCCGCGCACGGTGATCGTCTCGGGGGTCGAGGTCGAGATCGCGCTGGAGCGCAGGTTCTGTTTGCCGATCCGCATGGGGGGAGCCTATCGGCGACGCGGGCGCGCGACAACCCTTCGCATTTCGAAGTTGTTTTCGCTATTCGAACTTTTCTATAAGGGGCGCAGGAGAAAGACATGGCGCAGGTGCTCCGCGACGTCCGGGTCCTTGAAATGGGGACGTTCATCACTGGGCCCGCCGCCGGCATGCTGCTCGGCGATCTCGGCGCCGAGGTGATCAAGATCGAGCATCCCGAGAACGGCGATCCATTCCGCGCCTTCAAGGGCGGGCTCTATTCGCCCCATTTCCAGACCTACAACCGGAACAAGAAGAGCGTCACGCTCAACACAAAGCAGGCGGAAGATCTGGCGGAGCTCGACCGCCTGGTCGCCGGCGCGGACGTGTTCATCCAGAATTTCCGGCCCGGAGTCGCCGAGCGGCTCGGAGTGGACGCGGCGCGGCTCCAGGCGCTCAACCCGAGCCTCGTTTATTGCGCGATCTCAGGCTTCGGCGCGTCCGGGCCAGACCGGGATCGGCCGGCCTTCGACACCGTCGCGCAGGCTGCGAGCGGATTCCTGCGCCTGCTCGTCAACCCGGAGCATCCGCGCGTGGTGGGGCCGGCCATCGCCGACGCGATCACCGGCTTCTACGCGGCCTACGGCATATTGGGCGCGCTCCACGAGCGCCATTCGACCGGCAGGGGGCGGGTGGTCGAGGTCTCGATGCTGGAGGCGATGTGCCACTTCAACCTCGACGACTTCACGCATTATTTCTCGGAAGGGCAGATCATGGGGCCGTACAGCCGCCCCAATGTCTCGCAATCCTATGTGTTCGAATGCTCGGACGGCGGCTGGATCGCGCTTCACATGTCGTCGCCGGCAAAGTTCTGGGAGGCATTGGCCGAGGCGGTGGGGCATCCGGACATGCTCAGCCTGCCCCAATTTGCCGACCGCGACGCTCGGATCGGCAATTATGAGGGAGTGGTGGCCTTCCTCGCGCCGATCTTCCGGACCCGCAGCCGGGAGGAATGGCGGAAGCGGCTCCTCGATCACGAGGTGCCGTCCTCGCCCGTCTACGCCTCGAACGAGGTGCTCGAGACGGCCCAGGCCAGGCATTTGCAGCTGGAGGTCGCGACCGAGCATCCTGAGATCGGACGGTTCCGAAGCATCCGCAGCCCCGTCTCATTCGACGGCGAGCGGGCGCTGGACATCCAGGCGCCGCCGACGCTCGGCGAGCATAATCACGAGGTCCTGCACCGCGCCGCCGAGGACGAGGCGGCCGAATAGGCGCGGTTGGCATGGGCTCCGAGGCCGGTCTATAGGATCTGCGGATGGGCATCCCACCGAAGAAGCGCCAGGACAGCGAGTATCTGTCGACGCTCGAACGCGGCCTCTCGGTGCTGCGCGCGTTCAGCCAGAGCAGGCCCGAGATGCAGCTTTCAGAGGTCGCGGTTGCGACCGGGCTCAACCCGGCCGTGGCGCGGCGCTGCCTGAACACGCTCGTCCAGCTTGGTTATGTCGCGCAGCACGGCCGCCGTTTCCTGCTCCGGCCGGAGGTCCTCGTGTTCGGGTCCGCCTTCCTCGCCTCGATGAACATCGAGCAGATTGCCGGGCCGCACCTCCAGGCGGTCCGCGACGAGACCGGCGACAGCTCCTCGATGGCGGTGCTGTCCGGACATGACATCCTCTATCTCGCTCATGTCTCAACCAACCGCAGGATCCGCCTGGGCGCGAGCGTCGGGACGCGCTTCCCCGCTTATGCGACGTCGCTTGGCAAGGTCCTCATCGCCTATCAGGACGATGCGGCGATCGACGCCTATCTGGCCGAGGCCGAGCTCGAGCGGCTGACCGAGCATACCATCACGTCGAAGACGCAGCTGAAGCAGCGGCTGCGCGAGATTCGCGCGCGCGGCTATGACAGCGCTCAGGACGAGCTCGATTACGGGATCGTGTCGATCGCGGTTCCCGTCTTTGCCGGCGACCGCCGGATCGCGGCGGCGATCAACTGCTCGACCTCCACAACCCGCGTGTCGCGCGAGCTCCTCGTCGAGACGCGGCTGCCTCTGCTTCGGAAGGCGGCGGGCGAGATCGAGGACGCGCTTCAGCGCTGGCCCTCACTCCTCCATTCCCTCAGGCCGTAAACCCCCGTCCTCCCAGCGTCCCGACCCGGCCTTGCCGAGCTCCGGAACCCGTCCGGTTTTCGGAATGCGAACTTGACTTCGATAATCGAAGCTGAAAAACCTACGGCATAAAGGCGGGCGTGCACCGCCCTGCGCGACCCTCCCTGCGTGCAGGCGGCGCCGGCCTCGCCGATGCGAGGGGGAGGGACGAATGAAGACTCTGGCCGTGCAGACCCTGACGGTGCGCAGCATCTTTCTTGCCGGGGCGTCGCTGATCGCCGCTTTCGCTGGCGCGGCGCCGGCCGCCGCCCAGGACGACCAGCCGCCTGCGGTAGGCACTGCCGCGCAACCTAGCGCGGGCGAGGGGAATCCCGACATCGTCGTCACCGCGCTCCGCCGCGACCAGAATCTCCAGGACGTGCCGGCGGCGATCACCGCCTTCACGGACGACGCCATTGAAGCCGCTGGGATCGAGCGGCCGCTCGACTTCATCAACCTCACCTCGAACGTGAACCTGGTCGAGACCCAGAATGCGGGTAACGCCTTCATCGTCATCCGGGGGATCACTCAGGCCCGCAATTCGGAGCCGTCGGTCGCGGTGATCGTCGACGGCGTGCAGCAGGTGAATCCGGCCCAGTTCAACCAGGAATTGTTCGACATCGAGCAGATCGAGGTCCTGAAAGGGCCGCAGGGTGCGGTCTACGGTCGCAATGCAATCGGCGGCGCGATCGTCATCCGGACCCGCCAGCCAAGCGACCATTTCGAAGGGCAGATCCGAGCCGGCGTCGACAACGGCTTCAGCTACTGGATCCGCGGCGGGATCAGCGGTCCGCTCAGCGACACGTTGCGCTTCCGCCTCGCCGGCTCGTGGCTCGACAGCGACGGCTTCCTCCACAACCCGTTCCTGGGGGAGGATGCCGATCCGGTCCAGGACCTCTCCTTCCGCGGCACCTTGCTATGGAACCCGACGCCCAGCTTCACCGCGGACCTGCGCGGCTCGATCAACCGGCTGAGGACCCAGGCGCTCTATTTCAACATCGTCAACGACGTGAACGACACCAGCCTGCCGATCCGCGTCAACAATGCGGGCCAGAACGATCGCGACATGGAGAATGTCTCGCTCCGACTCAACTGGGAGACGGGCGGCGGGACGCTCTCCTCCGTCACGAGCTACGACACGCTCAGCGAGATCCTCACCGGCGACGCGTTCAACTTCCTGCCGATCCCGGAATCCCTATTCTTCTTCCTGTTCGGATTCGACCTCAACCAGAGCCAGTTCCTCGACGTCGAGGCGATCAGCCAGGAAATCCGCTTCACGTCGCCCGAGAACCGGCCGTTCCGCTACATATTTGGCGCGTATGCGATCGACACAAACCGCTTCATCTCGACCGGCAACATGGTCGACACCGGCAACGGCGTCTTCCCGGTCTTCCGCACGCCGAGCACCAACCCGCTCAACCCGCAGGCGACCTTCCTCGCCGACCGCCAGGACAATTTCGCCTGGGCCGTGTTCGGCAACTTCACCTATGATTTCAGCGAGCAACTCTCGGTGGACGTCGGGCTGCGCTACGACCACGACCGGCGCCGCAACACGACGCTGACTCCCACCGCATTCCTGCCCAACGTTCCCGGGTTCCCGCAGGGTGCCACGGGCGAGATCCGGCGGGCCTCGTTCGATGATCTGCAGCCCAAGGTGACCTTGACGTGGGAGCCATCGGCGACGGTCACCGTCTACGGTGGGTACAGCCGGGGCTTCAGGAGCGGCGGCTTCAACCAGACCGGCGTCGGCGCGATCGCAGCTGCCAACGGAATTGTCGGGGTCGGCGACATCTTCGAGGCGGAGACCGCGGAGACTTTCGAGATCGGCGCGCGCACCTCGTTCCTCGATCGGCGCCTGACCCTCTCGGCCAACGCCTATACGACCCGCAACGAGAACAGCTATTTCTTCGTCTTCCTCGCCGCCAATTCCACGCAGAATCTCGGCAATGTGCCCGAGTCGCGGATCAACGGCTTCGAGCTTGAGGCCACCGCCCGCCCGGCCCCCGGCTTCACCTTGAATGCGGCGCTGGGCTATACCGACAGCAAGATCACCGACTTCCCGGACCCGGTCGTGATCGGCAACGAGCTTCCGCTCATCTCGCGCTACACGTTGAACCTCGGCGCCCAGTACCGGGCGCCGATCGCGACTGGAATCGACGTGCTCGCCCGGGCCGATTACCGCCGCACCGGCCGGACCTGGTGGGAGCCGTTCAACACCACCAGCCGGGATCCGGTCGACCTCGTCAACGCGCGCCTCGGGCTCGAGGGAGGGAATTGGTCGGCGACGCTCTTCGCCGAAAATGCGTTCGACGAGGAATATAACGCCGAATTCTCCCCGGGCGGCTTCGTCTTCAAGGCGCGCCCGCGGCGCTACGGCGCAGAAGTGAGTTTCCGATTCTAGCTTTCAGGAGAATATTGGGTGCCCAAGATCCTCGTCCTCTATTATTCGAGCTACGGCCATGTCGAAACGATGGCGCGCGCTGTCGCGGAAGGCGCCTCGTCGGTCGAGGGCGCCGAAGTGGCGGTGAAGCGCGTGCCGGAGCTGGTGCCGGAGGCGGTCGCACGCCAGGCGGGGATGAAAGTCGCGCAGGATGCGCGCATCGCAGATCCGGGCGAGCTCAGCGATTATGACGCGGTGATCGTCGGCACACCGACCCGTTTCGGCAACATGGCCGCCCAGATGCGCAATTTCTGGGACCAGACCGGGCCGCTCTGGGGCAGGGGCGCGCTGGTCGGCAAGGTGGGCAGCGCGTTCACCTCCACCGCCAGCCAGCATGGCGGCCAGGAGATGACCCTCACGTCGGTCCACACGACCTTGCTCCACCACGGCATGATCATCGTCGGCCTGCCCTATAGCTGGGCCGGGAATGCCCAGATGGAGGAGATTAGCGGCGGCACGCCGTACGGCGCGAGCACCATCGCCGGCGCCGACGGCTCGCGCCAGCCGAGCGCGAACGAGCTCGAAGGCGCACGCTTCCAGGGCCGGCACGTCGCGACGATCGCCGCCGAACTCGCGCGGGGACGCCGCTAGACGGTGGCGGCGCCGCTGCGGATCACCGGCCCGGTCATCCCGTTCGGGCGGGCCAATGTCGATACCGACCTGATCATCCCGGCGCGCTACATGAAGAGCTTGACCCGCGAGGGGCTGGGCGAGGGGGCGTTCGCGTCGCTCCGCGGGTCTGCGGGCAACGTCTTCGACGATCCCTGGTATCGCGATGCACCGATCCTGGTCGCCGGCTCCAATTTCGGCTGCGGCTCCTCCCGCGAGCATGCCGTCTGGGCGCTCCAGCAGATCGGGATCCGGGCGGTCATTGCGCCGAGCTTCGGCGAGATCTTTGAGGCGAACGCGCTTCGCAACGGCCTGGTCGCGATACGCCTGCCGCCTGAGAGGGTGGAGGAATTGCTCGACCTCCGCCCCCATCAGCATCTCACCGTCGATGTCGTCGCCGAACGGATCATCGGCGCCGAGGGCGAATATGAATTCCGTCTCGATCCGTTCCGCAAACATTGCATGGTGAACGGCCTAGACGAGATCGCCGTCACCGAGACATATGGGGTCGAGATCGCCGCCTACGAAGCGAAAAGGCCGGCATCAGGTAGCAAATCCACCAGCCCTTAGGGCCTGATTCCATCGTCTGCGCGACATCTAGCGGATGATGCACAAGCCAGTTGTATGGCGTCTAATCCGCAACCGCGCCGAGATCGTCGGCGCCTTTAAGCCTGTAGACAAGGACGATCGTATCGCAATGATGGCATTTGGCGGCGAACGGAGTCGTTCATGCCTCGGATAACGATTGCACAGCGCGTGGTGCTATTAGTGGCCGGGTGGCTGCTTCTCTTTTTCGCCATTGGAGAGAGCATCGAGGGAGAGGCCTGGATGCCGTTTGCGGCGTCGATCGGCGCGATCATCTGTTTCGTGATCGCCGTCGGACCAGGAAGGAAGAATGATGCCCTCTAACTCGGTCCGGGAAGCAAGGTAGCGGCTGCTAAAGGGTGAGCTAATGCGCCCCAGCGTCACCTAACCGGCTGGTAGAGAGACTGGCGGAGATGGGGGTGAAGGAAACGGAGCCCAACGTGCGCACTAGGCCCCCGCCGCGGAAATTTGCGGCCGTGTTTCTGGTTCAGTATCTGGAAGCAATAGGCGCCCCTTCCTACGCCTGACAGAAATCGGCGACCGAGGATTCTCTCCACCTGACGGTGAACGCGGTCCCGGCGAGCTACCCTCGCTTGCCCACTAAGCGTGTGTACCGATTTGTGTCCCGATTCCTATTGCGTTGCTCGGCTGAGTAGCTAAGGTCTTGATCAGCCGTGGATTTCCGCGGCCTTCGGATGGCTGGACGTGGCTTTTGGTACCGGCATTCGCAGGTTCGAATCCTGCCGCCCCAGCCAAGCACATCCGCGGCGATGCCAGGTTGTCCCGGGGGCGCAGGTGGTGCCCTTTCCTTACAGCCTCGTGTCGAGCGCAGGCGCCTTGCGGACACGATAGCCGTCGGGCGCGGATCCGCGCTGCTGTGGGCGCCGCTCGGGCGAGCGCCGAGTCGATTGCGCCGGCGAGCGACATCGGGTCGTAGCCGCCGTCGCGGGGGCGAGCGAGGGCAGCCGTTCCCACTTCCAAGCGGCCAGAGCCGACTTCTCTCGTCGGGCGCAATCCCACTGCCTCTTGGCGTCTCGATGTGGCGCCGGCGCCGCTACGGTAGTTTGCCTACGGTAGCGGCGCACACCCCTGCATCAATGGTTTTTTCGAGCAGTTTCAATTACCTGATGAGGCCGCGGACGGTGCGGATGGGCCTCTTTCCAGCCCTGCCGGCGTGGCGAATCCATCCAAGAGCAATGGGGTAATTCCATGAAGAACATCGTTCGCTGCGGCGTCGCCGCAGCCCTGGCTGCTGCCGTCTCCGCCTCGCCCGCTTTCGCTGCCGACACCGGTTCCTCGCTGGGCGTCAACGCCACCGTCAGCGCGAACTGCAGCGTTTCGACCACGCCGGTCGCGTTCGGCAATGTCGACGCCACTTCGGGCCAGGCCGTCACCGGGACCGGAAGCATCAGCGTCACCTGCACCAACGGCACCGGATGGACTGCGTCGGCCGATGCCGGCACCGGCTCGGGCGCGGACCTCACCACCCGCCGGATGGCCAACGGCGCCAACCTCCTCAACTACAGCCTGTACACCGATCCCGCCCGCACCCAGCTCTGGGGCGACGGCGTCGAGGGCGTGACTGCCCTGTTCAGCGATACCGGCACCGGCGTCGCCCAGACCAAGACGGTCTATGGGCTGATCCCGGGCGGCCAGACCGGCGCCCAGGCCGGCGACTATGCCGACGCGGTGCAGGTCACCGTCACCTACTGAGGCGATCGATGATCACCGCATTCCTGGAGGGCAGCCGCCGCGCGGCGGCTGCCCTTCTACACGCCCCCCCCCACGCTTTTCCGGCGAACCCCCC
>JAEWCW010000098.1 GCA_023390415.1 Pseudomonadota bacterium | reverse complement strand
TCATCGCAGCGAGCAGATCGAAGCACTCGCTGCCGCGGATCTCGCCGAGGATGATCCGGTCCGGGCGCATACGAAGCGCGTTGATGACGAGGTCGCGGATGGTGATCGCGCCCTGGCCCTCGAGGTTCGGCGGACGGGTCTCGAGCGGGAGCCAGTGCGGCTGCTGGAGCCGAAGCTCGGCCGCGTCTTCGATCGTGATCACGCGCTCGCCCGGGTCGATCAGCTTCGACAAGGCGTTGAGCATCGTCGTCTTGCCCGAGCCGGTGCCGCCCGAGATGATGATGTTCATGCGGCTGGCGCCGGCGATCTTCAGGCAGGTCGCCATCTTGTCCGACATCGAGCCGAAGCCCTTCATCATGTCGAGTGTGATCGGCTTCTCGGAGAATTTACGGATCGAGATGGCGGTGCCGCGAAGCGAGAGCGGCGGGATGATGACGTTGACGCGGCTGCCGTCCTGGAGGCGCGCGTCGGCGAGCGGCGTGGTCTGGTCGACCCGGCGGCCGACCTTGTTCACGATTCGCTGGGCGATCTGGAAGAGATGCTCCTCGTCGCGGAACTGGATGTTCGCGATGGTGAGCTTGCCCTTCTTTTCGATGAAGGTCTGGTTGGGGCCATTGACCATGATGTCGCTTACATCGGGGTCGTTGAGCAGCTCCTCGAGCGGGCCGAGGCCGAGCAGCTCGTCGACCAGCACCTTCTCGAGCGCGAACTGCTCGCGGCGGTTCAAGTTGATCTTCAGCTCGGCGAGCACCTCGCCGATGATCGGCCGGAATTCCTCGGCGAGCTCGTCCTTGGAGAGGGTCGCGGCCGCTTCGGGATCGACGCGCTCGAGCAAGCGCGGGAGCACCTGCTCCTTGATCCGGTGGATCGAGGCCTCGAACCCTTCCGCGCGGGACTGGGCGGCGTCGCCGCTGCCGGCCTGGCGGTCGGCAAGGCGCGACATCGCGTCGCCGCGATTGGCCGCCGGAGTCGCGAACGATTCCTCGCCGGGAAGCTCCACCGAATCGAGCGGCGGGAACTGGTCGCCGCCCTCGATCGGGGGCGGGCTGCCGGCGATCGGGGCGGGCCCCTTCATGGGCCTTGCGACGCCGAAGCTCGGACGTCCTCCTGGTCCGCCGCTCGCACCGTTCCGTCGACCGAAAGCACTCATCGATTCCAACCTCGTCTGTTCGCGAGTTTCTGTGTTGAATAGGGTGAATAAGCAGGAAACTTTGACAATTGCCTAACCCCGGAGGATGGCACGGCCCGTGCTTCCCCGCGACGCCCGTGCAGCGCTTCTCATCGCCCTTTGCGGTTTTGCCACGCTCTCGGTCGGCGACGCGGTGGTGAAATCGATCGCCGGCGAATGGCCGGGAACGGGCGTTGCAGCATTGCGCTACACGACCGGCGCGATCGGCCTTGGCCTGTTCGTTGCAATCCGTTTCGGGCGCGCGGGATTCGTGATGCCCCGCCCGGCGCTCCAGGCAGGGCGGGGCGCCGCCGTGGCGCTCGCGACGCTCTGCTTCTTCATGGGCGTGATGGCGATCCCGCTTGCGGACGCGACGGCGATCCAGTTCACGAGCCCGATCCTCACTGCGCTCCTCGCGCCGCTGGTGCTGCGCGAGCGCTCGCCGGCGGCGGTGTGGCTATCGACCCTGCTCGCCTTCGCCGGAGTGCTCGTCGTGCTCCGTCCGAATCTCGCGGCGCTCGGCCCGGCCGCGCTGTGGCCGCTCGGCGCCGCCTTCGGCATGTCGTGGCTGATGATGCTGAACCGCAAGGCGGCGGGCCTCGCGCCGGTGATGGTGATGCAATTCCTGCTGTCCGTCGTCGCCGCGCCGATCCTCGTCGCTGCCGCCTGGCTGCTCCACGCTCATGGCGGCGCCCCGTTCCAGATCGGCTGGCCGAGCGCCGAGGTGGTCGCGAAATGCGTGTTCGTCGCTTTCTCGGCGACCCTTGGCCACACCTTGATCTTCACGGCGGCGCTCCGCGCGACTGCGGCTGCGGTCGCGCCGATGACCTATGTCCAACTGATTGTCGCTGCAGGGATCGGCTGGGCCTGGTTCGGCGAGGTGCCGGACGGGACGAGCTTCCTCGGGGCGGCCTTGATCGTCGCCGGCGGCCTGTGGCTGTGGCGCGCGCAGAGGGAGCCCGAGGTCGCCGAGACGCCGGATTGAGGACGGCAACGGAACAATCGCGCGCGCTCCGCGCTCAAATGCCGTGACACTGCGTCATGCCAATTTGTGCGTCATCCTGGCGGCGGGGGGGATCGTCCTGCTCGGCCTTGGGATGCTTGCGATCCCGTCGAGCGCGATTGGGCCCAACGCGCGCCTGTCGGGCTGGGTGCTGTTCGCGGCCGGCGGGCTCGAGCTCTTCGCTGCGCTGACCCGGCGCCGGCCCCCCGTGAAGCGGATCGAGCTGCTGATGGGCGCCGTGACGATCGGCGCCGCTTTGCTGATCCTGGTTCGCCCGCAGGCCTATCCCCTGCTGTTCGTGGCCATCACCTGCCTGCTGCTCCGCGGCGTCGGCGCGGTCGCGGCCGGCTTCATGGCGCCGCGCTCCGTTCGCGCCTGGGTGATCGGGCGGGGAATCTTCGATCTCGGGCTCGGCGCGATCCTGATCGCCGGCGCGCCGCTCGCCGCCATCATCTCGATTATCTCGGGCAATCGCTGGCCGGACCGCGCGGGCGCAGTGCTGACCAATTTCGTCGCATTGAGCATGATCGTCGCGGGCCTGACCCTGCTCGGCCTTGCACTCACTGCCGGGCGCAAGAAGACGCCCGAGCCCGACGACGGGGAGGATTAGGCGGCGGGCCGGCTCATATCCGCCGCAATCGCCGCAAGGGCGAAGGCGACCGAGCGTTCAGAACAGGCAAAAACGATCGCCATTCCATCCCCAGCGACGGAGCGGACGACGCCGGCAATTGCGCCGGCCTCGGGATGATGGAGCTCGACGCTTCGGCCGATCGGCAGGCGGGCATTGGTCTCGACGAAGGCGCCGCGCGCGGAGACGTCGCGGAGCGCCGCGGGCGCTGGAGTCTCGCCCATCAGCACGCACATCCGGCGCCTGCGCCAGCGAGATACCATCGTCGTCGCCTCCAGGCGCGCCTGTGCCATGCTTTCCGCCCCTCGCTTTTCGCGTTTTGCGGCTCACTAAGCGAGCGGGCGGAAAAAAACGGTTAAGGCGCGACCACGAAGCAGTCGGTGCCGGCCGAGCGCGCAGCTGAGCAGATCCGGTCGGCGGCACCGCGACTTGCCAGCGGCCCTGCCTGGAGCCGGGTCACTGCGCCGGCGCGGACGAGGAACGGCTGAAGCCCCGCCAGACCCGACACACGGGTGCGGACGCTGCGCCACTGCCTCTCCGCATTCGCCTGGCTTGAGAAGGCGCCGAGCTGCACCCGCCAGCGGCCGCTGGTAGCGGCATGGACGGGGGCAGGAGCCGGCGCAGCGCGCGGCGGCGGCGTTTCCGTCCGAACGACGCGCGGCGCGGTCCGCTGCACCGGGGCCGGGACCGGCGTGCGCACGATCGGCGGTTCGTTCGCAGCAACGCGCGGCGTGCGCACAGGCGGCGTCGCGACGACGACGGGCGCTGGGGCAGGGGC
>JAEWCW010000081.1 GCA_023390415.1 Pseudomonadota bacterium | reverse complement strand
TAGGCCCCCAGGACCGCGTCGTCGACCTGATCGGGGCCGAGGCCGCGGGCCGCGCAAAAGGCCGCGAAGCCACCCAGCGTCATCGGCCCGTAGCGGTCGGGCAGGGTGTCGAAGAGCGCGGCCCACCTGGGCGGAAGGTTGCTCCGGGACTCCGGGGCCGGAGCGAGGAGCCCGAGCCGGCGGAGCGCGTAGCGCAGAACGCTGCGATACGAGGCGAGCGAGCCGTCGCTGATGCGCAGCGACTTGGCGGTGTTGCGGCCGAGGACGTCGCGGACCGCCTCCGGGCTGAGTGGGACGAGGTCGAGCGGGCGACCGCTCGCGCGGGCGAGCAGGCGGAGCGCGGCGCGGAGATCGCGCCGGCGGCGCTCCGGCAGGTCGGTCCAGCCGTCGAGCAGCCGGAGCACCTCGGCGACCGTCGTCGGGGCGGTGGTGTTCGTCAGCACCAGCGGTACGCGGCGGGGTCGCGGAGCGTGTGCGTTCATCGGCAAGTCCTCTTCGCCGGAAGTCACCGGAAACCGCCGGCAATTCTTGAACATATACCACAGTAGAAGCCGTTCATAGGCGGCCGATCGTTCTCAAGTCGGACGCCTTACTTCCTGTTCTTGCGCGGATTCTTGGGGGTGCCATTGAGGAGGATCTGCAGCACTTGATCGGCGCGGTAGAGCTTTCGCCGACCGACAGGGATCGGGCTCAGCCAGCCGCGCCGGTCGTAGTCGTTGAGCGCGCGATCACCGATCCGCAGCAGCGCCGTCACCTGCTCGGTGACCAGCAATTCCGGGAACGCCCTGGAGCCCTCGGCGGCAGGATCGGCTTGCTCGCGGGCACCTTTGTCCCTTGGCGGCTCGGCCGCCGCTGCGGTGCACCGACTACGCCTTCGCATCGTTGGCGGCACCTGCCTGCCTCGCGAACAGATCCCGGGCGGCCACGCGCGCGAGCGACCTGACGAACTCCAGCGCGGCGGCGCGCACGGCATCGTCCGCCTGGCGCACAACCGGCGCCTCGGTCTGGTCGGTCTGCTGATGGGGGGTGCGCTCGCTCACAGCGCCGGGGGAAGTAGCCCAGGACGCCTCGCTCCGGCCAAGGAACCTCGGTGTGGAAAATCGCGCCGCGTGCACGCACTCGGCCGAAAGCCGCGGAAAAGCTTGTGCTCAGCGCCTCAGTACAAGCTCGGCAGCTTGCCGCCGGTCAATTCCAGCGAGAGCCCATGGTGCTCCTCCCGCAGGCGCCCGATGGTGTCCCGAAGGGCGGCCGCCGCGTTGGCCGGATAGCGGTGCCGGTTTGGTTCATCGTCCTGCCGGCCCCAGCCCTCGGACACGAGCGCGACGAGCCACTCCGGGGAGGGCACGTCGATCGAGATATCCATGATGGTGCCCGCCAGAGCACGCATGGCGGCCCGGGCAAGGTGGCGATCCTCGTGCGGGTTCTGCGCGATCACGCCGTGCGCCGACACCAGGGCGACGACGCGCGCGCCGCGCCGAAGCAGCTTCTGCTGCCGTAGCTCGCCCAGCAGGCAAGCCAGGCCCGCAGGCCTCCTTACCGCATGCTCGGCCAATGCCGAGGAAGCGATCGTCGGCAGCCCACCCCGGCGGCCGACGATGCCGTCGCCCGGCTTCGCGCCAAGGCCCGCAACGATCACCGTGTCAAATCGAGCGCCGTGCCTCGCGAGGGCGCCGAGGAGCTTCTTGGTGGCGGGGAGGGGGGTGGCATCGATCGTCTTCACCCCAGGCAGCGGCTGCCGGTCGGCCTGCCCCTTCTTGCTGCCCGCCTTCACGAGCACGACCCTGCAGCCGTCCTCCGCATAGGCGAG
Organism: Pseudomonadota bacterium; assembly: GCA_023390415.1. Taxonomy (GTDB): domain Bacteria; phylum Pseudomonadota; class Alphaproteobacteria; order Sphingomonadales; family Sphingomonadaceae; genus Allosphingosinicella. The sequence goes on along the minus strand of JAEWCW010000081.1, from coordinate 1,060 downwards.
GGCGGCCTGGACGCCGACCTGGTCGTCGGGATCAACAACGACGATCAGCGTACTCGGGGGTGCCTCCTCGTCCTCCTCCGGCTCCGCCTGCTTCAGCTTCTCGGCGAGCTTCCGAGGCGCAGAACGGCCCGGTTCCTTGAGCACCCGCGCCGTCGCGGCCCTGACGGTGCTCTCGTGGAAGCCGACCGGCGCGGAGGTCAGCACGTCCACCGCCATGGCGCCGAAGGTGCCGCGTTTGACGTCGGTGGTCGGGGGATCAGCGCGGTACTCGAACCAGAGCTCGACCAAGGCTGCGACGGCGAAGTCGACGGCTTTCGTCGCGCTTGTCCGACCGCGACCGCGCTTGTTCGACCTCGCCCGCTGGCGCAGCTTCGCCGGCATCGCTTCCAGGGCGGCGATAAAGGCAAACACGCCTTCCGCGTCGCGGCGCAGCGGCAGGATCGCGTTTGGTACTCCGGTCGAAGCCGCGTCGGGCTCGCCGGGCCGCAGCGCATCGGCCAGTTCGAACAGCCCGATTGCCTTTGCCTTGGCGAGCAGATTTTCCGCAGCATCTGCGGTGCTGATCAGCAGCCGCGCCGATGCACCACCCGGCTCGCCGTTGAAGGCCTTGCCCTCGCGCACCGCGGCCATGAACCGCGCGAAGTCTTCGATCTTCCGGGCCGGCTCGGCGAAGCCAAACGCCTCCTGTGCGACGCGGGCGGCATCGAGCGGCGCCGCTGCATTGACATCGCAACGATCGCGCCGCGCCGTCGCAACATCATTACGGCGGGTCGGGGCCACAGTCTTCTTCACCAGGGTCAGCTCCTGAATGCGCCGCTTCGCGGCGTTGCGTCGCTGCACTCCGCCGCGTCGCTTCGCTCCGCCGCTCCGCTCCGCTCCTTTGCTTCGCTTCGCTCAGCAGAGGCAGCCGGATGCCGAGTCGGTCAAAGTCGTTTCCGGTTGATTTAGGGGGGATCCAACATCGATGGTCCGGTGGTGAGGCTCGGAGCGAGGGCAAAGCAGGAACATCCCTGCGAATGCCGCAAGGTGATCCCGCCGCCCTCAGCGTCATGTTCCGGTT
>JAEWCW010000077.1 GCA_023390415.1 Pseudomonadota bacterium | reverse complement strand
ACGGCTCGCTGACCGCGCTCCCGATCATCGAGACCCAGGCCGGCGACGTCTCGGCCTACATCCCGACCAACGTCATCTCGATCACCGACGGCCAGATCTTCCTGGAGACCGAGCTTTTCTACCAGGGTATCCGTCCGGCCATCAACGTCGGCCTCTCGGTCAGCCGCGTCGGCTCGGCCGCGCAGACCAAGGCGATGAAGAAGGTCGCCGGCTCGATCAAGCTCGAGCTCGCCCAGTATCGCGAGATGGCCGCCTTCGCCCAGTTCGGCTCGGACCTCGACGCCTCGACGCAGCGCCTGCTGAACCGCGGCGCCCGCCTGACCGAGCTGCTCAAGCAGCCGCAGTTCAACCCGATGCCGGTCGAGGAGCAGGTCGTCTCCATCTTCGCGGGCGTGAACGGCTTCATCGACAACGTTCCGGTCAATGCCGTCACCCGTTTCGAGGCGGCCCTGCTCGCCTTCATGCGGAGCGAGCATGCCGACGTCCTGGCGAAGATCCGCGACACCAAGGCGCTCGACGACGAGACCTCGGCGACGCTCAAGACCGTCGTCGGCGATTTCGCCAAGTCGTTTGCCTGAACCGGGCGAAGCTCGAAACTGGATGCTGAACCGCGTTCAGCATGACGATTAGAGAAGAAGCGTAGCACATGGCCTCTCTCAAGGCGCTCAAGGGTCGGATCTCGTCGGTCAAGTCGACCCAGAAGATCACGAAGGCGATGAAGATGGTCGCCGCCGCGAAGCTGCGCCGCGCGCAGCAGGCGGCGGAGGCCGGCCGTCCCTATGCCGAGCGCATGGAGAAGGTCATGGCGAGCCTCGCGGCGCGGGTCGTCATCGGTCCTGAGAGCCCGAAGCTTCTCGCCGGCACCGGCAAAGACCAGGTCCACCTGCTCGTCGTCGCGACCTCGGACCGCGGCCTCGCCGGCGCGTTCAACACGAACATCGTGCGCGCGGCGCGCAAGAAGGCCGACGATCTCATCCGCGAAGGCAAGACGGTCTATTTCTACCTGGTCGGCCGCAAGGGCCGCGCGGTGATCCAGCGCCTGTTCCCGGGCAAGATCATCCACCAGCACGACACCAGCGAGATGAAGACTGCGGCGTTCAGCGACGCGCAGGCGGTCGCGAAGGACCTGGTCGACCGCTACCTCACCGACGGGATCGACGTCGTCCACCTCTTCTACGCGCGCTTCCAGTCCGCGCTCGTCCAGGAGCCGGTCGCGCAGCAGATCATCCCCGTGCCGATGGCCGAGGCGTCGGCGTCCGGCGCTTCAGCCGGCGCGGCCGTCGAATATGAGCCGGACGAGGAGGAGATCCTCGCCGAGCTTCTGCCGCGCAACGTCGCCGTCCAGATCTTCCGCGCGCTTCTCGAGAATGCCGCGTCCGAGCAGGGCAGCCGCATGACCGCCATGGACAATGCGACGCGCAATGCCGGAGACATGATCAACCGACTGACCATCCAGTATAATCGGACGCGTCAGGCTGCTATTACCACTGAGCTGGTCGAAATCATTTCGGGCGCGGAGGCCCTCTGAACATGATCACGCTCGCCTCGATCCTTTTCGCAATCGCTGCCCAGGGCGCCGCGGCGCTGCCCTCGTCTGACGACGTCCGCCAGGCGCTTGCTGATCAACTTGCCGCGCGCTGCGGCGAGGACGAGGCCTGCATCGCCCGCCAGCCGGCGGTCCAGGTGCGCGCCCTCTCCTGCACGGCTGCGAGCGACGGCATGGCGACCTGCCGCTACGAGAGCCGCACCGGCACCGCCGCCTGGCGTGCCGGCACCACCCGTTTCCGCTTCGACCTCGACACCAGCATGTGGGCCGTCGACGAAGGCGAAGCCGGCTGACCGAATAGACCTGAAGGAAGACTGCAAAATGGCAACCGCCGCGAAGACCGCTGCTACCACGAATACCGGCCGGATCAGCCAGGTGATCGGCGCCGTCGTCGACGTCACCTTCGAGGGCGAGTTGCCCGAGATCCTGTCCGCGCTCGAGACCGACAATGGCGGCAACCGCCTCGTCCTCGAAGTCGCCCAGCACCTCGGCGAGTCGACCGTCCGCACGATCGCGATGGACTCGACCGACGGCCTCACCCGCGGCCAGCCGGTGACCGACACCGGTTCGCAGATCCGCGTGCCCGTCGGCCCGAAGACGCTCGGCCGGATCATGAACGTCGTCGGTGAGCCGATCGACGAGCGCGGCCCGATCGGCGCCGAGCAGTCCGCCCCGATCCACGCCGAGGCCCCGCTCTTCGTCGACCAGTCGACCGAGACCTCGATCCTGGTCACCGGAATCAAGGTCATCGACCTGCTCGCTCCCTACGCGAAGGGCGGCAAGATCGGCCTGTTCGGCGGCGCCGGCGTCGGCAAGACCGTGCTCATCCAGGAGCTGATCAACAACATCGCCAAGGGCCATGGCGGCACCTCGGTGTTCGCCGGCGTCGGCGAGCGCACCCGCGAGGGCAACGACCTCTATCACGAGTTCCTCGACGCGGGCGTCATCGCCAAGGACGAGGCCGGCAACCCGACGCCGGAGGGCTCGAAGGTCGCCCTCGTGTTCGGCCAGATGAACGAGCCGCCGGGCGCCCGTGCCCGCGTCGCCCTCTCGGGCCTGACGATCGCGGAATATTTCCGCGACCAGGAAGGCCAGGACGTGCTGTTCTTCGTCGACAACATCTTCCGCTTCACCCAGGCGGGCTCGGAAGTGTCGGCGCTGCTGGGCCGTATTCCTTCGGCCGTGGGCTACCAGCCGACCCTGTCGACCGACATGGGCCAGCTTCAGGAGCGCATCACCTCGACCAACAAGGGCTCGATCACCTCGGTGCAGGCGATCTACGTCCCCGCGGACGACCTTACCGATCCGGCGCCGGCGACCTCGTTCGCCCACTTGGACGCGACCACCGTTCTGTCGCGCGCCATCTCGGAGCTCGGCATCTACCCGGCGGTCGATCCGCTCGACTCGACCTCGCGCGTGCTCGAGCCGCGCACGGTCGGCCAGGAGCATTACGAGACCGCCCGCGCCGTCCAGGAGATCCTGCAGCGCTACAAGTCGCTCCAGGACATCATCGCCATCCTCGGCATGGACGAGCTTTCGGAAGAGGATAAGCTGGTCGTCAGCCGCGCCCGCAAGATCCAGCGCTTCCTGTCGCAGCCCTTCCACGTCGCCGAGGTGTTCACCGGAATCCCCGGCAAGTTCGTCCAGATCGAGGACACGGTCCGCTCGTTCAAGGCGGTGGTCGACGGCGAGTATGACCACCTCCCCGAGGCCGCCTTCTACATGGTCGGCGGAATCGAGGAGGCGGTCGAGAAGGCCCAGCGCCTCGCTGCTGAGAGCGCGTAAGTCATGGCGTTGCGCTTCGAACTGGTCACGCCGGAGAAGCTCGTCCGCTCCGAGGACGTCCACATGGTGGTCGTCCCCGGCAGCGAAGGCGAGTTCGGCGTGCTCGAGGGCCACGCGCCCTTCATGTCGACCCTGCGCAATGGCGACGTCGCCATCTATCGCAGCGCCGGCGCCGAGCCGGAGCGCATCGCGGTCGAGGGCGGCTTCGCCGAGGTGAGCGCCGAAGGTCTCACGATCCTCGCCGAAAAGGCTGAAACTGCCGCTTGAAGCGGGGCCGCGGGTTGCCCCCGCGGCCTCACGGGCTAGAAGGCCTCATCGCCGCCCAGCCAGGAGACGATTCGCCCGATGCCGGCCGAGGCCGAACTGGCCCAGTTCATCAGATCGACCTTCCGTTCGGTCTGGACTCTCGAGCTTCTCCTCCATTTGAGGCGCAGCGGTCGAGCCATGAGCAGAGCCGAGCTAGTCGAAGGCCTCCGCGCCAGCGAGTCGGTCGTCACAACCGCCACCGACACGCTCTTCTCGGTCGGCCTCATAGTTCCCGAGGATGACGACTTCGTCCGCTACGCGCCGGCCGCCCCCGATCTCGATCGGCTCGTCGATCGAACGGCGAGCCTCTACGTGCAGAAACCCGACGCCGTCCGGCGTCTCATCGTGACCGCGGCGACAGACCCCGCGGCGGCGTTCTCGGACGCCTTCAGGTTGCGGAGGGATTGATGGGCAACTGGTTTCCGAGTGTGGTCTATCTGCTCTGCTTTGCGGCGAGCGCAACCTGCGCCATGCTGCTGATGCGCGGCTACGCCAAGAGCGGTGCGCGGCTGCTCTTCTGGAGCGGCCTGTGCTTCATCCTGCTCGCCGCCAACAATTTCCTGGTGATCGTCGACATGCTCCTGATCGAGAGCATCGACTTCCGGCTCTACCGGATCCTGCTGTCGCTCG
>JAEWCW010000021.1 GCA_023390415.1 Pseudomonadota bacterium | reverse complement strand
GGCTCACATGTCGACGGTCAGGCTCATCTGGAACTGGCGGGGCGCATTGTAATAATAGCCTTCGCCGATGTTGCCGAGGCCGTAGACGTTGTTCAGCGAGGCGATCTGCGCGCGGAACGTGGCAGGCTTGTCGAACATGTCGAAGCGATAGCGGCCGCCCACGGACGTGACGTAGCGCGCCGGGATGACGAGCCCGTCCTCGGCGGTCGCGCGATCGGACGTGCCCGTATAGGTCACGTCGAACGACAGCCCCTCCACCCACGGCACGTTCCAGTTGAGCGCGCCGTTGATGCTTCGGCCGATCGAGCCGACCGGCCGGCGCCCGATCAGCCCCAGCTCCACCCCATCGCCGCTCACCTCCGCATCGAGGAAGACGGCGCCGAGAACCACGCTGAGCCGCGGCGTCACCTGGCCGGCGAGCGACACCTCGACGCCGCGATTGCGCACTTCCCCAAGCTCCCGGAAGACCAGGCCCGGGTCCAGCGCGAAATAGGGCTTGCGCACGTCGAACACGCCGGCGACCAGCCGAAGCGACGGGTTGATCGTGTAGCGGAAGCCGGCGTCCATCTGCTCGGTGATGATGGCGGGCGGCGCATCGCCGCGATTGACGGCGATGTCCGGCGCGACCGGGCTTTCTTCCAACCCCTTGGCATAGCCGGCGTAGAGCGCGAGGCGGTCGCTGGCGAGGATGGAGAGGGTCCCGTTGAACAGCCAGGGGCTCGATTCGGAGACCGGCAGCGGACCGGAGGGGCGCTCCCCCGTCTTCTCGTAGAAGCTGCGCTGGATTCCGAGGCTGAGCTCGCCGACGTCGCGCCACATTCCGTGATAGCCGAGCCCGAAAGTGAGCTGGCGGACCTGGTCCCGGGTCCGGGCGCCGAGCGTGAAGTCCGGCTCCGGCGCGTCCATCGGCTCTTCGATCCGGCCGCGGCCGAGATTGTACGACTGCCCTCCGCCATAAAGGCGATCCCTGACCCGGCCGCGAGTCATCAGATGAACGAGGTGGCGGCGGTCCCCCTCGTCCGCTTGCCGGGTGAGTCGCAGCTCGCCCGAGGTGGAGGCGAAGCGGCGATCGCGATCGGCGACGACAACCCGGTCCGCCTCGCCGTCCGGGGTCGTGTTGAGGAACATCGGGGTGTAGTTGCGAAAATCGTCGGCGATCGACCGGAAGGCGCCGCCGCGCAGGGTCCAGGGGCCGAAGCCGAAGGTACCGAGTAGGCCGTACACCACGTCCCGGCCTTCATTCTGCGCCCATTCGGGGCCGAAATAGCGGCGGCGTTCGATCTCGGGCGGAAGATAGGCGCCGGCCGTGAAGATGACCGGCTGCGCCTCCTGGCCCTGCTCCCGCTGCAGGCCCCAGAAGGGGATGATCTCGACATTCTCCGTCGGACGCCAGCGCGCGACGATTCCAGCAGTGAGCAGGCGCTGGTCGCCGCCATTGGGGAGTTCCTGTTGGTTCACGCCCACACCGGCGGCGATGCCGAGCGTGTCGCTGACCGGAAGCTGCGCATCGATTTCCCCGCGCACGCCGCCATAGGGCCCGACGCCGATCACGGTGCTGGCGATTGCTTCCGGCCCCGGCAGGCGCAGCGAGAAGTCGCCGACCCCGGTCGGGGCCGGGAACGGGTAGCCCTGCGCGGTGAGGCCGACACGCACGTTGCTGCCCGCGATCAGGCGCTCGCTGAGATCGGCCGAATAGTCGATATACATGCCGTTGACCCGGACGTTGCCGGCCTGGACCGGGCTGAAGCCGCGCGCGCCAAAGGGCGAATAGAGTCCGACCCGCTCGTTGCCGACGCTCGTCCCGAACGCGTCTTCGGCCGAGGCGACGGCATTCTCCCCCGTGCGCTGGCCCAGGGCCGCTCCCGGATTGGCAAGCAGGGCCGCGAGCGCCGCGGCCGTCATCAGACTGTTCTTCATAAGCACCTCCGTCCCGCGACGATCGTCGAAAGCGGGCGGAGGAACGGCGGGGAGATCGATGAACGCCCGTTTCGGGCGACGAATGTCAGCGGCGGAGCGGGAGGCGCAGCTTGTTGCGGAAGCCGCCTCCGGCGACTTCTCCGGCCTCGAGGCTGGCCTCGTCGCTGAACCGCGACCGCAGACGTTCTGCGACGTTCTGCAGCCCTACCTTCACGCCCGGCGATGCAGGCCCTTCGGCGACCGCGTCATTGTCGACGAGGATCTCTAGGTCGGGCCCGTCGACGCGCGCGCCGATCCGGATCGCCGTCGGCCGTTCGGACTTGGCGACTCCGTGCTTCACCGCATTCTCGACCAAAGGCTGGAGCAGCAGCGCCGGCACCTTCGCCTCGGCGGCGCCGTCCTCGAGTGCGACCTCGAAGCGCAGCCGGTCGGGGAAGCGCGTCCGCTCGATCTCGAGATAGAGGCGCTGAAGCTCGACCTCCTCGGCCAGGGTCAGATCCTCCATCGGATTGACCGCAAGGCTGCGCCTGAAGAAGTCGGAGAGCTGGACCACCATCTGCTCCGCCCGGGCCGGCGCGTCGCGGATGAGCGCGGCGATCGCGTTCAGCGTGTTGAACAGGAAATGCGGGTTGATCTGGTAGCGCAGCGCACGAACCTGCGCCTCCCGCGCCTGGACGGCGAGCTCGGCGGCATGCCGCTCCTGCTCCTGGACGGTGATGCTGTAGGAGAAAGCGAGATAGGCCGTGGTCCAGGAGAAATAGAACCAGAACCAGTAGAGTAAATTGTAGAAGTAGGTCGGCAGGACCACCGTCAGCTCGGCGTTGAAGATGACGATGTTGCCCGCCGCCTGAATGCAGGCGGCGACCAGGGCGAGCAGGCCGCCGATCGCCGCTTGCCGTCCGAACCCGCGCTGCCGGACCATCCTCAGGCAAAGGTAGAGCAGATAGCCGAGGAAGGCGCCGAACAAGGCGAACAGGAACCGGCGCAGCGTGCCTTCGCCGTCGAACTCCCATTGGCCGGTGTCCCGGTTGATCTGCGAGCGCAGCCACATGACTGTGAAGTGGATCGTCCAGAACACGAGGAGCAGCACTAAGGCCCCGCGCTTCAGGCGGGCATTGGCGCTGGAGCGATCGGGCTGCGCGATAATGTCCAATGAAGCCCCCACTAGAATGCCGATGCTAGCTGATCGAATGGGCGCGGCATAGCCAAGGCCCCTCGACAGACGACGCGGGCTGACCGACAAACGTCGCGAGGGGAGGGGCCGGGTGTCGCAAATTCGGGTGTTGATCGTCGACGACGAGCCGCTGGCGCGCCGCCGGTTGGTGCAGCTGCTCGCGGCCTGCCCGAACGTGGAGATCGCCGGCGAGGCCGAGGGCGGGCGCGAGGCGCTCGAGTTGGTCGAGCTGCTCCGGCCAGACGTGCTCCTGCTCGACATCGAGATGCCTGCGGTGGACGGCTTCGCGGTGCTCAAGGCGCTTGCCCCCGGCCGGGCGCCGGCGATCGTCTTCGTGACCGCCTTCCAGGACCATGCGGTCAAGGCGTTCGAGCTGCGCGCCACCGATTTCGTCGTGAAGCCGGTGAGCGGCGAGCGGCTCGCCAAGGCGCTCGACCAGGCGCGAAGCGATCTCGATGCGCGGCGGGCCGGGGAGCGGCTCGCCTTCCTCCAGTCGCGCCTCGCCGAGCTCGAACGCGGCGCGCTTGCAGCGCCGGAGCCCCATCTCTGGGTCCAGGTCGGCAGCGACCGCCGCCGCCTCGCGCTCGCGGACATACGCTGGCTGGAGGCCGAGCGCGATTATGTGCGAATCCACATGGACGGCCGGACCCACCTCGTGAACGCGATGCTCAGCGACATGGAAAAGGCGCTCGCCGGTCACCCCTTCCTCCGGGTCCACCGCTCCGCGATCGTCCGCACGGACAAGGTCTGCGCAATCTCCCGCGGACGCTTCTCGACGCCCGTGCTGGAGCTCGACGACGGCCACCGGCTGCCGGTCGGCCGCAAATATCGTGACGCAGTCCGCGCCGCGTTGAACGTCGCCGTGTGATCGGTCGGGCCGGGAGGTCCATGCCGCGTGCCCGGGCAGATGGCGGTCTGAGCGCCACGGAACCAGAAGCTGCGGCTGTCGATTCTATCGCGCGAACCCATTCGAAGGAGCCGCGCCATGACCGGCAAGCGTGAACTGATCGATACCGGCAACGACAAGCGTTACGTGCGCCGGGACGAGCAAGGCCGTTTCAAGGAGGTGGTCGACGTCGGCAAGAGCCACGCCGCCGACCAGCGCCAACATTCGAGCACCAGGTCCAAGCCCGGCCAGGGGGACCGCGGCGACCGCTAGAGCGCGCAAGCCCTCCCGTCGCCTGCGGAAGCGCTAGCCTCTCCCCCCGAAATGCGCTTTGATGCGCCGGCCGCGACTCCAGACGGCGCCGCGGCCGGTCACGCATTGGGGAGCGGCGGCATGAGCAGAGGAAACGGAGGCTCGCGCGGAATCGACGACCATGTCGACCTGCAGGGCTTCATCGACGGCGTCGCGAGGCGCAATCCCGGCCAGAGCGAATTCGTCCAGGCGGTGACCGAGGTCGCCCAGGACATTTTCGAATTCATCGCCGACAAGGTCGAATATCACGAGGCGCAGATCTTGCGCCGGATCTCCGAGCCCGACCGGATCGTCTCCTTCCGGGTCTGCTGGGAGGACGACAATGGCAACATCCGGGTCCAGCGCGGCTACCGCGTGCAGAACAACAATGCGATCGGCCCCTACAAGGGCGGGATCCGCTTCCATCCCTCGGTTAACGAATCGATCCTGAAGTTCCTCGCCTTCGAGCAGACCTTCAAGAACGCGCTGACCGGCCTTCCGATGGGCGGCGGCAAGGGCGGATCGAACTTCAATCCCAAGGGCAAGAGCGTCGGCGAGATCATGCGCTTCTGCCAGAGCTTCATGACCGAGCTCTACCGCCATATCGGCGCCGACGTGGACGTGCCCGCCGGCGACATCGGGGTGGGCGCGCGCGAGATCGGCTACATGTTCGGCCAGTACAAGCGCATCACCGGCAGCTGGGAGGGCGTGCTCACCGGCAAGGGCCTCGAATATGGCGGCTCGCTGATCCGCACCGAGGCGACCGGCTACGGCGCGGTCTATTTCCTCGCCGACATGCTCGCGACGCGCGGGCAGGACCTGGTCGGCAAGACCGCGGTGATCTCCGGCTCCGGCAATGTCGCGACCCATGCGGCGGAGAAGGTGGTGCAGCTGGGCGGCAAGGTGCTGACCCTGTCCGACTCCGAGGGGTTCATCCACGATCCGGCCGGCATCGACCAGGAGAAGATCGACTGGGTGAAGGCGCACAAGACCAAGCGCCGCGGCCGCATCGCCGAATATGTCGAGGCATTCCCGGGCGCGACCTTCCACGCGGGCCAGCGGCCCTGGGGCGTTCCCTGCGATGTCGCCCTCCCCTGCGCGACCCAGAATGAGCTCACTGGAGAGGACGCGCGGACCCTGATCGCGAACGGCTGCATCGCCGTCTCCGAAGGGGCCAACATGCCGACCGACCTGGACGGCGTCCACGTCTTCAAGGACGCGCGCACCTTGTTCGCGCCGGGCAAGGCAGCCAATGCGGGGGGCGTGGCCGTTTCCGGCCTCGAGATGAGCCAGAATTCCGCGCGGATGAGCTGGAAGGAGGGCGAGCTCCAGCAGCTGCTGAAGGACATCATGGACGGGATCCACGAGCGCTGCCTGACCTACGGCCGGGTCAGCGACGACTATGTGGATTATGTGAAGGGCGCCAACATCGCCGGCTTCAAGAAGGTCGCCGACGCGATGCTGGCCTTCGGGGTGGTGTAGGAGGAGGCACCTCATCCCAGGGAAGGCTGGGATCTCGGGACCAGAAGTCGCTGCGGTCAATGCAGCGCTGCACAAATGCCGGCGCCTATTCTCCCTGAGATCCCAGCCTTCGCTGGGATGACGGTCTCGCTCAGATTCGCTCAGGCGCGTTTCGCGCGCACCACCGCCTGGTCCAGCGCCTGGAGGAACCTCGAGCGGTCCTGCTTGGCGAAGGGGGCAGGACCGCCGATCGCCTGGCCCATGCCGGCGCGCAGGTCCGCCATGATCGCGCGGGTGGCGATGGCGCCGCCGATCGAGGCGGTAGTGAAGGGCTTGCCGTTGGGCCCGATCACCTCGGCGCCGGCCTTGAGGCAGCGGTCGGCGAGGAGGATGTCGGCGGTGACCACCACGCTCGCCGGCCCGGCGAGCTCGGCGATGCGATCGTCGGCCTCGTCGAAGCCGGCGCCGACCCTCACCCGCTCGATCAGCGGGTGCGGCGGCACGCGCAGGAAGGCGTTGGTCACCAACGTCACCGGCACTTCGTGGCGGAAGGCGACCTTGTAGATCTCCTCCTTCACCGGGCAGGCGTCGGCATCGACGAAGATTCGAACCCCCGAGCTCACCGCGGCCGATGTGCCTTGGGCTTCCACGGCTTGGCCTGGTGGCGGGGCGGCGGCGGGCCGCGCCGCTCGCGCGCGCCCGGGCGGGCAGCGGGCCCTTCCGCCTGCTCGATCCGGATCCCGGCCTCGCCGTCCGACTCAGGCTGCGCCGTCCGCTTGACCGCGGCCGCGAACTTGCCGGCGAGCGCGCGCGGGATCTCGAACATCGTCTCGCCGGCGCCGATCCGGATCGCGCCGATCTCGCGCCGCGTCACGTGGCCGCGGGGGCAGAGCAGAGGCAGCAGCCAGCGCGGATCGGCATTGTGGCGGCGGCCGATGTCCATCCGGAACCAGATCGTGTCCTCGAAGCCCTCGCGCGGCCCCTCCTGGCGCTCGCGCCGTTCGCCCCGGTCTGGTCCCGCATCGACCAGTTCCTCGGCCGACGGGAGCCGCGCGCGCTGGCTTCGGACGAGCGCGGCGGCGACCTCCTCGGGGGAGCGCTCGGCGAGCAAGCGGCGTGCGAGATCGAGATCCTCCTCGTCGCTCTCGACCGGCTGGAGCAGAGCCGAAAGGATGCGCTCCCGATCGGCGGCGCGGATGTCCTCGGCGGTCGGCGCCGGCAGCCATTCGGCGGCGATGCGGGCGCCGCGAAGCACCGACTCGACCCGCTTGCGGCGCGGATAGGGGACGAGCAGGACGGCGATTCCCTTGCGGCCGGCGCGGCCCGTGCGGCCCGAACGGTGCTGCAGGGTCTCGGCGTCGCGCGGAAGCTCGACGTGGATCACGAGGCTGAGGTTCGGGAGATCGATGCCGCGCGCGGCGACGTCGGTCGCGACCAGCACCCGGGCGCGGCCGTCGCGCAGCGCCTGCAGCGCGTGGTTGCGCTCGTTCTGGCTGTGCTCGCCGGAGAGGGCGACGGCGCTGAAGCCGCGCTCCGTGAGCGAGGCGTGGAGCCGGCGGACATTGTCGCGGGTCGCGCAGAAGAGGATTGCGGATTCGGCCTCGTGCAGGCGGAGGATGTTGACCACGGCCGCCTCGATGTCAGCCGGCGCGACGGTGATCGCTTGATAAGCGATGTCGCCATGGCCGCGGCTCTCGCCCACCGTGGAGATGCGCAGCGCGTCGCGCTGGTAGCGCTTGGCGAGCGCCTGGATCGGCTTGGGCATGGTCGCCGAGAAGAGCAAAGTCCGGCGCTCGGCGGGGGTGGCGTCCAGGATCTCCTCGAGATCCTCGCGGAAGCCCATGTCGAGCATCTCGTCGGCCTCGTCGAGGACCACGGCGCGGAGCTCGCTCAGGTCGAGCGCGCCGCGCTCGAGATGGTCGCGAAGCCGCCCGGGCGTGCCGACGACGATATGGGCGCCGCCGCTCAGCGCCCGGCGCTCCTTGGACGGATCCATGCCGCCGACGCAGCTGACGATCCGCGCGCCGGCCTTGGCATAGAGCCAGTCGAGCTCGCTCCGGACCTGGAGGGCGAGCTCGCGAGTCGGCGCGATCACCAAGGCCAGCGGCGCGCGGGCGAAGGGCAGCCGCCCCTCCTCCCCGAGAAGCTGGGGCGCGATTGCGAGGCCGAAGGCGACGGTCTTGCCGGAGCCGGTCTGCGCCGAGACGATGAGATCCCGCCCCTCCGCCTCGGATTCGAGAACGGCGGCCTGGACGGGCGTCGGCTCGGCATAGCCGCGATCCGACAGAGCGGCGCCGAGCGAGGTCGGCAACTGATTGAAAGGCATGGGCGCCACATGGGGGGACGGAGGGGTCGGGGCAAGGGGAATATCCCGCTTCCGCGGAAGAGGGAGCTAGATCGCGCCCGCGGCCGCGGCGGCGCTCGCCCAGGCCCATTGGAAGTTGTAGCCCCCTAACCAGCCGGTGACATCGACCGCCTCGCCGATCGCGTAGAGGCCGGGGACCTTCGCCGCTTCCATCGTCCGCGACGACAGGCCGGCCGTGGCGACTCCGCCGAGCGTGACCTCGGCCTTGGCAAAACCCTCCGTGCCGTTGGGGTGGAAGTGCCAGGCGGAGAGGCGGCGCTCGGCCTCGGCGAGCTGGGCGTCCTTCGCGTTGCCGAGTTCGGCGGCGAGGCCGATCCGCTCGGCCAGAGCCTCGGCAAGCCGCTCGGGAATCCTCGCGGCGAGCACCGACTTGAGCGACGCGCGCGGCCGCTGGCGCTTCGCATCGACCAGCCAGCCAGAGGGCGCATCCGGCAGGAAATCGATGAGGATCGGCTGGCCGTGGCGCCAGTAGCTCGAAACCTGGAGAATGGCCGGGCCGGAGAGGCCGCGATGGGTGAACAAAGCCGCCTCTCGGAAGCTGGCCTTGGCCGCGCTCGCGACGACTTCCGCCGAGACTCCGGAGAGCGAGCGGAACAGGGCCTCCTCCCCGCTCAAGGTCAGCGGCACCAAGGCCGGACGCGGCTCGACGACCTTGAGGCCGAAGCGGCGCGCGAGATCGTAGGCGAAGCCGGTGGCGCCGAGCTTCGGGATGGACGGTCCGCCAGTGGCGATGACCAGCCTTGGCGCGGACGCGCCCGCCACCGAGAACAGGCGGTCCGAATGGCCGATCTCGCCGACCGCGGTCCCGAGGCGGAGCTCGACCCCGCCCTTCGCGCATTCGTCGAGGAGCATTGCGACGATCTGCTTCGCCGAGCCGTCGCAGAACAGCTGGCCCAAAGTCTTCTCGTGCCACGCGATCTTGTGGCGATCGACGAGAGCAATGAAATCGGCGGGCGTATAGCGGGCGAGCGCTGAGACGGCGAAATGCGGGTTGGCCGACAGATAGCGGTCCGGCGCGGCGTGGATGTTCGTGAAGTTGCAGCGGCCGCCACCCGAGATCAGGATCTTCTTGCCCGGCGCATCGGCATGATCGACGAGCAGCACGCGCCGCCCGCGCTGGCCGGCCAGCGCTGCGCACATCATCCCCGCCCCGCCAGCGCCGAGGATTATCGCATCATAGGTGGCCGTCATCCGCCGGCCTTGGCAGCGGCGGGGCCGGCGGACAAGCCGAGCTTAGCCGCCGCCGCTTCTCGCGCGGGCCCCGAAGCCGCCGCGCGACGCGATCGAGCTCCTGGTGTGGACAGGCGGCGTCGCGCGTGGCCGGCCGAAGCCACTCGTCTCGGCGCGCCAGCCGGAGCCGGTGCTGCGGAGCGGCGAGCTGTTGGCGCCGCCCGTATACCAGGCGTTGGTGCGCCGGCTCCGGTAGAGGCCGCCATGATTGTAATAAGAGCGGTTCCCGTCGAGCATCCGGCCGACCATGAAGCCGGTGAGCAAGGGCATCCAATAATTGCCGCTGGTGCCCGCATTGGCGAAGCGCTGCTGGCATTGGCCGGCGCCGAACTGCTCCTCGCACAGGGCCTGCGACTCGAAGCGGGGCGCCGCCTGCTCGTGATTGGCCTGGGCCTCGTTCCAGGCGGTCTGGCACTCGGCGTCCGGAACCTCGTTCGCCGACTGGCATTCGGCGACGCTGGCATAGGGAAAGGCATCGGCCTCGTCGCCGCTGCCCCAGGAGCAGCCGGCGGTCGCCGCGGCGCCCGCGACCGAGAGGGTGGTGAGGACGACCCGTTTCGAGCGCTTCATGGCCCCGCTCCTCATTCGGTCATGCTTGCGGCGTTGAGCAGACCGACCGTGATCGAGATCGCCGCGAGATAGACGGCCACCGCGGTCTCGCCACGCTCGATCCGGGCGCCGACGTCGGCGACGGCCAGCCGGCGCACGACTAGGAAGGTGACGATCTGGATCACCGCTGCAAGCGCCGCCCAGGCGGCGAATTCGGCGAGGCTGACCGCGTGGCTGAGCGCGGAATAGAGCGGAAGCGCATAGCCGATCAGCGCGCCGCCGAGCGCGATCGCCGCCGCGACATTGCCCTCGCGGATCAGGCGCTGCTCGTCATAGGGCGTCGTCCATTGGTAGATCAGCTTGAACGCGATGGTGAACAGTGCCGCAGCGCCGAACGCGACTAGGAAACTCTGCGCGCCGCTGGTGAACGCCTCGACGTCGAACATGGCCCTCTCCCCTCCCCCGCGCCCGTCCGGGCTTGCCGGTGCATCTTGCTTTGCGGCGTTTCTCCGCACAAGCCCCGTTGCGGGAGGATATCGAGTGAAGCGGATCGCGATCGCCGAACGGCCGGGCTGGGAGCGCGAGGCGGAAGCCGCCGGCTTCACCTTCCACCATGAAGGCGGCCAGCCTTATTGGGACGAGAGCGCCTATTACGCCTTCACGCTCGCCGAGATCGAGGAGCGGATCGAGGCGCCGAGCGCCGAGCTCCACGCCATGTGCCTCGACCTCGTCGAGGCGACGATGACCAGCGAGGAGATGATGAGCCGGCTCGCCATCCCGGAGCCGATGCGCGACTATGTCGCCGACAGCTGGGACGATCGCGAGCCCTCGCTCTACGGCCGCTTCGATTTCGCCTATGACGGCGAAGGGCCGGCCAAGCTGCTCGAATATAATGCCGATACGCCGACCAGCATCTACGAGACCGGCTATTTCCAATGGGCCTGGCTCGAGGCGCGGATCGCGGACGGCACCCTTCCCGCCGACGCCGACCAGTATAATTCGCTGCACGAGAAATTGATCGCCCGCTTCGGCGCGATGTTCGCGCCCGGATCTATGCTCCATTTCGCGAGCGTCCCCGACCATGTCGAGGATCGCCAGACGGTCGCCTATCTCGAGGACCTTGCCGGCCAGGCGGGCATCCGGCCGAAATTCCTGTCGATCGAGGAGGTCGCGATCGACCGCGACAGCCGCTTCGTCGATCCGGACGGGATCCTGATCGCCGCTCTGTTCAAGCTCTATCCCTGGGAGGACATGTTCCGCGAGGAGTTCGCGCGGCACCTGGCGGCGAGCGGCACCCAGTTCATCGAGCCAGCCTGGAAGGCGATCCTCTCCAACAAGGCGATCCTCCCCTTGCTCTGGGAGCGTCACAGCGGGCATCCGAACCTACTGCCGGCCTATTTCCCGGACCAGAGAGGCGCTGCCGAACTCGGCGATTCTTATGTGAAGAAGCCGCTCTTCTCGCGCGAGGGCTGGGACATCGAGCGGGTCGAGGGGGGGCGTTCAAGCTTCGGGCCAAGCGGCGGCTACGGCGCCGAGGGTTATGTCGTCCAGGGGCTCGCGCGGCTTCCCGACTTCGACGGCAATTATCCGGTGATCGGCGCCTGGATGGTCGACGACCAGCCGGCGGGAATGTCGATCCGCGAGGATTCGACCCCGATCACCCGCAACCTTTCCCGATACGTGCCGCATATCATCGCGGACGAAGCGGCGGGCTGAGCCCTAGCACCTCGCCGTCAAAGGCGCGGGGGCCGCGGGCAGAGTCAGCGCAGCTTCGAGATCTTCAGTCCGTCGAGCTTGGCGCGGTCCTTGATCGATTCCTCGCTTCTCGTCATCGCCTTGGCGATCGCCTTCAGCGACATGCCCTTGCCTGCGAGCAGGTGAAGCTTGCGGATCTCATCGCTGGTCCACGGCTGGCGGTGCCGCTCGAACTTCTCGCCCATCCCATTCTCCGATCGCGGCCGCTATGCCACGCCGCCGCCCGCTCCCAAAGCAAAAGGCCGGGGGGGTCAGGCCACGGCGCCCCGCCGCGGCGGGTGGAAAAGCCGACGCCGCTTTGGCTTGGGCTGTTCCTTGAGGATGAGTTCGAGCACGGCGGGATAAAGCGGCGTGAGGAATCGCCCGCCGAGCTTGCCGCCCGCCGCGCGGACGACCTGGCTTTTGAACGGCTCGAAGCCCGGCAGCTTCAGCCAGGCGAAGCTTCCGATCTCGAGATCGAGGCCGGCAGCGCTGTGGATCAGGAAGCCTTCCTTCGAGATGTTCGCGACCTCGACCTCGGCGAATGCGGCGCCGTTCTCGCGGACTTCCGCGGCAAGATTGAGGACGCGCCGTTCAGACCGGCGCCCCTCGATCGCCGGCAATGTCGCCAGCTGCGCGATCTTGGTCCGGACAGGCTCGTCCGGCGGCACAATGTGCGCGATCGGGTGCTCCTCGTCCGGCACCTCGGACGCCGGGTGCGGAGAATCCTCGAGCGCCCCCGTTATGGGCGCGCTCGCGTCCGCGCCGATCCGACGGATCGGCAACGCGCTGCGAATGCGCTCTCGAAGCTGCCGCTCCACATCGGGGAGGCCTGCCCTTTGCGCCGCCGCTCGCCGCTTCAGCAACGCCGCGAGGTTTGCCTCCGACGCGTGCGTGGGCGATTCGCCACCGCTGGCAGACGACATCGACTCGGCCGTGCCCCGGCCATCCCGCAAGTCCCGGGGAATTCCCGGGCGACCCACCCAATCCATACGCAAACTACCCCACCGACACAGGCCCAACAGGGCAGCGCGTCCATGGAGCGCCGGCGGTTAACGGAGGGTAGCGAGGGACCGAGTAGTTCGCCCGGATCGCGCTCAGGCGGCTTCGTCGAAATCCTCTTCGCCGCCCTGCACCGGACCGGAATCCTGGCCCTTGGCGGCGACGTCGCGGTCGACCAGCTCGATGATCGCGATCGGCGCCGCGTCGGAGGCGCGGAGGCCGGCCTTGATGATGCGGGTATAGCCGCCGGCGCGCTCGGCGTAGCGCGGCGCGAGGACGTCGAACAGCTTGACGAGCTGCGTGTCGTCGAGGAGCCGCGCATGAGCGAGGCGGCGGTTGGAGAGACCGCCCTTCTTGGCGAGCGTGATCAGCTTCTCGACATAGGGCCGGAGCTCCTTCGCCTTGGCGAGGGTGGTGGTGATCTGCTCGTGCTTGATGAGGGCCGCCGCCATGTTGCGGAACAGGGCCGCACGATGGCTCGAGGTACGCTGCAGCTTACGGCCGCCGACGCGATGGCGCATGGTTCTTCTCCGTTCGTACCAGGACCGTCTCAGGTATCCTGGGCCAGGCAGCGAAAAGGGGTGCTGCCCATACCCCATTTAAAAACGAAAAGGCGCCGGGCCGATGCCGCCGCGCCTGCGACCGCCTCTCAACCCGAAAGCGGCCGCGAAGTCAAGGATTTCAGCCGGCGCTCGCTGCCTTGGCGCTGCCCGCCAGGATGGTCTCGATGCCGAGCGTGACCTCGTCGATCGGAGCCATGCCGTCGACCCGGCTGACCAGGCCCCGCGCTTCGTAGAAGGGCAGGATCGGCGCGGTCTTGGCGCGATATTCCGCGAGGCGGTTGCGAACCGTCTCCTCATTGTCGTCGGGGCGACGCTTGAAGGCATCCTCCGCGCCGCAGACGTCGCAGAGCGTCGCCACCTTGGGAAGCTTGTAGCGGTCGTGATAGCCGGTGCCGCACTTGCCGCAGGAGAAACGGCCCGTGATCCGGTCGACCAGCGCCTCCTCGTCCACCACCAGCTCGATGACGTGATCGAGGCGCTTGCCCTTCTCGGCGAGCAGGGCGTCCAGCGACTCCGCCTGGGCTGCGGTGCGCGGATAGCCGTCCAGGATGAACCCTTGCTCGACGTCCGGCTGGTCGAGCCGTGCCGAGAGGATCCCGGTGACGATCTCGTCGGAGACGAGGTCGCCCGCGTCCATTACCGCCTTGGCCTTGAGGCCGATCTCGGTACCGGCGGCGACGGCCGCGCGGAGCATGTCCCCGGTCGAGAGCTGGACCATGCCGCGCTCCTTCTCGAGCCGGCTGGCCTGGGTGCCCTTACCGGCGCCTGGGGGGCCGAGCAGGATGATGTTCATATCGCCTGGAACTCCACAGCGATGCGGCGGCTCAGCGGCCGCGGCCGCCCTTCAGCTTCGCCTTCTTGATCAGGTCACCATATTGGTGGGCGATCAGATGGCTCTGGATCTGCGTCACCGTGTCCATCGTGACGTTCACCACGATGAGCAGCGAGGTGCCGCCGAGATAGAAGGGAATGCCCGCCCGCGCGATCAGGAACTCCGGCACGAGGCAGATCAGGGTGAGGTAGGCCGAGCCGATCACCGTGATCCGGGTCAGCACATAATCGAGATATTCCTCGGTGCGCTTGCCGGGCCGGATTCCGGGAATGAAGCCGCCATATTTCTTGAGGTTCTCCGCGGTCTCCTCCGGGTTGAAGACGACCGACGTGTAGAAGAAGCAGAAGAAGATGATGCCGATGCCGTAGAGCGCCATGTAGAGCGGCGCGCCGTGCTGCAGGGCCGAGGTGACGGTGATGATGAAATCGCCCCAGGCGCTTTCGCCGGCGGTGCGGTTGCCCGAGAACTGGGCGATCGTGAGCGGCATCAGCAGCAGCGACGAGGCGAAGATCGGCGGGATCACGCCCGCGGTGTTGATCTTCAGCGGCAGGTGCGAACGCTCCTGCTGGATGTTGCCGCGCGCGGTCTGGCGCTTGGGATATTGGATCAGGACGCGACGCTGGGCGCGCTCCATGAAGCAGATGAAGAGGATGAGGCCGGCGGCGAGCGCGAGCACAGCCATGATCGTCACCGGCGACAGCGTGCCGGTGCGGCCGCCCTCGAGCGCCTGGGCGAGAGCGGTCGGAAGCTGGGCGACGATGCCCGCCATGATGATCAGGGAGACGCCGTTGCCGATGCCGCGGCTGGTGATCTGCTCGCCGAGCCACATCAGGAACATGGTGCCGCCGACGAGGCTGATCACGGTGGTGATCCGGAACATCAGACCCGGATCGAGCACCGCCGAGCCGCCCTGCTGGGCGCCCCAGCTCTCGAGACCGACAGCGATGAAATAGCCCTGGATCGCGCAGAGGAAGACCGTGCCGTAGCGCGTATACTGGTTGATCTTCTTGCGGCCGCTCTCGCCCTCCTTCTTGAGCTGAGCGAGGGCCGGCGACATCGAGGTCGCGAGCTGAACCACGATCGAGGCGGTGATGTAGGGCATCACGCCCAACGCGATCAGGCTCATGCGCTCGAGGCTTCCGCCCGAGAACATGTTGAAGAAATCGAGGACTCCGCCGCGCGTCTGATCGAACAGGGCCGCCAGCGAGCGCGGATCGATTCCGGGCAGCGGCACGAACGAGAGCAGGCGGAAGACGATGAGCGCGCCGAGGGTGAACCACAGGCGCTTCTTGAGATCGGTCGCCTTGGAGAAATTCGCCAGGCTGAAATTGGCTGCCATTTGCTCGGCTGCGGATGCCATAAAGCTTTCGATCCCAGATATGATGCGGGCCGGAAGGCGCGCCCCCCGGCCTCATATAGTGCGCGGCCCGGGCTTGTCACCCGGACCGCGCCGATTGGGTTCAGGCGTCCTTGCGCTTCTTGACGCTGTTCTTCTTCGCGGCAGCCTTCTCGGCAGCCGGAACGACCTCGATCACCTCGATCGACCCGCCGGCCTTCTCGACGGCCTCGCGGGCGCCGGCGGAGGCGCCGGCGACGCGGAACGACAGCTTGGCCGAGAGCGTGCCCTTGCCGAGCAGGCGAACGCCATCCTTGCCGCCGCGGGCGAGGCCTGCGGCCTTCAGCGCGTCATGATCGATCGTGCCCTTGGAATCGAGCTTGCCGGCGTCAAGCGCCTTCTGGATCGCGCCCAGGTTCACCTCGGCATAATCCTTGGCGAAGATGTTGTTGAAGCCGCGCTTCGGCAGCCGCATGTGGAGCGGCATCTGGCCGCCCTCGAAGCCGAAGATCGACACGCCCGAGCGGCTGGTCTGGCCCTTCTGGCCGCGGCCCGCGGTCTTGCCGAGGCCCGAGCCGATGCCGCGTCCGACGCGGACCCGCGACTTGCGGGCGCCCTTGTTGTCACGAAGATCGTTGAGTTTCATTTTGTTGCACTCGCTTTCGCTTTTGTCGCGCAGTGGGGGGCGAAGGTTTTAGCCTTCGACCCGCACCATATGCTGCACCCGGCGGATCATGCCGCGCACCTCGGGGGTGTCGCTGAGCTCGACCGTCTTGTGCATCTTGTTGAGGCCGAGGCCGATCAGCGTCTTGCGCTGGTCCGGCGTCCGGCGGATCGGCGAGCCGATCTGGGTGATCTTGATGGTCGCCATCACGCTTACTCCACGACCGCCGCGGCATCCGCCTCGGCGCTCTGCGAGCCGCCGCGGCCGAGCAGGTCGGCGATCTTCTTGCCGCGCCGCTGGGCAACCGACTTCGGCGAAGTCTGGTCGGTCAGCGCCTCGAAGGTCGCGCGGATCATGTTGTACGGGTTCGACGTGCCGATCGACTTGGTCACCACGTCGGCGACGCCCAGGCTCTCGAACACGGCGCGCATCGGGCCGCCGGCGATGATGCCGGTACCGGCCGGAGCCGAACGGACATGGACACGGCCAGCGCCGAAATGGCCGGCGCCGTCATGGTGAAGGGTGCGGCCCTCGCGCAGCGGCACGCGGACCATCGCCTTCTTGGCGGCAGCGGTCGCCTTCGAGATCGCCTCCGGCACCTCGCGGGCCTTGCCGTGGCCGAAGCCCGCGCGGCCCTTGCCGTCGCCGACCACGACCAGCGCGGCGAAGCCGAAGCGCTTACCGCCCTTCACGGTCTTCGAGACGCGGTTGATGTGGACGAGCTTTTCGATCAGCTCCTCGCCGCCATCCTCGTCACGGCCTGGACCGC
>JAEWCW010000155.1 GCA_023390415.1 Pseudomonadota bacterium | reverse complement strand
AAGGCCGCCAGACCGTCACCGCCGATCTGGTCGCGCGCGACGCCACGGTCGCCGGCGTTCCGGTCGGCAGCGGGCGGATCGGCGCGAACCTTGCCATCGCGAACGGCGAGGCTCTGTCCGGTCGCCTGCGCTTCGACGGGGTCGCGGATCGCCTGTGGCGCGCGGCCGGCATCGAGGAGATGGCGCTGACCGGCCCGCTGCGGATGGAGGCTGACCTCGGCGGCACTCTGGCCGAGCCGAGCCTCGCCGGGCGGCTCCGCCTCGCCGGGGGACGGCTGACGGGCCCGGGCGCAGCGTTCGACGAGGTCGAGGCATCGGGCACGTTCGACCTCGAGCGGCTGAACCTCGCCGCCTTCAACGGCCGAAGCGCCAATGGCGGGCGGATCGAGGGCGCCGGGACGATCTCCTATGCGGGCGCGCTCGATCTCACATTGTCGGGAGACCGGATTGCCCTCGCCCGCGGGCCGCTGGAGAGCGAGTGGCGCGGGCGGATCCGGGTCGGCGGCACGGCCTCGGCGCCGCAGCTGGTCGGCGAGGCGGCGTTGATCCGCGGCAGCTACCGGCTGTTAGGCCGCGGGGTCGAGCTGCGCCGCGGGACGATGCGCTTCGACGGCTCCACCGATCCCCTGCTCGACATCGTCACCGCGCCGCCCGGCGGCTTCGGCCCGGGGGTGCGGATCACCGGCCGCGCCAGCCGCCCGGAGATCGGGGTCGGGCCGCTCGGCGCACGCGATCCGCTGCCCGCGCTTCCGTCCCAACGCCAAACGGCCCCAACGCTGGTGCGCCGGGGCCGTCGAAGGGTCGGGAAGGGCTGAGCCTCAGCTCGAATAATACATGTCGTATTCGACCGGGCTGGGCGTGGTCTCCCAGCGCAGCTGCTCCTCCCACTTGAGCTCGATGTACGCGTCGATCTGGTCATCGCTGAACACGTCGCCGCGGGTCAGGAAGGCGCGGTCGTTCTGGAGCGCGATCAAGGCCTCGCGGAGCGAGCCGCAGACGGTCGGCACGTTGACCATCTCGGCGGGCGGCAGATCGTAGAGATTCTTGTCCATCGCCTCGCCCGGGTGGATCCGGTTCTGGATGCCGTCGAGGCCCGCCATCAGCAAAGCCGAATAAGCGAGGTACGGATTGGCCATCGCGTCCGGGAAGCGGAACTCGACGCGCTTCGCTTTCTCGCCGGTGCCATAGGGGATCCGGCAGGCGGCGGAGCGGTTGCGGCTCGAATAAGCGAGCAAAACCGGCGCCTCGAAGCCTGGGACCAGGCGCTTGTAGCTGTTGGTCGTCGGGTTGGTGAAGGCGTTGAGCGCCTTGGCATGCTTGATCACGCCGCCGATGAAATAGAGCGCGGTCTCGCTGAGGCCGGCATAGCCGTTCCCCGCGAAGAGCGGCTGCGAGCCGTTCCAGATCGAGATGTGGGTGTGCATCCCGGAGCCGTTGTCGCTCTTGATCGGCTTGGGCATGAAGGTCGCCGTCTTGCCGTAGGCATGCGCGACCATGTGCACGACATATTTGTAGATCTGCATCCGGTCGGCGGTCTCGGTGAGCTTGCCGTAGGTGAGGCCGAGCTCGTGCTGCGCGGCGGCGACCTCGTGGTGATGCTTGTCGCAGGGCAGGCCCATCTCGATCATCGTCGAGACCATCTCGCCGCGAATGTCCTGGGCGCTGTCGACCGGCGCGACCGGGAAATAGCCG
The DNA here is from genome assembly GCA_023390415.1 of Pseudomonadota bacterium. Classification (GTDB taxonomy): domain Bacteria; phylum Pseudomonadota; class Alphaproteobacteria; order Sphingomonadales; family Sphingomonadaceae; genus Allosphingosinicella. The sequence goes on along the minus strand of JAEWCW010000155.1, from coordinate 2,010 downwards.
CCCTTTGCGCGCGGCCGGTGGGCCTGGTTGCCGGTCTCGTACTTGGTGCCGCTGTTGGTCGGCAGCTCGATGTCGTCGATCTGGAAGTAGGAGCTGTTGTAGCCGTCCTCGAAGCGGACGTCGTCGAACATGAAGAATTCGGCCTCGGGGCCGACATAAGCGGTGTCGCCGATCCCGGTCGCCTTGAGATAGGCCTCGGCGCGCTTGGCGGTCGAGCGCGGGTCGCGGGCATAGAGCTCGCCGGTCGCCGGATCGACGACGTCGCAGAACAGGATCAGCATCGGGGTCGCCGAGAAGGGATCGACATAGGCCGCTTCCAGGTCCGGCTTCAGGATCATGTCGCTCTCGTTGATCGCCTTCCAGCCGGCGATGGACGAGCCGTCGAACATGAAGCCGTCGAGCAGCTGGTCCTCATCGATGATCGAAGCGACCATCGAGAGATGCTGCCACTTGCCCTTGGGATCGGTGAAGCGGAGGTCGACCCATTCGATCTCCTCGTCCTTGATACGCTTCAGGATCGCGTTCGCGTCGTTCGCCATGTCGGTCGTGCCCTTGTCTGAGAATCGGGGGAGGTGCCGGGCCAGCATTTCAGGGCCGCGCGCCGGGCGTCCAGCGCGCGTGAATATTTCACGTGGGCGAAGAGATCAGTAGTTGCGGCGCTGCGCCGAGATCAGCATCCGCAGGAGCATCGCCACCGGACGGGGGACTCCGACCTTGCCCTCGAGCCACAGGCTGATCGCGGACCGGCTGACGCCGATCGCATCGGCAAGCTCGCTCTGCGTGCGATAGCCGAGCGTTCGCATCGCGGCGCGCAGCTCGTCCGGAGACATGGAGGCTTTGAGGTCGTCCACCGGCCGCTGCTTAGCGTGAAGCCGCGGCGAACCCAATCAGATCGCGTCCGAGCCGCGCTCGCCGGTGCGGATCCGGAGCGCTTCCTCGATGGTCGAGACGAAGATCTTGCCGTCGCCGATGCGGCCTGTGCGGGCGGCGTTGGCGATCGCTTCGACGACCCGCTCGGCGAGGCCGTCCTCGACGACCACCTCGAGCTTCACCTTGGGCAGGAAATCGACGACATATTCGGCGCCGCGATAGAGTTCGGTATGGCCCTTCTGGCGGCCGAAGCCCTTGGCCTCGGTCACCGTGATCCCCGAGACCCCGACGTCGTGAAGCGCCTCCTTCACCTCGTCCAGCTTGAACGGCTTGATGACGGCTTCAATCTTCTTCACGGCGTCCGGCTCCTGAACTGCTGCGATGCAGCATAATCGCGCCGCCGCGGCTGGCAAGCGCGCGGCCGTACGGCTATGGACCCGCCCATGCTGAATTTGAACGGCCTTGTCGTCCGCCTCGGCGGGCAGGCGATCCTTGACGGTGCGAGCGTGGCGTTGCCGCCGGGCAGCCGCGTGGGGCTGGTCGGCCGCAACGGCGCCGGCAAGTCGACCCTGATGCGCGTCGTCACCGGTGAGATCGAGCCGGACGGCGGACGCATCGACCTGTCGAAGAACGCCCGCGTCGGCTATATCGCCCAGGAGGCGCCTTCGGGCGACTCGACGCCATTCGAGACCGTTCTCGCAGCGGACGTGGAGCGCAGCGCGCTGCTCGCCGAGGCCGAGGCCAGCGAGGACATGCACCGCCTCGCCGAGATCCACGAGCGGCTGAACGCGATCGACGCCCATTCGGCGCCGTCCCGCGCGTCCAAGATCCTGGTCGGGCTCGGCTTCGACGAGGAGATGCAGCAGCGGCCGCTCGATTCCTATTCGGGCGGCTGGAAGATGCGGGTCGCTCTGGCCGCATTGCTCTTCTCGCAGCCGGATATGCTGCTGCTCGACGAGCCTTCGAACCACCTCGATCTCGAATCGACCCTGTGGCTGGAGAATTTCCTCAAGGGCTACAAGGCGACGATGCTGATCGTCAGCCACGAGCGCGATCTGCTCAACAACGTCGTCGACCACATCCTTCACCTCAAGGGCGGCAAGGTCACGCTCTATCCGGGCGGCTACGATTCGTTCGAGA
>JAEWCW010000144.1 GCA_023390415.1 Pseudomonadota bacterium | reverse complement strand
AGCGCCTACGAGCCGGGGCCTCTCGGCACCGGCGAGGTCTGCCTGAGGAGCTTCGCCGCCAAGCTGCGCCGGCTCATCCCGGAGGCGAACCTCCACCGGCCGCCGCCGGCCGGCTGGAGCCGCGCCTAGCTCAGTAAACCCGGGCCTTCGGCTTGATGTAGTCGATCTCGTCGGTCAGCGTATATTCGTGGACCGGGCGGTAATCGATGCGGACCCCGCCGCCCTTGCCGCCCCAGCCTTCGAACCACACGACGGAATGCTTCATCCAGTTCGCGTCGTCGCGGTTCGGATAATCCTCATGCATGTGCGCGCCGCGGCTTTCCTTGCGGTTGCCGGCCGAATGCATGGTGACCACCGCCTGGGCGATGAGATTGTCGAGCTCAAGGGTCTCGACGAGATCGGTGTTCCAGATCAGCGAGCGGTCGGTGGTGCCGATATCTTCCATCTGGCGGTAGACCTCGTCGATCTTGACCTTTCCTTCCGCGAGCGACTGCTCGGCGCGGAAGACGGCGCAATCGGCCTGCATCGTGCGCTGCATGCGCTCGCGGATCACCGCCGTCGGGCTTCCGCCCTTGGCGTGGCGGAAGGTGTCGAGACGGGTGAGGGCGAGCTCGTCGGCATTCTTGGGAAGGCCGGGCTGGGCAGCGCCCGGCTTGACGATCTCGCCGAGCCGGATTCCGGCGGCGCGGCCGAAGACGACGAGGTCGATCAGGCTGTTCGAGCCCAGGCGGTTGGCGCCGTGGACCGAGACGCAGGCCGCCTCGCCGACCGCGAAAAGGCCCGGGACGACGCTGTCCGGATTGCCGTCCTTAAGGGTCACGACCTCGCCGTGATAATTGGTCGGGATCCCGCCCATATTGTAGTGGACGGTCGGCACCACCGGCAGCGGCTGGCGGGTGAGGTCGACGCCCGCGAAGACCTTCCCGGTCTCGGTGATTCCGGGAAGCCGCTCGGCCAGGATCTTCGCGTCGATATGATCGAGGTGGAGGTAGATATGGTCCTTGTTCTTGCCGACCCCGCGGCCCTCGCGGATCTCCATCGCCATCGATCGTGAGACGACGTCGCGGCTGGCGAGGTCCTTGGCGCTCGGCGCGTAGCGCTCCATGAAGCGCTCGCCCTCGGAGTTGGTGAGATAGCCGCCCTCGCCACGCGCACCCTCGGTGATCAGCACGCCGGCGCCGTAGATCCCGGTCGGGTGGAACTGGACGAACTCCATGTCCTGCAGCGGCAGGCCGGCGCGGAGCACCATCGCGTTGCCGTCGCCGGTGCAGGTGTGCGCCGACGTCGCGGTGAAATAGGCGCGGCCGTAGCCGCCGGTCGCGAGCACCACCGCTTGCGACCGGAAGCGGTGGATGGTGCCGTCCTCCATGCAGAGGGCGATGACTCCGCGGCACTCGCCGCCGTCCATGATCAGGTCGAGCGCGAAATATTCGATGTAGAAGTCCGCGTCATACTTCAGGCTCTGCTGGTAGAGCGCGTGGAGCATGGCGTGGCCGGTGCGGTCGGCGGCGGCGCAGGTGCGCTGGGCGGGCGGCCCCTCGCCCATATTCTGCATCATCCCGCCGAAGGCGCGCTGGTAGATCTTGCCCTCGGTCGTCCGGCTGAACGGGACCCCGGCATGTTCGAGCTCGTAGACCGCCTGCGGCGCCTCGCGGCAGAGATATTCGATCGCGTCCTGGTCGCCGAGCCAGTCCGAGCCCTTGACCGTGTCGTACATGTGCCAGGTCCAGTGGTCCGGACCCATGTTTCCGAGGCTCGCCGCGATTCCGCCCTGCGCGGCGACGGTGTGGCTGCGGGTCGGGAAGACCTTGGTGATGCAGGCGGTCTTCAGCCCCTTCTCGGCCGCGCCCATCGTCGCGCGAAGCCCCGAGCCGCCGGCGCCGACGACGACGACGTCATAGACATGATCGATGACCTTGTAGGCGGATGGGGTGGTGGCCATTCGTGAGCGCTCGCGGAAGGAAAGTGACGCGGCGCTTCTACCCCCCGCACGCGCGGATGCAAGCGCGACGCGACGGCCGCAGGCGGGGGCTGCGACGCGTCCTGAGCCGGATTTCTGAGATCGGACTCCTGATCGGCTCGCCTTGACTCTGGTCGAGCGTGAGCGGAACATATGGCGAACAGATGAGTCCGAGTCGCATGACCCACGCCCACCGCCTCGCGGCGCTCCGCGACGAGATCGCCGCCATCGCCGATGGCGGGCGCGGCAGCGCGCGTGCGATCCTGCCGTTCGGCCTGGACGCGCTCGATCGGCGTCTCGCCGGCGGCGGGCTCGCTGCCGATGCCCTTCACGAAGTGGCCGGCGCTTCGCCCGGCCTCGGCGACGATGCCGCCGCAACCCTCTTCGCCGCCTCGGTCGCCGCACGTCAAGGCGGCCAGGTGCTGTGGGCGCTGAGCCGGCGCGACCTGTTCGCGCCCGGCTTGGCCCTGGTCGGCCTCGCGCCGGATCGGATCCTCTACGCCGAATGCCGGAACGACGAGGAGGTGCTCGCGGTGATGGAGGAGGGACTCCGCCACGGCGGCCTTTCGGCGGTGGTCGGCGAGGTCGGCCGGGTCGCCATGGCATCCACCCGCCGTCTCCAGCTCGCCGCCGAGGAGGGCGGGACGACGGCCTTGATGCTGAAGCGCTGGCGGCGCAGCGGCGCCGATCCGCTCGCCGCCACCTCCGCCGCCTTCACCCGCTGGCGGCTCGCCTGCGCGCCGTCCG
>JAEWCW010000127.1 GCA_023390415.1 Pseudomonadota bacterium | reverse complement strand
CGCATGCACAGAGCTGCGCCAAAGCCATTCGTACCGACATAGAGCACCTGTTCCTGGCCTGTGCGGCTCGGGTTCCCGGGTCCATCGGGATCCCTTGTCCGCCTGTCTGGCTGACCCGAGGTGATGCCAAGCGCCCCTTGGGATCAAGCGTTTAACCATCCGAAAGGCCTCTGAGGGGCTCTCACGGGGACTTACGTGCCAAATCAAGACAAGCCGCCGGGAGGCATGAACGCGCGCGGCGCTCAGGGCCGCCCGAGTCGCTCCGCCTGAAGCGAATCACCCGCCCCCGAGTCGCGAATCCGAGCCCGAGTCGCGGGGGTCTGCGGCGCGCGTCGAACGGCGGTACCCGCCCCGTAGAAACACGCCATCCACAGAGGGAAATGGCGGAAACTTTCAGCCGCGATTTGAGTGACTTGTGCTGACACCCGGGCGCGCGTATAGGCGCGCTGGGGCAAACGCCGACTTTTGCCGAGGGGTGGCAAGCGGCGTTGGTAAGGTACCGCGAGGGCACGCCGCCTGAGCGGAGGAGTGGAGGGGTTATGGCGACAGCTTTGAGTGAGGTACTCCAGCCGAGGACCGGCCTGGATTCCGCTTATCGTCCGGGCGCGAACGAAGAGTTCATGAACCCGCTGCAGCTCGCTTATTTCCGGCAGAAGCTGCTCAACTGGAAGGACGAGATCCTTCGCGAGTCCCAGGGCACGATTGCCCAGCTCAAGACCGGCCCGCTGCGCGAGGCCGATCTCACCGACCGCGCCTCGAGCGAGACCGATTGGGGGATCGAGCTCCGCACCCGCGACCGCCAGCGCAAGCTGATCAGCAAGATCGATGCGGCGCTCCGCCGGATCGAGACCGGCGAATATGGCTTCTGCGAAGTGACCGGCGAGCCGATCTCGCTCGCCCGTCTCGACGCTCGCCCGATCGCGACGATGACGGTCGAGGCGCAGGAGCGCCACGAGCGCAACGAGCGCGTCTCTCGCGACGACTGAGAAACGAAACGGCCGCGGCCGGCGCCTGATGCGCCGCCGCGGCCTCATGCCCCGTCGCCGTGGGCGCGGCGCGGGTGCAGGCGGACCCTACAGGCCCGACATCTCCTCCTTCAGCCGTAGCTTTTCCTTCTTCAGCTGGGCGATCAGCGCGTCGTCCGGGAGCGGCCGTCGCGTTTCTTCATGAATGCGTCGATCGAGGCCCGCATGCCTCGTCTGGAGGGCCGTCATATGCGCCTGTTCCATGCACGTCTCCTTCACTGATACGCACCGCCTTTAGATCAGCTGGCGAGCCTCCTGTCTCGGGTCATCCGACCAAGAAAGGGATATGTACGCCGAAGCGTTGAGGGTTTATCCTGCAGGCCTCGATCAGCGACGGGAGTCCCATTGAATGGACCAGAACGGAGCCGTCCCAGATCCCGCAGCGCGCCTCGCCTGGCTGCGCACCGAACACCGGGATCTCGATTCTGCAATCGATGCGCTGGAGCGGGACCTCGCCGCCGACCAGCTTCAGCTCGCCAGGCTCAAGAAACGAAAGTTGCGATTGAAGGATGAGATCAGCCGGCTCGAGGACGTGCTGATCCCCGACATCATCGCCTGAAGGCTGCGCGCCGAGTCTGCTTTTCGCAGAAGTCGGCATGTCGTTCGTCGAAAAAATCAGCCGCTCGGCTTAGGCTCCGGCGCCGGACATGGTATCTTCGCCTCACTCGTAGAGAGGAGGCCAAGATGTTCGGTAAAGCCGCATTCGCCTTCGGCATCTCGCTCGCCGCAGCCGGCGCAGCCCATGCCCACAGCGTCACAGTGATCGGGACCAACGCAGACGCGATCGCCTGCTTCCGCGCCGCCGATTCCGACGCGCGCCGCCCCGACGCGATCGAAACGTGCGGAGTCGCGCTCGCAAGCAACGATCTCGACAACCAGGACCGCGTCGCCACCCTGGTCAATCGCGGGATCATCCACTTCCGGCTCGAGCAGTTCCCAGAAGCGCTTGCCGATTTCGACGCCGCGATGGTGATCGAGCCGCGCCAGGCCGATGCGATGGTCAATCGTGGGATCACAATGATCGCCGCCGGCGAGGATATCGACCGCTCGCTGGCCTTCATCAACGAAGGGCTCCAGCGCGGGCCGCAGCGGCCGTGGGTCGCCTATTACGGGCGCGCAGTCGGCAATGAGCTCGCCGGTCGCGATGCCGACGCCTATCGCGATTATCAGCGCGCGCAGGAGCTTCGGCCGACCTGGGCGCTGCCGCGGCGGGCCTTGGCGCGGTTCAGCGTCCGCGGCTGAGACGCCGAGCCTTTTACCTTCTTTTGCCGTTCCCGGCCCTGCATCCCTGTGGCAGGGTCGGGACATGGCAGAGGATCCCGCCCGCGCCGAGCTGACGCCCCGACTGATCGACTCGCTCTATGTCGAGGCGATGGTCCTCGCCGATGAGGCGCGCGCCTATTTCGATTCGAACGGCCGCGACGATCGGCTCGCCCTGGATCCCCTCGTCCGGGTCGGCTTCGCCTGCGAGTCGCTGAAGGTGACGACGCGGCTGATGCAGGTGATCGCCTGGCTGATGACCCAGCGGGCGATCGCTGCCGGCGAGATCGAGCGCGGCCAGGCTGCAGCGCCCGAGCGGCGGCTGGGCGAGGCGCCGGCGACCGACGGCGAACTGCTCCCGCGCCTTCCCGAGACCGCTGCGGCGCTCATCCGATCCAGCCAGGAGCTTTACGACCGGATCGCGCGGATCGACGACGGCGTGATGCCGGAGCCGCAGCCGAGCCCGGCGCGTAGCCTCTTGAGCCGGCTGCAGCGCTCGCTGTAGCGCTGGGACGATGCAGGGCTTCGACTTCCTTTATGGCCCGCGGGTCCGCTCCGGCCCCGGCGTCTCCGCGCGGATCGCCGAGCTCCTGCCGGCGGGCAGGTGCCTGTTCGTCTCCGACTCGATCGTGCGCGCGCTCGGGCTCGCCGACGCAGCGCTGGCGGGGCTCGATGACGTCGTCATCTTCGACGCGGTCGAGCAAGATCCCTCGCGCGAGACGCTGATGGCGGCGGTCGCCGCGGGAGAAGGCGCGGTCTCCGTGGTCGGCTTCGGCGGCGGCAGCCCGATGGATGTCGCCAAGCTTGCCGCGTATCTGATCGGCACCGGGGAGGATCTGGACGACCTCTGGGGCGTCGGCAAGGCGACGGGGCAGGGGCTTCCGCTCGTGCTCGTGCCGACCACCGCCGGAACCGGCTCAGAGGCGACCCCGGTCAGCGTCATCACCGTCGGCGCCACGGAGAAGAAGGGGGCGAGCAGCGCCGCGCTGATCGCCGACTGGGCATTGCTGGATCCCGAGCTGACCCTCGGCCTGCCGCGCCACGTCACCGCCGCGACCGGGATCGATGCCATGGTCCACGCGATCGAAGCCTATACCTCGGCGCGGCTCAAAAATCCCGTCTCCGACATGCTGGCCCGCGAGGCGCTCCGGTTGATCGACGCGAACCTCGTGATCGCCTGCGACGAACCCGGCAATGTCGAGGCCAGGAGCGCGATGCTGCTTGCAGCCCATCTCGCCGGAGTCGCCTTCGCCAATGCGCCGGTCGCGGGGGTTCATGCCCTCGCTTACCCGCTGGGGGGCCATTTCCACGTCCCGCACGGCCTCTCCAACGCGCTGATGCTGCCGCACGTGCTCGGCCACAACATGCACGCGGCGATGGATCTTTATGCGGAGCTCGGCGCGCTTCTCGATCCGGACGCGGCGGTGCAGGGGCGGCAGGCGCAGGCGAGCGGTTTCGTGTCCCGGCTCGTGCGTCTCTCCGAACGCTGCGGGCTGCCCCAACGGCTCGCCGAGGTCGGAGTTGCGGCCGAGCATCTCGATCTGCTCGCGTCCGAGGCGATGAAGCAGGAAAGGCTGCTGGTGAACAACCCCTGCCCGATCGGCGAGGCGGACGCCCGCCGGCTCTACGAGGCCGCGCTTTGAGCCCGAAAAGCGAGGAAAGGCCGCCGCTGAAGGGGCGGGGCAGCTACCGCGCCTGGCGCGAGATCGCGACGCGCTGGGCGGACAACGACCAATACGGCCACGTCAACAACATCGTCTATTATGGCTGGTTCGACACGGCGGTGAACGCCTGGCTGATCGAGGC
>JAEWCW010000116.1 GCA_023390415.1 Pseudomonadota bacterium | reverse complement strand
TTGATGACGAACAGCCTGCCGATGCGCTTCCACATGCTGCAATAAGCAGCAAATCGCGTGCCAGTTCCGAAAGTTAAGGGAAAATGATGGTTAATGCCTAACGGGCTGTAAACCATTCCGACATTTTCCGGCTCAACCCGCCCCTTCCAGCGCCAGAAGCGCGAAGGTCGCGAGCCAATGTTCGCCCATATAATCGCCCGCGACATGGGGCAGGCTGGCGCCGAGATGGGCGTCCGCCGCCTCGGCTCGGCCGAGCGCGCGCCAGCACCAGGCGCGGCTGAGGTTGAGCCCGTCGAGATGGGCGATCTTCCCGTCCGAGCGGTCCGAGACGAAGGCCGGTGTGAACAGCGTCGCAGGCTCGCCTTGGTCCAGCCGCGGCAGGAAGCCGGCGAACCAGTCGGCGAACCGGACCGGCTCCATCGTGCGGCGCATGCAGAGCGCCACGATCAGCGCCGGGGAAAGGAATTCGTCGCCGCCCGGCTCCCAGGCCTGGCAGTCGCGATCGTTGCCATAATAAGCCTCGGCCCGCTCGCGGATGAGCGCGGCCAGCTTCGGATCGTTCGCCTCGGCCCAGTCGAGCGCGAGGATCATCGCGAAAGCGGTGTTGAAATGGGTGCCGACCCGGATCGGGTAAGTGAGCTTGGGGAGGTAGACGGCGAAGCGCTCCCCAAAGGCTGCGGCGAGCGGCGCCAGCGCCTCGGCCCACGCCGGATCGTTCTGGCGCTGCGCCTCGGCATGGAGCGCGAGCAGCCAGGCCCAGCCATAAGGCCGCTCGAACCCGCCCGAGTATGCGCGGTCGAGATAGGCGAGCTCGCCCTCCACCTTCTCCGCGGTCAGCATCTCCTCGAACAAAGCCTCGATCCGCGGCCGCGACGGCAGGTCCGGATACAGCCGGCGAAGCCGCATCAGCAGCCAATAGCCGTGGACGCAGCTGTGCCAGTCGAAGCTGCCGTGGAAGATCGGGTGGAGCGCCTTCGGCCCGCGCACGTCCTCCGGCCCGTCCATCACATGATCGAGCTTGTGCGGATATTCCTGGCGCACATGGCCGAGGGCGATGCCGGCGAAGCGCTCGGCGATTTCGGGGGTGAGCAAGTGGGTCATGTCAGTAGGCGAACCAGTAGATGAAGAGGATGTTGACGACCAGGAGCGGGACCGCGGTGCCGATCTGCGCCTTGATCACCGCATTCTCGTCCTTGAGCTCCAGCAGGGCCGCTGGGACCAGATTGAAGTTCGCCGCCATCGGCGTCAGCAAAGTGCCGCAGAAGCCGGCGAGCATGCCGATCGCGCCGATCACCGCGGCGTCGCCATGATAGCCCTGGATCAGCACCGGAACGCCGATCGCCGTTGCCATCACGGGGAAGGCGGCAAAGGCGTTGCCGGTGAGGATGGTGAAGAGCGCCATGCCGAGCCCGAAGGCGGCGACGGCGGGGAAGATGCTTCCTTCCGGGATCACCGCCAGGATCAGCACCCCGATCGTCTGGCCGACTCCGGTATCCTTGAGCACTAGGCCCAGCGAGGCAAGCATCATCGGCAGCACGGCAGCCCAGCCGACCGCGTCGATCAGCCGCCTGCCTTCCTGGAGAGGCGCCAGCAAGGGCGGCCTCAGCCACACGAAGATGAAGGCGAGCGCGAGCAGGACCCCGAGGCAAAGCAGGACGAAGGTCTCGCGGTTGTTCTCGAACAGACCGGTCTGGTGGAGCGGCGTGTAGAGGTAGAGCAAAGTACCGGCGATGGCGGTGACCAGCACGACCAGGATCGGCAAGAAGAGCTTGTTGCCGTAGCGCGCGCCGGCAGCGGCGCGCGCCTCGTCGCTTGTGTCGGGCGCGCCGCGGCCGAGCAGTCTGAAGGTGGCGAGCGCTGCAAGCCCGAGCACGATGAGGCCGTTGACCAGGTCGCCGAGCCACGAGCCCGCGATCAGGCTCAAGGCGAACAGGCCCCAGAAGGCGGCATTGCCGAAGCGCTTGGGGTTGGTCCGGTCGAACAGGCTCAGGATCGCGAAGGCGGCGAACATCGCGCCGACCAGCGAGAAGACCCATTGGGTGGTGATCATGGCCGCGCCCCCGCCGCCGCGAGCCGCCGGTCGAAGAGCAGCAGGCGGCTGCCGTGGATCAGGAAGGCCGCGATCGCGGTCGGGATCGCCCAGAGCGCGAGCTGCAGCGGCGACAAGACGATGTCATAAGCCTCCAGCGTCTGCTGGATCAGCACGATCGATCCGATCGCGAAGAAGATGTCCTCGCCGAAGAACAGGCCAACATTGTCGGTCGCCGCCGACATCGCCTTCACCTTCTCCTCACTGTCGGGATCGAGCGGGCCGTGCTGCTTCTCGGCCGCGGCAACCGCCATAGGGGCGACCAAGGGCCGGACCGTCTGCGGGTGGCCCGCAGTCGAGTGCAGGCCGATTGCGGAGATCATCTGGCGGTAGAAGAGGTAGACGATCAGCAGACGCCCCACGGTGGCCGCGCGGAAGCCGCCGATCACCGCCCGGGCGCGCTGCTGCAGGCCGTAGCGCTCGAGCAGGCCGATCACCGGGAGCACGATCCAGGGCACGGCGATGATCCGGCTGTCGTTGAACGCCTTGCCGAGCTTCTCGACGACGGAGACGACATCGAGGCCGGCGAGCAGCCCGGTCGCGATCGCCGCAACCGGCACGACCAGCATCGGATTGAAGCGAAGCCCGAAGCCGAGGACGATGATCGCGATGCCCAGCAGGGGCAGATACTGGCTCATGGCGCGCCGAAGCCTCCGCCGCCGGGCGTTTCGATCACGAACATATCCCCCTCCCCCATCTCGACCGCCGCGGTCGGGCCGAGCAATTCCTCGCGTCCGTCGGCGCGGACGACCCGGTTGATCCCCGGCGCCGCATCGCCGCCGCCCTCGATCCCGCGCGGCGCGACCAGTCGGCGGTTCGACAGGATGTTCGCCTTCATTGGCGCCCGGAAGCGGATCTCGCGCAAGGCGCCGTCGCCCCCGCGATTCCGTCCCGCCCCGCCCGACCCGCGCCGGATCGCGAACCGCTCGACCAGCACCGGGAAGCGCGTCTCCAGGATCTCGGGATCGGTGAGGCGGCTGTTGGTCATATGGGTCTGGACCGCGCTCGCCCCGTCGAAATCGGGGCCTGCACCGGCGCCGCCCGCGATCGTCTCATAATATTGGCGGCTCTCGTCGCCGAAGGTGAAATTGTTCATCGTCCCCTGGCTGGGCGCGAGCGCCCGGCAGGCGGCGAACAGGCAGTCCGTGATCACCTGGCTGGTCTCGACATTCCCGGCGACCACCGCCGCCGGATAGTGCGGGTTGAGCATCGAGCCTTCGGGGACCTTCAAAGTGATCGGCCTGAGGCAGCCGTCGTTCATCGGGATTGCGTCGTCGACCATCGTTCGGAAGACGTAGAGCGCGGCGGCGCGGCAGATCGAATAAGGCGCGTTGAAATTGTTGGGCTGCTGCGCGCTGGTGCCGGCGAAATCGATGACTGCGGAGCGCGCCTCGCGGTCGACCGTGACGGTGACGCAGACCTCCGCACCATTGTCGAGCCGATAGGCGAAGCTGCCGTCCGAGAGCCGCCCGACGAGGCGCCGGACCGCCTCCTCCGCATTGGCCATGACGTGGCGCATATAGGTGTCGACGATCTCGCGGCCCTGCTCCGCGGCGACCCGGCGGAGCTCGGCGGCGCCGCGGGCGCAGGCGGCGACCTGGGCCTTGAGGTCCGAGACGTTGCGGTCCGGGTTGCGCGCCGGCCAGCGGCCGGAGCCGAGGATCGCGCGGATCTCAGCCTCCAGGAACGTGCCCGCGTCAACGAGCAATCCATTGTCGATCAGCACGCCCTCTTCGTCGACAGTCCGGCTGTCCGGCGGCATCGATCCGGGCGCGATTCCCCCGATATCGGCATGATGGCCGCGGGCGGCGACGAACCAGGCCGGCGCATCGTCGCCGTCGTCGGCGAAGACCGGCATGATCACCGTCACGTCCGGCAAATGCGTACCGCCGCGATAAGGCGCGTTGAGCACATAAGCGTCGCCCGGTTTCATGCCGCGCCCGTCCGCGCCGCCGCCGCGCGCCTCGATGATCGTCCGGATCGAATCGCCCATCGATCCGAGATGGACCGGAATGTGCGGCGCATTGGCGATCAGCGCGCCCTCGGCATCGAAGAGCGCGCAGGAGAAATCGAGCCGTTCCTTGATGTTGACCGAGGTCGCCGTGTTGCGGAGCGCGACCCCCATCTCCTCGGCGATCGCCATGAACAGATTGTTGAACAGCTCGAGCCGGACCGGATCGACGTCTGTCCCGATCGCATGGACGGCCTCGCGCGGGCTGTGCCGGGTGAGGATCAGATTGCCGGCCTCGTCCACCTCGGCCTGCCAGCCGGGCTCGACCACCGTCGTCGCCGACGGATCGACGATCAAAGCAGGGCCGCGGAGGCGGTCGCCCGTGGACAGAGTGTCGCGGTCGACGACGCCGTCCGCGGAGGGCGCAGCCGCTTCTCTTTTCTCCGGCCGGGGAAGATCGAACGATTCCTGCGACCGCCCCACCGCCTCCACGATCGCGGTCTCGATCACCACCGGCGCCCCGCCCATGACGAAGCCGTAGCGCTGGCGGTGGAGGCGCTCGAAGGCCGCCTCCATCCCGTCGCCGACCGCAACCTCGAGGCTGGTGTCGCTGCCTTCGTAGCGAAGCGCCGCGCGGCGGCTGACCTCGATCCGCTCGACACCCTGCGCCGCCAGAGCCGCCCGCGCCTCGGCCTCGAGCGCGTCCAGCACCGGCTCCAGCGCCTCGCCGCCCAGGCTGCGCTGGCGGAGCTCAACCATGTCGGCGAGGCTCATCCCATAGGCGCTGAGCACGCCGGCGAGCGGATGGATCATCACCCGCTCGATCCCGAGCGCGTCCGCGACGAGGCAGGCATGCTGGCCGCCGGCGCCGCCGAAACATTGCAAGGTGTAGCGCCCGACATCGTGGCCGCGCGCGATCGAGATCTGCTTGATCGCGTTCGCCATATTGTCGACCGCGATGCGGACGAAGCCCTCCGCCACCTCCTCCGCGCTCATGCCTGCGCGCCCGCCGATCGCGGCGCAGAGGGCGCGCGGGGTGTCGACATCGATCGGCTGGTCGCCCGTCTCGCCGAACACGCGCGGGAAATGCTCCGCCTTGATCTTGCCGAGCACGACATTGCAGTCGGTGATGGTGAGCGGCCCGCCGCGCCGGTAGCAGGCCGGACCGGGCATCGCGCCTGCGCTTTCCGGTCCGACCCGGAAGCGGCTGCCGTCGAAGCTGCAGACCGAGCCCCCGCCCGCGGCGACGGTATGGATTTCGAGCATCGGCGCCCGCACGCGAACGCCCGCAACCACACGTTCGACGGTGCGCTCATATTCGCCGGCATAATGGGAGACGTCGGTCGAGGTCCCGCCCATGTCGAAGCCGATGACGGCGCCGAAGCCCGCTTCCTCGGCCGTCTTCGCCATGCCGACGATCCCGCCCGCCGGGCCGGAGAGGATCGCGTCCTTGCCCTGGAAGGCGCCGGCGTCGGTGAGTCCGCCGTTCGACTGCATGAAGAGCAGGCGCGACTGGCCGCCGAGTGCCGCGACGACCCGGTCGACGTAGCGGCGGAGCACCGGCGACAGATAGGCGTCGACCACCGTCGTGTCGCCGCGGCCGACCAGCTTGACCAGAGGCCCGACCCGGTGGCTGGCGGAAATCTGCGTGAATCCGATCCGCTCGGCGAGCGCGGCCAGTTCCGCCTCATGCGCCGTCCAGCGCCAGCCGTGCATCAGCACGATCGCGATCGCGCGATAGCCCTCGCCATAGGCGGCGCGGAAATCGCGCTCGGCGGCAGCGAGATGGAGCGGCCGCAGCACTTCGCCGTCCGCCGTCACCCGCTCCTCGACCTCGATGATCCGTCCGTACAGCGCCTCGGGCAGCACGATCCGGCGTGCGAAGATCTCCGGCCGCGCCTGGTAGCCGATGCGAAGAGCGTCGCCGAAGCCGCGCGTGATCGCCAGGACCAGCGGCTCGCCCTTCCGCTCCAGCAGCGCGTTGGTCGCGACCGTGGTTCCCATCTTCACCGAGGCGATCGGCGCTGACCCGTGCCGATCCATCAGCATCCGGATACCAGCGACCGCCGCATCCTCGTTGCGGGACGGATCCTCGGACAGCAATTTGGCGACATGCACGCGCCCGTCCGCCGCGCGCGCGACGATATCGGTGAAGGTGCCGCCGCGGTCGATCGCGAAGGACCAGGCGGCGCTCATGAGGGTTCCGAAAACATTGGAACCGGGCCTAGCATCCGGGATTTTCCGAACCAAGCGCCTCCGAGGGAACCGGCCCCGGCGCCAGTATTTTAGGTCCATTCCGGGCTGATCCTGTCAATCACGCGTTCGGGGATTATAATGAATTCTCAGCATGACCCTCGAATCGACGAACAGCCAAGCCATCCCGCCAATCTACCGCCGCGCAGCTGGAAGCAGATCGCGATCGGCACCTGGAAAGAATCCGGAAAGGACAATCTCAGCCTCGTCGCCGCGGGCGTCGCTTTCTATGCCTTTCTTGCCTTCGTCCCGCTGCTGACGGCGTTCGTCCTCAGCTATGGCCTCATCGCTGACCCCGCGTCTGTCGTTCAACATATGCAGAGCCTGACCAGCATGATGCCGCAAAATGCCGCATCGATCATCGGCGACCAGTTGAAGAGCATGGTCGAGACGCCGAGCGGGGAGAAGGGCCTGGGCCTCATCGTGGCGCTCGGGATCGCGCTCTACGGCGCAGCCAAGGGCGCCGGTTCGCTGATGACGGCGCTCAACATCGCTTACGACGTGGAGGAGGAAACCCGCGGCTTCATCAAGAGGACCTTGATCTCGCTCGCGATGACCGTTGGCGCGGTGGTGACTCTGATGCTCGCCATCCTCGCCATCTCAGCCATGGCAATGCTCGAAGGCCTGCTTCCCAATCTCGGCGGAATCACGCAGCTGCTTCTGAAGCTGCTCTTCTGGGGGCTGGCTGCAGCCGGAGTCGCGCTGTTGCTCGCAATCATCTACCGCTACGGGCCGGATCGTCCGGACGCGCCCTGGCGCTGGATCACGCCGGGCTCCGCGGCGGCGACGCTGCTGTGGCTTGCCGCCACCGCCGGATTCGGGCTCTACGTCTCCAATTTCAGCGATTACAACGCCACTTACGGGTCGCTGGGCGCGATCATCGTGTTCCTGACCTGGCTCTACCTCTCAGCCTATATCGTCCTCCTCGGCGCTGAGCTGAACGCCGAGATCGAGGTCCGCGCCGCTGCGCCGACCGCGCCGCCTGCGCGGGCGCAGCCGCCAAAGCCGGGGCCCATCGCTCCGCCGCAGGCGCGGACTCCTGGAAACGGCGAGCTCATCTGGAAGGGCGCCGCCATGGCCCTTGCCGGGCGCCTGCTCGGCCGTCCGCAGCGCGGGCGAGCGCTCCGATGATCGAGGCGGTCCTGTTCGACGTCGACGGAACCCTGGTCGACAGCAATGACCTCCATGCCACCGCTTGGCAGGAAGCCTTCCGCCATTTCGGGATCGTCCTGCCCTACCAGCGCATCCGCAGCCAGGTCGGCAAGGGCGGCGACAATCTCATCCCTTCCCTGCTCGAGCCGGACCTTGTCGAACGCCTGCAGGAGGATATCGAAGCGTTCCGCAGCGACCTCTTCACGCGCGACTATCTGCACCGCACGCGCCCCTTCCCCGGCGCCCGCGACCTCATCGAGAAGCTCCATCGCGACGAAATCGGGGTGGTCCTCGCCACCTCGTCGCACCAGCAGGATCTCGACCACCATATCGCCAGCCTCCGTTGCCGCGATCTGCTGGTGGCGACAGTCTCGCGCGACGATGTCGATCATTCCAAGCCTTGCGCCGACGTCTTCGCGGCCGCGCTCGACAAGATCGCGCCGGTTGAGGCCGAAGCGACCATCGTCGTTGGCGACGCGCCTTGGGACGTGCTTGCGGCGAACAAGATCGGCTTGCGCACCATCGCGCTCCGCTCCGGGGGCTTCGCCGATGCGGAGCTTCGCGAGGCCGGCGCGATCGCGATTCACGACGGCACCGCAGAGCTCGCGCGGCTCCACCCCGGCTGGCTTCCCGACTGAGCTTTTTAGTAGACGCCGCCGCCCGCTTCACTATCCCGGTCGGCGATGCCCGAAGATCCTCCCGCAAAGCCCGAAGGCGAACAGCAGCAGCCCGATCTTCCGCTCAACCCGGCGCCCGAAGGCGAGGGCGAAGGCGAGCCGGTCGGCGGCTTCGAGGCCTATGAGCCGTTCGGAGAGGCCGCCGACGAGCCGCGCTTCGCCTATACGACCAACGAGTTTCACAACGTCGTCCAGAAGCAGGTGATCGGCGCCGCCTATGAGATGATGGTGGAATCGAAGCTGCCCTGGCACGCGGTCTCGCCCTTCCTGCGCGCTGCACGCGATCTCTTCCGCGGCGATTTCGAGCGGACCGGCCGGGTCGGCGTCCACGGGGTCCAGGCCGAGGGCGACGAATGGGTCGATGCCGAGGAGGCCTATCTCAGCCTCTCGGTAGCTGACCAGGACGACGGCCGAGAATGGCTGAGCGAGACCTGGTGGCTGTCCGACCTGATCCTCGCCGAGGAGGATCCGGCCCGCGTCCGCGAAGCGGCGCGGGCGCTCGAGCGCACCGTCGCCAAGCTGGACGCCTGGCTGGAGCAGAACCAGGCGGCGGAGACAGCAAAGGGCCCGGAAGACGCCTGAACGCCGCCCGGGCCCTCCCCTGCTCCCCTAAGGGAGAGTGGTTCCGGCTCAGTTGCCCGCGCCGGTAACTCCGCGCTCGTAAAGCTGGATGCAGCTGTCGGTGACCGTCGCTGAGCAGGCCGGATAGCCGGTGCGCGCTTCGACCGGACCGCCGATGCCGCCCGGGCTCGTCGCGGGCTCGGTCGGCGCTGCGCCGGCCTTGGCCGCGATGTTCGCCTGGATTTCGGCTTCGGTCATGGGCGTCTCGGTCTTGGCAGTGACGGTCTTGCCGCTGCCATGGCCCATTGCGGCATGATCGTCCGCGCTCATCTCGCCCTTGCCGTCATCGGGCGCGGGCTCGAATGGGCCGCCCATGGCGACATTGGCATCGCTCTTCAGCGCGGCGAGCGCCGGGAGAACGCCAGGCTCGTAGAGCTGGATGCAGCGATCGTCGCCCGGGCCCGGACGGCAGGCCGGCCACACGTCGAGGCTCGCCTCGTCGGGACCGCCGACGGCCATGCTCTTGTCGACCGGATAGCCGGCGGTGTCGACGCCGGCGGTCGCGCTCTTCGCGCTGCCATAAGCGGCAAGCTCGGCCTTGGAATCGGTCTCGGCCTGCCAGGCCGCCTTGGTCGAATCGGTGGCGAGCTTGGTCATCGCCGGCTTGCTCGTGCCGGCGTCCACCGCCGGCTGCCAGGCATAGGCGGACGTGCCGAGCGTCAGCGCGGCCGCCGTGATCAGGATCTTCCTCATGTGTTCCTCCGTATAACATCGCGCCGGCGGCGCTCCCTGCGCCGTCGATTCAATGCCCCTCGCTCCACGGATAATGTGCCCAGACGCGCTACAAACGAGGGAAAGGCGATTTTTCTCCGTTCCACTGCGCGCAGACTGCGCCGACCGGTCGCAGAGCTGCGATCGGACGCTTTTGTTGAGCGGCTGTTAGAGCCGCTTACTCGCGGAAAGCGGTCTCGCGCAGGCGCGTGATCGGCGAGAGGAGATAGTTGAGGATCGAGCGCTTCTCGCCGAGCAGGTTCACTTCGGCGACCATGCCCGGGCCGATCGGCAGCGGCCGTCCATTCGCATCCTGGAGGGCGTTGCGGGTCGTCCGGACGCGGACGATGTAGAAACTCTCCCCAGTACGCTCGTTCACCAGGGCGTCGGGAGAGATGGAGACCACACGGCCGTCGAGCGCGCCGTATATGGAGGGATCATAAGCGGTGATGTTCACGCGCGCCGGCTGGTTCAGCCGGACTGCGCCGATATCCTGCGGGAGGACCATCGCCTCGACCAGCAGGCTGTCCTCGGTCGCGACCAGCTCGACCAGGGGTGCGCCGGGGGCGACGCTGCCGCCGACCGTGGTGACCAGCACGCGGTTGACCCGCCCGCGAACCGGTGCGCGGACCACGGTGCGCTCGACGCGCTGGCTGAGCGCCGGCATGGCGCGGCGGCGTGCGGCGAACTCGGCCTGTGCCGTGGCGAGCTCGGTGGCAGAGCGGGAGCGCCAGTCCTGGCGCTGCTGGTTGAGAGTGGCCTGAGCCTCGGAGAGTGCTGCACGGGCACGGGAGACCGAAGCGGCTGCGGCCGCGGCCTCGCTTGCGGAGACCGAGGCGGCGCTTTCGGCCTGGGTCAGCGAAAGGCGCGGCTCGATGCCCCGCTCGACCAGCGGTCGAATGATCTGCACCTCCTGCTGGCGGGCGTCGCGCGCGGTGACCCGCGCCTGATAGGCCGCTTCGGCCTCGGCGATCGCACGCTGGGCCTGCTGGACGCGCGCCTGGCCGGCGCTGGTCAGCTGCTGGAGCTCGCCGATGCGCGAGGCATAGAGCGCCCGCTCGATCGCGATCTGGTCGCCCGCGGCCGCGTCACCTCCGCTGCCGAAGGCGGGCGGCCGGCCGCTGACCTCGGCCTGGAGGCGCGTGATCTTGGCGTTCAAGGCGGAGACCGAGGCCTGGCCGCTGCCGAATTCAGCGCCCATGATCGTCGGGTCGAGCCGGACGAGCTCGGCATTTTCGGCCACCATCTGGCCCGGCTGGACGAGGATCGCATCGACGATCCCGCCCTCGAGGTTGGACACGACCTGAAGCTGCGAGCTCGGGATCACCCTGCCCTGCGCGCGAACCGTCCGGTCGAGCTCGGTCAGGGCCGCCCAGATCAGGAAGACGACGACGAAGCCGACCACGCCCCAGAGGAGCAGGTTGGACGCCGCCTTCGGCCGGATGCGGTCGACGAAGCCTTCGAGATTTCCTTCGGGAGCGTTCATGCTGCCTGCGGCCTCGTGATCTGCTTCAATACCTGGTCCCGCGGCCCGTCGAGGGCGACCTTGCCCTTGTCGATCAGCAGGATCCGCTCGACCAGCTGGAGGAGCGGCGGCCGATGGGTGATCAGGACGAAGGTGCGACCCTTGAGCTCCTGCTGGAGGCGCTGGATGAGTGCGCCCTCGGTCTGCGCGTCCATCGCGCTCGACGGCTCGTCGAAGACCACCATCTGCGGCTTCATCGCGAGCGCGCGTGCGATCGCGATCGACTGGCGCTGCCCGCCGGAAAGGCCCTCGCCGCGATCGGCGAGGCGAAGGTCGTAGCCGTTGGCGATCTGGCCCATGAACTGATGGGTGCCGCTGAGCTCGGCAGCCCGGATCATCTCCTCGTCACCGATACCCTCGCGGCCGAGCGCGATATTCTCGCGCACCGATCCGGTGAGAAGGACGCTCTCCTGAAGCGCCGCGCCGACGTTGCGGCGAAGGCTTTCCGGCGCAAGCTGCCGAATGTCGGTGCCGTCGATCATCACCAGCCCGTCCTCGGGCTCGTAAAGGCCGAGGATGAGACGGGCGATCGTCGACTTGCCCGACCCGACCCGGCCGAGCAAAGCGACATGCTCGCCCGGCTTGATCGTGAAATTGACGCCGTCGAGCGCCTTTTCGGGCGCGTTCGGGTAGCGGAAGCTGACGTTGCGGAATTCGATCTGGCCGTCGGGCTGCGAGAGATAGAGTGGCTCGCCGGCCGGGCCTTCGGGCGGCAGGTCCATCAACTCGTTGAGCTGGCGATAGGCGGTTCGGGTCGCGGTGATCCGCGAGAGCAATTGCGAGATCTGGGCGAGCGGCGCGATCGCGCGGCCTGCGAGGATCGAGCAGGCGATGAGGCCGCCCATGGTGAGGTCGCGGCTGGCGATCAGCCCGACTCCGACGATGACGACGCCGGCATAGGAGATCATTCCGGACGAGGTGGCGGTGGTGATCCCGATCGTCGCGATGAGGCGCTGGCGCATCGAGACTTCGCTGTGATTCTCGACCGAGCGGTGCCAGCGGTCGGCAAGCAGTGGTCCGGCGCCGACCGCCTTCACCGTCTCGAGGCCGCCGATCGCCTCGACCAGCACCGATTGCTTGACCAGCCCCTCGCCCATCGACTGGTTGGTCAGCCGCTGGAGCGTCGGCTGGGTGAGCAAGGCGACCGCGATCACGAGCGGGATCATCAGCACCGGCACCAGCACGACGATCCCGCCGATCACCCAGACCACGAACAGCGTGATGATGATGAAGGGCACGTCGACGAGGGCGGTCAGCGTTGCCGAGGCGAAGAAATCGCGCAGCGCCTCGAGCTCGCGCATCAGGCCGGTCAGCGAGCCGGTGGAGCCCTTCTTCAGCTCCAGGCGAATGGCGAGCAGCCGCGCGAACAGGCTCTCGCCGACCTCGCGGTCGATCTGGGCGCCGGCGACGTCCACGAAATAGGCGCGCAGCAGGCGCAGCACGAAATCGAAGATGATCACGATCCCGAGGCCGATCGACAGAGCGACGAGCGACGACGTGGCGTTGTTCGGGACGACCCGGTCGTAGACCGTCATCGTGAACAGCGCGCTCACCAGGCCGAAAATGTTGATCAGAGCGGCGGCGACGGCGACCTTGAGGTAGGTCGACCTGTTCGCCAGCATCGGCTCCAATAGCCACGGCGCGAAGCGCGGCTTGGGCATCGGGATGGGATTGTCGCTCACCTGGCCTCCCCTTCGCCGGCGCCGTCGATGCCGAGCAGGTCGAGCAGCCCCCCGGTGCGGGACAAAAGAACGTAGCGCGCCGCGTCGAGCTCGGCGAGCGCCTGGATATAGGCGGCGGCCGCCTCGAAATAGGTGTCTTCGGCAGCGACCACGTCGAACAGCGAGCCGCGCGCGGCGCGGAAGCGCTCGACGATCACGTCGCGGGACTGGCGCGCCGCGATGTAGCTCGCCTCCAACGCCGCGAGCTGCGCCTCGAGCGCCTGGACGTCGGACCATGCGATCGCGGCGTCGCGCGAGGCCTCCTCGCGGACGCGGTCTGCGCGCGCCTCGGTGGCGCGGGCGCGGGCGTCGGCCTGGCTCGCGCGCGGATCGACCCCGCCGAACAGGCGCTGGCGAACCGCGACACGGCCGCGAATGTCATAGTCGCGGTCGTTCTCGAAGACGCCGTAGCGGCCGGCATCGACCCCGACGCTGACCTGGGGCAACCGGTCGGCACGGGCGGCGCGCGCCTCGAGCCGGGCAGCCTCGGCGAGCCGCTCGGCGGAGCGTACCAGCGGAGAGGCGGCGGCCGCCTCGACCGCGGCCTCGCGGCTGGCGAGGCGGGTGATCGGCGCCGGCGCGCGATCGACCTCCGCGGGAAGCGGCGCGCCGGAAACCTCCGCGAAGCGGGCCTCGGCATTGGCGAGGAGGCGGCGCGAGCGCGCCAGGCGGGTCTCGGCCGACGCGATGTAATTTTCGACCCGGGCGACGTCGCCAGGCGCCGAAACGCCCTGGCTCACCCGCTCGCGCACCGAGGCGAGGAGGTCGCGCTGGCTCGCAGCGAAGCTCTCGGTGAGGGCCACCAGCGCGCGATAGGCGAACATGTCGTACCAGGCCGCGATCGCGCCGAGCGCCACCCGGTCGCTCGTCGCCTCCGCCTCAAGCGCCGCGGCGCGAAGCCGCGCGCCTGCGGCCTGGACCCGCCGTCCGCCGGCGCCGAAATCGTACACGGTCTGCTGGATCGAGAGCAAAGCGTCGGTCCGCTGGTCGGGCCGCGAGCGCTCGATGATGTTCTGGGGATCGTTCGAGAATTCGCGGCTGATGACTCGATAGGAGGTCACCGTCGCCTCGCCGGAGGGGCGCATGCGCTCGCGCGCCTCGGCGAGGACCGCGCGCGCCTCGTCGGTCGTCGCTTCCTGCTCCAGCCGGGCCGGGTGGCGTGCGACCGCGGCGGCGATCACCTCGCGGAAATCGTCAAAGGGAACGCGGCTCGCGCCGAGCTGAAGCACGGGGTCGGTCGCGCGGTCGACGCGCAGCGGATCCGCCGATGCAGGGGCGAGCCCTGCCTGGCTCGCGGGCCGAGTCGCTGCCGGCTGCTCTTGAGCGAGGGCGATCCCGCCCACGCCGACCAGAGCGAGCGCAACCGTACCAAGCCGATATGCCGAGAGCCTCCCCACGCGCACCGCGTACAATCACCGTGCGCGGAACGCCAGATAAGTTTTTGCGGAACAGGCCCTTATCGGGGCGCGAGAGCCTCCTCGGCGAGGGCATGGGCGCGGGGATCGTCGACGTCCAGCCACCAGCGCCCGCCATTGTCGAGCGCGAAGGCGCGGCCCTGGTCGGCGAGGCGCTGGACGCCCTCGGAGAGACTCCCCTGCCCGCCGGCCGCCACCGACTCGCGAATCGCCTCGATGAGCGCGGGACCGGACCGAAAGAGGCCAGTGTCCACGGCGTTATACTCATCGAGCGTCTTGCCGAGCCGGACGATCCGGCCGTCATCGCCGACGACCACCTTGGTCGCATCGTCGAGGTCGATCAGTGGGCTGGTCACGTCGCGGTCGACCGAGAGCAGGAGCGCGTCCGGGCGCGGCGCCTCCACCAGCCCGCGCAACATGTCGGGATCGAAGAGATGGTCCGACATCATCAGCAGGAAATCGTCCGCCAGCCGGGGTGCGGCGGCCGCGACCGAAATGCCGTTCGGGCGCTCCCATTCCTCGTTGCGGACGATCTGGATGTCCGGCCCAAGTCCGCCGAGAAACGCTTCCAGCGGCTCGGGCGAATAGCCGGTGACGATCACGAAGCTGGTCGCGCCGCCGGCACGGGCGCGCTCGACGATATGCTGGATGAGCGGCTTGCCGGCGATCTCCGCCAGCGGCTTGGAGGGAGCCAGGGATCTCAGGCGTGTCCCCTGGCCGGCGGCGATGATCAGGCATTGCATGACGGCTGCGGCTAATCGTCTCCAGCCGCGGCCGCAAGCGGGGCGGTCGCCCGATCTTGCAAGTCGCTGCTTTTCAAGTGCAAGAGCGGCGCGGGGCAATCGAGGGGCGATGGTGGCGACGCGCATTCTGGACGAGACGAAGGCACGGCCGGTTCCGGCCGCCGCGGGCAAGCCGCGCGAGCTCGAGGATTTCCTGAACTTTCGGATCTACCACCCGCTGTCGCGGCGGCTGGCGCTTCTGCTCGTCCCGACTCCGGTCACGCCGAACATGGTATCGGTGCTCGGCGCGCTCCTCGTCGTCTCCGCCGGCTTCCTTTATGCCGGCTATGTCGGCCTTCCGGCGGCCGTCGCGATCGCGATCGGCTTCGCGCTCCACCTCCTCTGGCACGTCGTCGACGGCGCGGACGGCGCGCTCGCCCGCCTCACCGGCCGCGCATCCCCGGTCGGCGAGACGATCGACGGCATCTGCGATTATGCCAGCCACGCCCTTCTCTACGTCATCCTCGCAACGGCCGCCGACGATCATGTCGGCTGGTGGATCTGGCCGATCGGCTTCGCCGCGGGCTTCTCGCGCGTCGCGCAGGCCAACCATGCCGAGAGCCAGCGCCGGATCTATCTCTGGCGGGCCTACGGAATCCCCTGGCTCCAGCAGGCCCGCGACAGCGGCGATGCCGTCATCGAAGGTCGCGCCGCTGGCGGCGGAGTCCTTTCCGGCCTCACCCGCGCCTATATGTGGCTCGCCGACCGGCTGAGCCCGCCCGCCCCCGTGCTCGACCGCGCCGCCGAGGAGGCGACCCGCGATCCCGATCTCCGCGCGCGGCTCACCCGCCTCGCCCGCGCCTGCTACCGCCGGCCGCTCTATCTCCAGGCCTGGCTCGGCGCGAACCCGCGCACGATCCTGCTCGGACTCTGCATCATCCTGGGCTCGCCGCTCTGGTATTTCCTGGTGGAGCTCACGCTCCTGAACCTGCTGCTCGTCGCCTCGATCGTCAGCCAGAAGAAGGCGAATGCCTGCCTCGAGGCTAGGCTTCGAGTTCCCTGAGGCTCCGGCCGCGCGTCTCGCGGCCCGCCCAGGCGACGAGGCCCAGCGACAGCGCCATCGGCCCGAGCAGGGCGAGCGCGGCGCCGCCGAGCGTCGGGATCAGCCCGAGCAGGGCCAGACCCTGAACCGCGACGCCGCCGAACTTGCTGCTCCCGGCGACGAGACCGGTCGCGCGGCCGCGGATCCCGAGCGGATAATTCTCCGCCGCATAAGGCAGCATCACGGCGATCATCCCGTTCGATCCGACCACCAGCAAGAAGATGACCGTGATGACGACCGCGTCCGAGGCGAGGATCCGAATCGGCAGCAGCGCCCCGAGGAGGCCGAGCAGGGTCAGCGCGATGGTGAGGACGAACGTCCATTTGCTGCTCCAGCGGCTGTAGAGCACAGCCGCAAGCATGATCGTCGGCAGCGCCACCAAAGCGGAGCTGGCGATGATCCCACTGGCGAGCTCCGCGCTATAGCCGCGCGCCTGGAGGTCGCTCGGAAGCCAGAGCAGTAGACCGAAGCTGACGAAGCTCCAAGCGAGCGCGGTGATCACGAGCGCGAGGGTGAGGCGCCCGTGGCGCTGGGTCGATATTGCTGCGTCGACGGGCCGTGCCGAGCGCGGCACGGGCACGATGCCGAACCTCTCGGTCATCGCCTCCAGCTCCTCGATCCGGCCGCGTTCCGCCAGGAAGCGCGGCGACTCGGGGATGAAGCGGGCAAGCGCGAGCAGGAGGATCCCGGTCGGGAAGCCCTGCAGCCAAAGCGCGCGCCAGCCGAAGACCGGCTCGAAGGCATGGGCTGCCGCGCTTGCGGCAAGATAGCCGCCGACCAGGCCGGTGCCCCCGACCAGAACCAGCACCCAGCTCCGGTGCCGGGGCGGCATCACCTCGGCGAGCAATGTGTAGACCACCGGCAGCATGCCGCCCGCCGATGCGCCCATCAGGAAGCACATCAGCAGGTTCAATTCGAACATCGGCATCGCGCCGCAGATCGAGGTCGAGACGAACAGGATGGTCGAGAGCAGGATCGAGACGCGTCGGCCGTAGACGTCGGCGAGCCAGCCCCAGACGAACGAGCCGACCGTCGTGCCCACCAGCGCCACGAACGGCAGGAAGGCGGCGGTCGAGCGCGCGATCCCATATTCGTGGGCAAGGCCGGGAAGGACGAAGCCGAGCGTCGCCGGCTTCATCACGTCGATGACGAGGCCGAGGATCAGGACCAGGAGGACGCCTGCATGCCAGCGGTTGAGGGGCGTCGAATCCCGCGCCTCGTAGCTCGTGCCCGCATCGGCGCCGTGCGGCGTGCGGCGGCCCGGTAGCGCCCCCCAGATGGCGAGTGGGACGCCCGCCAGGATGAGCGCCATGCCGGCCCACATGGCCGGGTCCATCTCCATCCCGGCGAGATGGTTGCCCATGTCGTGGGCCATGGCGAGCATCGGCAGGTGGAGGAGGACGCCCGCGGCGATCGCCGCGCAGCCGGTCCAGAAGACCGGTGCGCGCGGCCCGACGATCGAATGTGGAGCCTTCCCCCGCATGCCGTCCGACTAGCGGCGCTAGACGGCCCGGGGAAGCCCGCCGAGCGCCTTGTAGAGGTCGATCGCGGCCTCGAGCCGCTCCTGCAGCGCCACCGCCCGCGCGTCCTCGGCCTGGACCAGCAGTTCCTCGGCGTCGAGCACCCATTGGAGGTCCGATTCCCCCTCCAGATACTGGCGCCGGGCTAGGCGCGAGGTGACGGCCGCTTCCGCGACGATCTCGGCAAGCAGAGCCTCGCGCGCCTGCGCGGCCGAGACTGCGGCGAGCGCGTCCTCGACCTCGGCGAGCGCGGTCAGAAGCGCGCCGCGATAGAGCTCGACCGTCTCCATCTGCGAAGCGGTGGCCACGCCGAGATTGGCGCGAAGCCGGCCGCGGTTGAAGATCGGTGCGAGCAGGTCCGCGCCGATCGAGAGGGTCGCGCCGATCGGCCCGCCCAGGGTCGCCGCCTGGCCGAGCGCGCCGGCATTGATCCGGAGGCGCGGAAGGAACGCGCGCCGGGCAGCGTCGACGTCGCCCTCGGCCGCGGCGATGCGCGCCTCGGCGGCGCGGACGTCGGGCCGGCGGACGAGCAGTTCGCCGGGCTGGACCGGCGCCACCGAGGGCACGGAGAGCGCAGCCAGGGTTCCCCGCGGCAGGCTGAATTGCGGGGCCTCGTCGCCGACCAGAACCGCCATCGCATTACGGGTCCGCGCACGCGCTTCGTCGAGCCGCAGTTTCTCGGCCTCGAGCTGACGCACTTGGATCGATTGCAGGCCGAGATCCACCCGGCTCGCGTCGCCTGCGTCGAAGCGCAGGCGGATGATCCGCTCGAGCTCGCGCGCAGCGGCGATGTTGCGGTCGAGGAGCGCGATCCGGTCGCCGAGCGCGGCATGCTGGACGAAGGCGCGCGCGACCTCTGTCTCGACCACCAGCTCGGCGGCGTCGCGATCGAACGCGGCGGCGGCAAGGCGCGCACGGTCCGCCCGCCGCCCTGCCCTCTGCTCGCCGAACAGGTCGAGATCGTAGGAGATATCGAGGCCGGCAAAGCCCTCGGCGAAATTGAAGACGGAGCCGCCCGTATTGTCGGTCCGCGTGCGGCTGATCCCGGCAGAGGTCGTCACCACCGGCAGCATCGCCGCCCGCGCCACGCCGAGCTGCGCCCGCGCCCGGGTCACGCGCGCCCGCGCTGCGCCGAGATCGGCGTTGCGCTCGACGGCCCGGGCGATGAGCGCCGCGAGATCCGGGTGGGCAAGCGCCGAGGCGAGGCTCCGGACCTCGCCCTGCTGCGCCGGCGCCTGCTGCTGCCATTCGGTGGATGTCACTTCGGGCGCGACGGGAAGGGTCACTGACGGCGCGCAGCCGCCCAGCGCCAGCACGCCCAAATATGGCCCGAGCTTCCTCATTCGGGCCCGATTAGCCGGGGACCGGTTAAGAATTCGGTTGAGAGCGGATTAACCGACCTTTCAACCCTTTGCGCTAGCGCGGCAGTCTGAGGTGGGGAGACGCGAAGGCGCAATGGCGACGGCATTGTTCCGGCAGGAAGCGATCGAGGGAAATCGCGAGCGGCTCACCGGCACGGTGGTCGCCGCGGTCCCGCCGCGCTCTGGCCTCTACACCCTGCTCGCGATCGGCTTCGCCGCCCTGCTCGTCGCCGTGCTCGTGTTCGGCACTTACGCGACCAGCGCCCGAGTGCGCGGCATCGTCGCCTACGACGCCGGAATCGCCCGCGTCTATCCGTCGAGCCAGGCCGAGATCCGCCAGATCCACGTCCGCAC
>JAEWCW010000211.1 GCA_023390415.1 Pseudomonadota bacterium | reverse complement strand
TCGGCGCCGGTGCGGGTGCGCTCGGCGTCGCCCTCCATCGCCGCGATCAGCCGGCCGCGATATTCGGACCAGAGCGGGACGAGGACCGGGAACCAGACGTCGCGGCGCATCTCGATCTGGCTCTGGGTGAAAAGCCTCTGAGTCGAGCCTGGATTGCCGACGACGAAGACCGGCTCTCCGGCCACCGGTGCGCGCGGGTTCCAGCGCAGGTGCGACGGGGTCGCGACCGGCCGGCCATTCTCATAGGCGCGCAGGAACGAGGCATCGAGATTGTAGCGCGGGAAATTGAAATTGTCGGGATCGCCGCCGAAGAAGGCAGACTGGGCTTCGGGCGCGAACACCAGGCGGACGTCCGAGAACTTGCGATATTTGTAGAGCTTGTACTGACCGCCGCCATAGAGGGTGACGACCTGGCAGCGCTCCCGCGCCGTATCGGTGCAGCCTTCGGACTGGATCCGGGCGATCTCGGCGTCGCGGGCGCGGGCGAGCGCCGCGCCCGTCGCATTGCCGATCGCGGCCTGGACGCGCTGGGTGACGTCGCTGATCGCGGTGACCAGCTCCGCCTGCTGGCCGGGGCATTGCAGCTCCTCGGTCCGGGTGCGGGCGGTGAAGCCGGCGCGGACGAGGTCGCGCTCGGGCGTAGAGCGATCCTGGACGCACTGGACCACGCAATGGTGGTTGGTGAGGATCAGCCCCTCAGGCGAGACGAAGGAGGCCGAGCAGCCGCCGGTGAGGCGGACCGCGGCGGCACGGACATTGTCGAGCCAGGCCTGGTCCGGCGCCCAGCCATAAACGGCGCGCACGCGCTCGGCCGGGAAGGCGTCGAAGGTCCACATCCCTTCTTCGGCCGAGGCGACGGACGGGAGCATGAAAGCGGCGGTGGCAAGGATGAGGGCGCGGCGGGTCATGGAGGCTCCTGGATCGGCGTTGCGAACGGGATAAAGCACGGCTGCGAGGCGCCGCCTAGACCCTCAAGCGGCCCGGGTCCCGATGGCCTTCTGGCGGCGGCGCTGGACCGATGAGCCGATTCCGATCGCCTCGCGATATTTGGCGACCGTGCGCCGGGCGATGTCGAAGCCCTTGGCGCGGAGCATGTCGACGAGCTGGTCGTCGCTGAGGATCGCGTCCGGCCGCTCGGCGCCGATCAGGGCGCGGATATGGCTCTTCACCGCCTCGGCCGAGACGGCGTCGCCGCCGTCCGCCGACTGGATTCCGCTCTTGAAGAAATATTTGAGCTCGTAGAGGCCGCGGTCGCAGGACAGATATTTGTTCGAGGTAACCCGGCTCACCGTCGATTCGTGCATCCCGATCGCCTCGGCAACCTGGCGCAGGGTGAGCGGGCGGAGATGCTCGACGCCATGGCGGAAGAAGCCGTCCTGGTGCTTCACGATCTCGGTGGCGACCTTGACAATGGTCCGGGCCCGCTGGTCGAGCGCGCGCACCAGCCAGTTGGCGCTCTGCAGGCATTCGGAGAGCCAGGCCTTGGACCTGCGGTCCTGCGGCCCCGCCGAAAGCTCGGCATAATAAGAGCGGTTGACGAGCAGGCGCGGGAGGGTCGCGCTGTTGAGCTCGATCGCCCAGCTGCCGGTGCGGCGCGCGACGAACACGTCGGGGACGACCGCGGCGCCGGCGCCGTCGCCCTTCAGGAAGCGGCAGCCGGGCTTCGGATCGTAGCCCCGAAGCTCGCGGATCATGTCGGCGAGATCCTCGTCGTCCACGCTGCAGATGCGTTTCAACGCGCCGAGATTGCCCTTGGCGAGATAATCGAGATTGTCGATCAGCCGCGCCATTGCGGGATCGTAGCGGTCAGCTTCCTTCGCCTGGAGCGCAAGGCACTCGGAGAGGCTGCGCGCCGCAACGCCGGTCGGATCGAAGGTCTGGACGATCGCGAGGACCCGCTCGACCTCCTTCAGGGGCGCGCCCACGCGCTGGGCGATTTCGAGCAGGTGCCCGCGGAAATAGCCGGTCTCGTCGATCTGGTCGATGATCTGGCCGGCGATCAGGAGATCCGCGCCGTCCAGCCGCTCGCCCGCCTGAGCGGCAAGGTGGCCGTGGAGCGAAAGCTCGGCGGCGTCGGCGAAGCTGTCGAAATCGGGGCCCTCCCCGCCCGCGCCCGAGCTGAGATCGCCGGACATCGAGAGGCTGCCGTCGAGGCCGCGCATCGCATCGGTGGCGCTGTCCTGGTGGAGATTCTCGTGATCGAAATCCATGTCGAGCGGCGCATCCGACACGGCGTCGCCGGTCATCACCAGATCATCGACCGTACGCGGCTCGAACTCTTCGCCCGAAAAATCGGCGTCGGGGAGATCGGCCGGCGCGTCGGTCGCACCCTCACCTTCGCCGCGGCCCGTCTCGAGCAGCGGATTGCGCTCCAGCTCCTCGGCGATGAAGCCTTCCACCTCCAGGTTCGACAGCGCGAGCAGGCGGATCGCCTGCTGGAGCTGCGGCGTCATCACCAGCGACTGGCTCTGCCTGAGATCGAGGCGAGGGCCGAGGCTCATCGCTACAGCTCGAAGCTTTCGCCCAGATAGAGGCGGCGGACATTCTCGTCGCGGACGAGATCGGCCGGGCTTCCGGAGAAGAGCACCTCGCCGCCGTAGATGATGTAAGCGCGGTCGACGATGTCGAGCGTCTCCCGGACGTTGTGGTCCGTGATCAGGACGCCGATGTCGCGCTTCTTCAGCTGCTGGATCAGGTCGCGGATGTCCGAGATCGAGATCGGATCGATTCCGGCGAAAGGCTCGTCGAGAAGCATGATCGAGGGGCTTGCGGCGAGCGCGCGGGCAATCTCGCAGCGGCGTCGCTCGCCGCCCGAAAGCGCCATTGCCGGCGCATCGCGGAGCCGCTCGATATGGAATTCGGCGAGCAATTGCTCGAGCCGGTCGCGGCGCACCTGCTTGTCGCTCTCGGCGACCTCGAGCACGGCCATGATGTTCTGGCTAACGGTGAGGCCGCGGAAGATCGAGGTTTCCTGCGGCAGATAGCCGAGGCCGAGGATGGCGCGGCGGTACATGGGCAGCTTGGTGATGTCCTGCCCGTCGAGCAGGATCCGGCCGCTGTCCGGCTTCACCAGCCCCATCACCGAATAGAAGCAGGTCGTCTTGCCGGCCCCGTTCGGCCCGAGCAGGGCGACGACCTCGCCGCGGTCCACGGCGACCGAGACGTCGCGGAGGACGACCTTGCGGTCATAGGATTTGGCGATCGACACGACCGAAAGGCCATGGCCCGATTCGGCGGCCGAAACGGCGCTCTCGCTCCTCGTCATCACCCCGACGTCGTTCATGCCCACCCCTTAACCCATTGGCGAGGGTAGGCGAAGCGCCGAAACGCCGCAATTGGCAAGATTCATGCATGCCGCCGAAGGCGGCGGCGCTCAGTTGGTCGGGGCGCCCTGGCGACGCGGTACGGTGAAGGTACCGGTGACCCGCCCGGTCGGCGCAGTCTGCGTCCCCGGAACGGCCGCCCCGCCGGCGCCGCCGTCCATCACGGCGCGGCCGCTGTCGAGATCGATGACCAGCCGCCCGCCATTGATGTTCGAATCGCCGCGGGTGAGCGTGACCCCCCCGATGACTGTGATCAGCCGGCGGCGCAGATCGTAGACCGCGAACTGGCCGCGCGCAGTCTCGGAGGCGCTGTGCATGGTCACGCCGCCGCTGGCGTCGATCCGCTCGATCTCGATCCCGCCCGCGGAGCTGTAGGCGACGGTGAGCCGAGCCGCGTTGAGCGTGAGGCCGCCCTGGCGGACGACGACGTTGCCGGAGAAGATGGCGCGATCGGCGCGGTCCTGGACCTCGATCCGGTCGGCGCCGACATCGACCGGCGCGTCGGCGTCATGGCCGCGCAGCGACGAGCCGGAATCCTGGCCGACCGCCGGGGAGACGGCGAGCGCGGCTGCGGCGATCAGGGCGGCGCGAATCAGCCTCACCTCACGCCTCCCTGGACGATGTGCAGGCGCGCGCGGCCGTCGAGGACGACGGTGCGGGCGCCGAGATCGGCGCGCAGGCTGTTGGCGCTGAAGGTGCCGAGCGGCATCCGGCCGTCCACCGCGCCGCGGCTGGCGAGGCTGCGATTGTTGAGATCGACCGTGACGTCGCGGGTCTCGAGGCGGTAGCCGTCGGCGGCGGTGACGAGGATCGGGCCGGCGACGTTCACCTGCTGCGCTTCCATGTCGTAGCGGGCGCGATCGGCCGCGATCCGGGCAGGGCCGCTCTCCAGCCCGATCTGCGCCCACATGTCCTGGATCTCGACGACAGGGACGTCGGACCGCGCCTGGACGGCGCGGTCGGCGCTGAGGATGAAGGGCCGCCCGAAGCTGTCCTGGCCGCGGTATTGGGCGGACTGGACGCGCATGCGCTCGGGCGCGACCTCCACCTTGTCCTTGTCGAGCAGTAAGCTGATTTCCGGCCCCTTGGAGAGCGGCGCCAGCGCCAGATAGGCGAGGATCAGGCCGACCGCGAGCGGAAGCGCGATCTTCAGGATTCCGATCAGCCAGTCGTGCGCGCTGCCGGGCGAGGCCCAGCGGCGGGCGCGGGCGACGGCGGCGGCGTCAGACATGGGCGAAGATGTCCTCCTCCGGCCAGCCGGCGAGATCGAGAAGCGCGCGGTGCGGGAGGAAATCGAAGCAGGCCTGGGCAAGCGGCATCCGCCCCTCGCGAATCAGCCGCTCGTCGAGCTTTTCCTTCAGGCCGTGGAGATAGCGCACGTCCGAGGCGGCATAATCCTTC
This sequence comes from Pseudomonadota bacterium, assembly GCA_023390415.1. Lineage (GTDB taxonomy): Bacteria > Pseudomonadota > Alphaproteobacteria > Sphingomonadales > Sphingomonadaceae > Allosphingosinicella. Next base: position 1,644 of record JAEWCW010000211.1, on the reverse strand, counting down.
TGCGCGTCGGACAGCTCGGGCGCGCCCCAATCGGAGCTCTGCTGCTGCTTGGAGATTTCCTGGCCGAGCAGCTCCTTCACGAGCTCCTTCAGGCCGTGGCGGTCCGTATAGGTGCGGATCAGGCGCGAGGCGGTCTTGGTGCAATAGACCGGCGCCGCCATCACGCCGAGATAGGCGCGGATCGAGGCGAGATCGAAGCGGGCGAAATGATAGAGCTTCAGCCGGTTCGGGTCGGCCAGCACCGCCTTCAGATTGGGCGCGTCGTAGCTGCTGCCCGGCCCGAATCGGACGAGATGCTCGTCGCCGCGCCCGTCGGCGATCTGGACCACGCACAGCCGGTCGCGGCCCAATTGAAGGCCCATCGTCTCGGTATCGACGGCGACCGGCCCGTCGGCGAGCACGCCTTCGGGCAGGTCTTCTTCATGGAAATGGACGGTCATCTTCCCCCCGAGATAGGCGGGTGGGGCGCCCGGCTCAATGGCCGGGCGTCGCCTCGCCGGAATTGGCGCCCTCCGCCGCGCGCCGCGCCTGGCGCCGCTTGGCGAAGATGTTGAGCGATTCGACGCCCGCCGAGAAAGCCATGGCCGCGTAGATATAACCCTTGGGCACGTGCACGCCGAAACCGTCCGCGATCAGCACGGCGCCGATCATCAGCAGGAAGCCCAGAGCGAGCATCACCACGGTCGGGTTGGTGTTGATGAAGTTGGCGAGCGGATCGGCGGCGAGCAGCATTACCAGCACCGCGAAGACCACGGCGATGACCATGATCGGCAGATGCTCGGTCATTCCGACCGCGGTCAGGATCGAATCGATCGAGAAGACGATGTCGAGCAGCAGGATCTGCACGATCGCCGAACTGAAATTCAGGCCCGCCTGCTTGGCGACAGAGGTGTCGAAGACGTCGCCGACCGGCGCCGGATCGACATTGTGGTGGATCTCCTTGGTCGCCTTCCAGACCAGGAACAGGCCGCCGGCGATCAGGATGAGGTCGCGCCACGAGAATTCGGTTTCGAAGCCGGGGCCGCCATGGCCGTCCGAGCCGCCCTGGATTCCGAGATCGAAGACCGGCGCGGTCAGCCCGACCAGCCAGGCGATGGTGGAGAGCAGAGCGAGGCGCATGATCAGCGCCAGGCTGATTCCGATTCGCCGCGCGCGCTGGCGCTGAGCCTCGGGAAGCTTGTTCGAGAGAATCGAGATGAAGATCAGGTTGTCGATTCCGAGCACGACCTCCATCACGACGAGGGTGACCAATGCCGCCCATGCCGCGGGATCGGAGAAAAGCTCGATGATTCCGTCCATCTCGGTCGTGCTCCCTGTTGGTCGGGCGCCCATGCACGAAGGCGCGGGCGCCGCGCAAGGGACCATCCGATGCACTTCGGCCAAAACCGCTCGCAGGCTTTGCATTTTTCCGCTATGGAGAGACACGTGCGCCATGCGGACTGGCGCGGAAGCCTGTGCGTGCTGGGCCCGGCGCGGGGGTTTTTGAACGGGGAATCGGGCGCGGAAAGTATTTGAAGGCATGGGTTTCGACAGAGGACGCCGCGGCGAGCGCGGCGGGCGCGGCAGAGACAAGCGCGACGGCTTCGGAGAAGATAGCTACAGCGGTTCCGAGAGAGGCTATGGCGGCGGCGACCGGTACGGAGG
>JAEWCW010000055.1 GCA_023390415.1 Pseudomonadota bacterium | reverse complement strand
CATTATCTGTTGCCGGAAATGCCCGCGCTCGCGCTGCTGTTGTCGGGCGGTGTGAGCCAGCGGACGTGGGGCACGCGTGATCTGTGGCTGGCGCTGCCCCTTGCCGCTCTGCTTTTTGTGTTGACCGCCGCCGGGGCGGGCAAGGTGCCGGCACTCGAGCGCATGGATTATCGAATGCCGCTTTGGGCCATCGGCATGGCTGCCGGATGCCTTCTGATGGGTATAGTCGGCTTTCTGCGCCTTCAGTCCGGGGTCATCGCACTGGCGGCTCTGCCGCTGGCGCTGATGATCGGAATGCATCTCGCAGCCAGCCCGCTGCTGTTTGCCCGATATGACCTGACGGCGATCGGCCATGCGCTTGTGCCGTTTCAGGACAAGGGCATCGCCATTACCGATGGCACCTATCACGCCCAGCTGAATTTCGCGGCGCGGCTGCGGGAACCTGTTTCGCATCTCACAAGCTCCGACGCCGTCGCGGCTTGGGCCAGATCGCATCTGGGAGGCGTCCTTCTGGATCAATCCGGCGCGGCCATACCCGGCATGCGCCCCGTCGCCCGCCTCCCTTATCGCGGTGGTGAATACACAGTGTTTCAGTCTCAGGAGGTCGCGCCATGACGTTCGACATTTCCATCGTCCTTCCGGCCAAGGACGAGGCCGACAATATCGAGGCGCTTTTGCTGGACATCCAGCGGGTCATCGCCAATCGGGAACATGAGATCATCGTCGTGGACGACGCCTCAACCGACTGCACGCGCGAGGTTCTGGGACGGATGCGGCGGCGCATGCCGCAGTTGCGCGTGATCTGCCATGACAGGTCGTGCGGCCAATCCGCCGCCATTCGCACCGGCATCCTGGCAGCGCAGGGCCGGATCGTGGCCACCCTGGACGCCGATGGCCAGAACCCGCCTGAAAACCTGCCGGCGCTGCTGCGGCCCTTGCTGGAAACGCCGCAAGGATCACGCATCGGTCTGGTTCAGGGACAGCGCGTCCACCGTCAGGACAGCCGCTCCAAGCAAGTGGCCTCGTATCTGGCCAATCTGATCCGCACGGCGTTGCTGCGGGACGGGGTCAGCGACAGCGGCTGCGGGCTGAAGGCTTTCCCCCGTGAGGTCTATCTCAGCCTTGCCTATTTCGACCATATCCATCGCTTCATGCCAGCCATGGTCCGCCGCGAAGGCTGGGAAGTTTTAACCGTGCCGGTGACCCATGCCGCACGCAGGTCCGGCCGGTCGAAATACAACAACCTGCAACGCGCGAAGGTGGGTGCGATTGACCTGCTTGGCGTGGCCTGGCTGACCCGTCGCCGCAAGCTGCCGGTCGTGCGCGATCTGCCCTTGGCGGTCATCACCGAGCCTGACGCTTGCGCCAGTCAAGGGTCCAGTCCCACGGTAATCATTGAGGGCGCGGCATGAAGGTCCTGATCACGGGCGCGGCGGGCTTTATCGGGTTTCACCTTGCGAAGCGACTTCTGCACGAAGGCTGCGAGGTGATCGGCATCGACGATCACAATGACTATTACGATCCGGCCCTCAAGGCCGCGCGCGAAACGCAGTTGCTGCAGCAGTCCCGCTATCTGTCCGTCCGTGGCAAGATCGAAACTCCGGGCCTGCTGCAGGATCTATTTGCTACGCATCGGCCCTCGATCGTCGTGCATCTGGCTGCGCAGGCCGGTGTGCGTCATTCAATCACTCATCCTGAAGCTTATTTGTCGTCGAACATCCTCGGCAGCTATCACCTCCTTGAGGCTGCGCGCGCCTATCCGCCACGCCACATGCTGATGGCGTCCAGCAGCTCGGTCTATGGCGGCAACAGCAAAATGCCCTTTCGCGAAACCGACAAGGCTGATCTGCCCCTGTCGCTTTATGGCGCGACAAAGAAATCCGGCGAGATGATGGCCCACGCCTATTCGGGACTCTTTAATCTGCCGATCACCATGTTCCGTTTTTTTACCGTCTATGGTCCTTGGGGCCGACCGGACATGGCGCCGCATCTGTTCACAAAGGCCCTCTTCGAACAGCGTCCGATCCGTTTGTTCAATCACGGCCATATGATGAGGGATTTCACCTATATCGACGACCTAATTGCGGCGATCCTGGCCTTGCTGGATGTCGTTCCACCTGCTCCGGGAACGGGCCCAGTGGCGGAATGGGACAGCCTTTCGCCCATGGCTCCCTGGCGTGTTGTCAATATTGGCAACGGCAGCCCTGTTGCCCTTTTGCGGTTTGTCCGTGCCTTGGAGCGGGCATCGGGGCAAGAGGCGCGTTTCGATCTGATGCCGATGCAGGCAGGCGATGTTGAGGCCACCTGGGCGGATACAAGCCTTCTGACCTACCTGACGGGCTCGCATCGTCAGACCGACATTGAGGGTGGTGCACAAAGCTTCATTGAGTGGTTCCGTGGCTATTACCAGATTGGCAGGGAGAATTACCCAAGACTGCAGAAGACGGGCTGAGCTGAACCGCATTGCCGCACCCTGATTATAGCGGCTGGCATTGCGGTCCTGTGCTCGAACGAAACAAAGACCTCTGAAAGATCATCCTGAACCAGCGAGGCGACCGGATGTTTGATTGGATCACCGGCATGGTGGAGCAGACAGGCTACATCGGGATCGCTGTTCTGATGCTGCTGGAGAACATGTTTCCGCCTATTCCATCGGAGCTTATCATGCCGTTGGCCGGCTTCACGGCAGCCCGCGGGCACCTCAACATCAGGATGGTGCTTGTCGCAGGCACCATTGGCTCGGTGGGCGGAGCGCTATTCTGGTACTACATTGGCCGCTGGCTCGGCTGCGAATACCTGAAGCGGTCGGCTGCCCGGCATGGCCGCTGGCTGACGGTGGCGCCAAAGGAGATCGATGATGCGACCGAGTGGTTCCAGCAACACTCTGGAAAATCGGTCTTCTTCGGCCGCATCGTTCCGGCGGTGCGCACGCTGATCTCGATCCCCGCAGGGATCG
>JAEWCW010000038.1 GCA_023390415.1 Pseudomonadota bacterium | reverse complement strand
GGCAGGTGGCGGTACTGGATGTCGAGGCCGCATCCGCCTTCTTCCCAGACCCGGCCTCGGCCATCGGTCAGGTGCTGATGGTCGGCCGCGTGCCGCTGGAGGTGATCGGCGTCGCCTCGCAGACCTCGGCCGGGCCGGGGCCATCGTCCCCGCGGATCTTCGTGCCCTACACCACCGTCGCCATGCGGATCACCGGGCAGACGGTGGTGGATTCGATCTCGGTCCGCGTCGTTGACGACGCCGACATGGCCGAGGCCGAGGCCGGCATCGAGGCGCTGCTGACCGAACGGCACGGGAAGAAGGACTTCTTCCTGATGAACTCGGACACGATCCGGTCCTCGATCACCTCGACCACGCAAACGCTGACGATGCTGATCTCGTCCATCGCCGTCATCAGCCTGATCGTGGGCGGCATCGGGGTCATGAACATCATGCTGGTGTCGGTGACCGAGCGGACGCGCGAGATCGGCGTCCGCATGGCCGTGGGTGCCCGCCGGTCCGACATCGTGGCCCAGTTCCTGATCGAGGCCGTGCTGGTCTGCCTTCTTGGCGGATTGCTGGGCATTGCCCTGGCCCTGGGCGGCGGCATGCTGCTGGCGCAGCTGCAACCCGATCTTCGGCTCGTCTATTCGGCGCCGACAATGCTGCTGGCCTTCCTGTCCTCGACCCTGATCGGCATCGTCTTCGGCTTCCTGCCCGCCCGCGCGGCCGCGCGCCTCGACCCGGTGGAGGCGCTCAGCCGCGAATGACCGGTGCGTGTGCCGTCAGACAAATGCAAGTTCGTCTCAATGTTTGCAGATGATGGGTCTGGCGGCCGTGGGCCTCATGGCGGGACGAAGTGTAGGGTTTTATCTTGGCGGCGCCAAAAACGCGGCCTCCGCGGTGAAGACCACGGCTCAAGCGGCACAGCAAACCTTCAGGGGTGAGAACGCGATTGGTCGCAATGCGATGGCGTTTGCAGCGCATCTGGCGGTCTTCCGGGCGACAACAGGTGGGGCTGAGTTCATCAACCGGATGCAAGACAAGGCCCGCGCGTTGGTCAAGACATGACCCTGCTCGCGGGCAGTCGATCATGATGAATGGTGCTGCCCGGTGCATGTCACGATGACCACGGGCGCCAGAGCAGGGCCGCGACATCTGACAATCGCGTGCCGTGTCTGCGGCCAACAACGCCCTGTCGAAGCAATCACCGCAGAAGTTCAGCGGCACTGAGCTTGGCTGCCTGGACCAGAGCCCTCGCCAGTGCTGCGGCGTTTGCCGGTGCAAGGCAGGCAGGGCCCTTTGCGCAGTCTTGCGGCGCAAAGGGCGATCCGATGGGCACCCGGTAAGGGGTTCACTCAGCCGTCTGAGGGTCCTGCAGTTCCTGCGGCTGCTTGAGACATCTGCGCGTCCAGGCCCGCCTCCGGGCTGCGATCCTTATCCTCGTCCGGCGCGGTGAGGTCTTGGGACGCGGGCTCCCTGTCTGCCGCTGCACCGACCGGTCCAGCCTCTGACGCAGTCCTTGCCTTGCGTCCTCGGGTTGTCTTTGGCGCCTCGCCACCCTCGATGGCTGCAGCTTTCGGTTTGCGGCCCCTGCCCGATGCTGATGCCGCCGCCGGGGTTCCAGCTTCGGCCTTGGGAGGACGGGCGCGTTTTGCCTTTGGCGCCTCTGGCTCATCCCCTGCCGCAGCCTTTGGCTTGCGGCCTCGGGCCTTGGCCGGCTCCTCCGCGGCAGCATCCGCTGTCGGGCTGGCTTCCGGTCCCTGGCTTGCCTGTGCGGTTTTTCTGGCTTTCGTCGCTGCAGCCTTCGGCCTTGGCTTGCGGCCCCTCGCGGTCGTATCGGCCGAGGTGGCGGATGCTCGGGCCGCGTCTTCCGCGTCGATCTCGCGTTCCGCCTGCTGCCAATGCTGCGCGTCCCGGCCATGGGGCCGCCCCTCCATCTCCCAGAGGGAATGCGCGCGTTCCTCGATCCGCCGTGTGCGGTCTTCCATCATGATGAATCCTCGTGTGTGCGATCAACAACGTGTGGCCGTGTGATCAGGTTTCGGATCAGGACAGGTCCAGGTCGGCTGACCTTGAGGGCGGCATGCCTCGGTCATTCCTGGTCTCCCTTATGGCCTTGCTGTGCAGTCGATCATGAAAAAAGGCCAGGCAACATGCCTGACCTTGCTCGATGGTGTGTCCTCGCCAGGAGCAGTAAGGTGGTGAAGAAGGACGGCACCCTCGCTTACCCTGCTTGCAGATTGCCGGCCGACATCTTGCCCGCCGCTATCGGGCTGGATGAAGCCAAACCTTTTGGTGGCGTTGAAACATTTGACAGTCCCTGGGGCCATGATGGACCTCTTTCTGAAGAAGACTGCGGAACGCTGAGGCAGATGGCAGCGGAAGAGGTTTAGCAGTTATCCCAGCCGGATAATTGGATGAGGCATGCGCATTCTCTTGGGCGCATACCCCAAAAGTTAGAGCGAACCATCAGATCGCGAAATCGTCGAGCGACTTTCCGGCTTCCAGGGCCTCCGCAATCCAGCCGGGCTTTCGGCCGCGACCGCTCCAGGTCAGTTCGGGATTTGCGGGATGGCGGTATTTCGGCTCGGCCTTTTGCTTGGCGGGCTGAGCGGCCAGCATGTCTTCGAGCGAGGCAAAGCCCGCAGCCTTTGCGATTTCGGTCGCCTTCTGGATGGCTTCCTTTTTGCGACGGTTCTCGAAATCGGCAATGGCGGCTGCGGATTTCTTGTTGATCTCTTTCAGCTGCTCGAGTGACAGTTCGTTGTAATTGATGTCCATGACGGTCTCCTCTGATGCCTCTCGCAATACAGAAACCCTCTCTGGCAGGATAGTCTCCATCTACAGGGCTGGTTTGATCTTCAAGGAGAAATCGAATTACTTCATGTCGAGAACAATCAAACCGGCGCATGATCGCTGGCTTTCGGATGGCCGCGCATATTCACATCATCAGGAAAGAACATAAAGCCGGTGACCAAGACTGAGCTGCTTGCCACTATGGCCGAAAGTCTGGCATTGAGAAAAAGGATGTCTCTTCTATCTTTGATGCGCTGTCCGAGGTTGCGACCTCGATCGTGGCCGAAGGCGGCGCCCTCACCCTTCCCGGCCTGGGCAAGTTCTCCTGTCGGGATCGTCCCGAGCGACGGGTCCGCAATCCGTCAAGAGGCAAGGCGATGACAAAGCCTGCCCATCACGTCTTAAAGTTCACGGTGGCAAAGGCCCTGAAGGACAGCGTCAACTCTTAATCTCTGCCCACATGGCTTGCTCTCGCATGCAGTGCGGTCAAGCCGAAAAAGACAACCGGTCCATTCGGAGCCGTCCCGCCCGAGATGATTGCCAATCGGCATTGTTGGCTATCGTGTGTTATGGAAT
>JAEWCW010000140.1 GCA_023390415.1 Pseudomonadota bacterium | reverse complement strand
AAGCCGCTCCGGCCCAGCAAGGCGCTCCGGCCGCCGCTGCCCCGGGCCAGGCCGCTCCGGCGGTCCCGGCTCAGCCGCAGCTGCGCAACGATTTCGACGGCGATGGAGCGATCAGCCTGGCCGAATTCCGGCGCGGTCTTGCAACCCGCTACATCCTGCTCGACACCAACCGCGACGGCACCGTCTCGCAGGAGGAGTTCGCGGCTGCGCCCCGCGGCGGGCGCGGCGGGCACGGACGCTGATCGGAGAGGGCGGCGGGGGTTTCGCCTCCGCCGCCCTTGGCACAAAGCGCGGATTGAACATTTGAGCGTGTCATGAGCGAAAAAGAACCGCACATCCTCGTCGTCGACGATGAACGCGACATTCGTGATCCGCTCGCGCAATATCTCTCCAGGAACGGCCTGCGCATCTCCAAGGCGGAGAATGCAGAAGCCGCGCGCCAGTTGCTCGCCGGCTATGCGATCGATCTCGTTCTGCTCGACGTGATGATGCCGGGCGAGGACGGGCTCGCACTCTGCGCCTACATAAGAGCGACGACCAGCATTCCGGTCATCCTGCTCACCGCCAAGGCGGAGGAGACCGACCGCATCGTCGGCCTCGAGATCGGCGCCGACGACTATGTCACCAAGCCATTTTCCCCGCGCGAGCTTCTCGCCCGGATCAAGGCGGTGCTCCGCCGCGCCGGCGAAGGCGCAACGCAGGTGCGCGCGCCCGATGCCGAAGCCTTCGCCTTCGGACCCTGGGTGCTGCGCACCGGCGAGCGTGAGCTGGTGGACGCCGAAGGCGTCGCGCGTCCCCTTTCCACCGGCGAATTCAACCTGCTCCACGCCTTCGTGACCCACCCGCGCCGTGTCCTCACGCGCGACCAGCTGCTCGACCTCAGCCAGGGACGCGAGCTCGCCGCGTTCGAGCGCAGCATCGACAATCTGATCAGCCGGCTGAGACGCAAGATCGAAGCCGATCCGAAGAGCCCGGCGCTGATCAAGACCGTGTGGGGCGGCGGCTACATGCTCGCGGCCGAGGTGCGGCGGCTGTGACCCGCCTGCTCCCAAAGAGCCTGCTCGGGCAGATGGTCCTGTTGATGGGCCTCGCCTTGCTCCTCGCCCAGCTCGTCAACTTCGCCTTCATCCTCTCCGGCCAGCAACGGCTGAGCCTCGCGCAAAGTGAAGGGCCGGCGATCACCCGTTTCGTTCAGGTGGCGGCGCAGGCCGTGGAGGGCAGCGGCGCGCCCGCCCGAGTCCCCGGCCTCGGTCGCGGGCGCGGCGCGATCTTCAGCCTCGATAGCGAGAGCATCGTCGACCGTGCCGGCCTTCCGCGCGAGGGCGATGTGGAGGCGCGGCTGCAGGCGGCTCTTTCCGAGGCGGGGATCGAGGCGCGCCAGGTACGGGCCGCGACCAGCATCGATCTCGGTCGCTTCCGCGCCGGCTTCGACGATCACCGGAGCGGCCGCCGCGGGCACGCCGAGCAGCAGGTCGTCCTGCTCGCGGCGCAGCTTCCGGACGGGACCTGGCTCAACGGCCGGCTTGAGGCGCCGCGCCGCGATCCTTGGCTGCTCTGGCGCCTGATCGGCTCGACGGTCGCGCTCTACGCGCTCGTTCTCGGTGCGATGCTCTGGATCGCCTGGCGGATCGCCCGCCCCGTGCGCGACCTCACCCGCGCCGCCGAGCAGTTCGAGGGCCGCCGCGCGCCCGAACCAGTCGAGCCGCGCGGCCCCGGCGATCTTCGCAAGGCGATCGAAGCGTTCAACGCCATGAACCTCCGGGTCAGCGCGCTGCTCGACGAGAAGGACCGGATGCTCGGCGCGATCGGCCACGACCTTCGAACCCCGCTCGCCTCGATCCGGATCCACGCCGAGGCGATGGAGCCGGAAGAGGAGCGGGCACGGCTGATCGCCACGGTCGAGGAGATGAGCGCCACGCTCGAAGACATCCTCGTTCTCGCACGGACCGGCCGCGCCCGGGAAGAGTCCCGGCCGATGGACGTCGGCGCGCTCGCCGACGCCTTGGTCGAGGACTATCGCGAACGCGGCGCCGACGTGGTCTTCGAAGGCGGCGACGAAGCGGTCGCGGACGTCCAGCCCAATTTGCTGCGTCGCGCGATCCGCAACCTGATCGACAATGCCCTCGCTTATGGCGCCTGCGCGCGGGTTCGAGCGAGGGCAGAAGGCACGGCGGTTGCGATCGAGATCGAGGATGACGGGCCCGGCATACCGGAGGGTAGGATGGCAACGGTCATACAGTCCTTCACCCGCCTCGAAGGCTCGCGAAACCGGAACACGGGCGGGATCGGTCTCGGCCTGGCCATCGCCGACAGCATCGCGCGCGCCCATGGCGGCGAGCTCAGGCTGAGAAACGGGCCGCAGGGGCTCATTGCCAGCCTCGTGATCGCTCGGCGCCAAGGGCGCTGAGCGGCATGGAGCGGGGCCCTGAGGCGCATCGGGCAATTCGGATTGCGCATGGGCTGGGCAAGGCGGCGCGACCGCGGATAGGCTGGGCAATGGCCCTGCCCCTCGCCCGCCGGACCTTCCTCGCTTCGGCCCTCGCCTTGGCCGCCGGCTGCGCGACGCCGGCACGCAGCGATCGGCGTGCGACCCGGATCACCCTGCTCGGCCAGTCGCTGGTGAAGCACGACATTTGCGCCCAGCAATGGCCGGGCCGCGCGGCCGTCTCGGCGCGGCTGCGCTCTGCCGACGTCGTCTTTTCGGACCTCGAAGTGGCGATCCGCGGACCCAATGCCGGCGCGCCGACGCGGGACGCGCTGACTCTTCACACCGCCGAGCCCGGGATCCTCGATTGCCTGCGCGAGATCGGCATCGATCTCCTCGCCACCTCGAACAACCACGCCTTCGATCTCAATACCGGCGGGATCGTCGATGCGATCGCAGCCCTCCGCGCGCGCGGGATCCCGTTTGCGGGCACTGGGATGAACCTCGCCGAGGCATCCCGGCCCGCCTTGGTGAGCACGCCGGGACGTCCGGTCGCCCTCGTCGCGGCAGCCAGCGGCAAGGTCCGCGAGGGCGGGATGGCGACCGCCGAGCGGCCGGGCGTCGCCGAGATCCGGCGCGGCGCGGATGGCGCGCTCGATGCTGCAGACGTCGCCCGTACACTGGCCGCGATCCGTGCCTCGGCCGCGCCGGGCGCGATCGTCATCTTCTACCTCCACAATCATCATTGGGAGGAGCCCGACAACTGGGTGACGCCCGAGTGGCAGCGGACACTTGCCCGCGCGGCAATCGACGCCGGCGCCAGTCTCTTCGTCGCCCACGGGACCCCCCTCCTCCAGGGCCTCGAAATCTATCGCGGGCGGCCGCTCTTCCACGGCCTCGGAAGCTTCATCTTCCAGACCATCAAGGAGGATCATTACGACGCGCTCGCCTGGCAGAGCGCGGCCGTCGAGTGCCGGTTCGAGGCGGATCGCTTCGTCGGCGCGGAGCTGGTCCCGATCCAGCTCAATGCCGAAGGCGTCGGCGGCCCGAACGACATGGCCACGCGCGGGCGGCCGTCATTGGCGACCCCCGCCGAGGCGCGAATCATCCTCGAGCGGCTCGCTTTCCTTTCAGAGCGGCTCGGCCACCGGCTCGACCATGACGGCGTGACCGCGCGGCTCCTCCCCTGAGTCCGCGAAATAGCGCCGGGCATGGTCGAGAAAGGCGGCGGCGAGGCGCGAAGGCCCCGTCGCCGCCGAGGTCACGAAGGCATAATCCTGGACGATCTGCGGGCTGAACGGCAGCAGGACCGCTGAGCGGATCGGCAGCGAGGCGCGGGCGAGCAGCTCGTTGACCAGGGCGACCCCGAGGCCGCGGGCGGCGAGCGCGCAGGCGGAGCCGATCGTGTGGGTTTCGACGCGCACGGTCGGGACGACGCCGGCGGCGCGGAAGGCGCTCTCGATCTGGTGACGCGATTCGCGGCCGCGGCCGAGCAGGATCAGCGGCTCGCCGCGCAGCATCGGCGGTGACAGCGCTTTCTCCCGGGCGAGCGGGTGGTCGCTCGCGAGCACGGCCGCGGTGCGGCTCGCGACGAGCCGTTCGGCGCGAAGCTCCGGGCGGTCGATCGGGAGCTTCAGGAAGCCGGCATCGACGGCGCGGCTGGCGACCAGCTGCTTGGCGGTCTCGACGCTGCGGCTGTCGATGCTGAGCCGGACCTTGGGATGCTCGGCCAGGAAGGCGCTGGCGATGTCGGGAAGGACGCCCTCGGCAAAGCTCGGCGGCGCCACCAGCTTCAGCTCGCCGGTGCGATAGGCGCCGATATCGTCGATCAGGCCGGCGAGGCGGTCCATCTGGCCGAGCGCGAGATCGACCTCGTCGAACAGTGTGAGGCCGTCGGCGGTGACGACGAGGCGGCCGCGGTCGCGGTAGAAGAGCTCGAAGCCGACCTGCTGCTCGAGCTGGGTGAGGATCCGGCTGACGGTCGGCTGGGACAAGCCCATTTCACGGGCCGCGGCGGTGACCGATCCTGTGCGCACGATGGCATGGAACGCGCGCAGCGCCTTCAGCTGCGGCTGCCGCGATCCCCGTTCCTTTCGTGCCATTCACCCCTCCGGCAAGCTCTCGATCAGCGGTAGCAGGATATGAGACGGATGTTCGCCCGAGAAGTGGATGCGGTTGCGCGCCTTGACCGGCTCGCTCGGGACTCCCGCCGGCGCGCCGGTCCCCGGGTTGATGTCGAAATGCGGGAAGTTGCTGCTCGCCACGTCGAGCCGGATTCGGTGCCCGGCGCGGAACAGGTTCGCCGTCGGAAAGGCCTGGATCCGCACCGCATAGATCTTGCCCGGCTCAATCGGCTTCGCTTCTTCATAGCCGTCGCGGAAGCGCAGCCGCAAAATGCCGTGCGAGAGGTTCATCGCAAAGCCGTCCGGATAATCGTCGCTCGGCGGATGGACGTCGATCAGCTTGACGACGATGTCCGTGTCGGGCGCGCTCGTCGAGACGTAGAGCACAGCCTCGATATCGCCGGCGACGATCGCGTCGCGCTCCAGCGGCGCCGTCTGAAAGACGGCGACGTCATCGCGGTCCGCGAGCGCCCTGCCCGGCACCCTGGCGCCGAACACGCCCGGCTGCTCGCGCTGGTCGAACGCACCCGCGGCCATGACCGGGGCCCCCGAAGCGAGCGCGCCGCCGATCGTCGGCACCGGATCGAGCGGGTCGTGGACGAATTCGGCATAGCCCGCAGCGGCCGGCGCGGCGCGCTGGAGCATGCCGTCCGCGGCCACATGGAAGGGCGTCGGCACGCTGCCGCGCGGAGGCCAGGAATCCGACCGCACCCAGCGCCCGCCATGGTCGAGCCGGCCCTCTCCATTTCGCCGGCCGCTGCCCCCGCCCATCAGGAAGAAGGTGACCGGCGCGTGCAGATAATCCGGCGCGTCCAGCCCGCGAAGATGGCGATCGAACCAGGCGCGGCGGAGCTCGACATAATCGGGTGCGATCGCCCCATCGAGCGGGGCCTGGGGGCCGAAATCGACGTCGCCGGCATGGGTCACCGAGCGCTGGCCGTGGGTCCAGGGCCCCATCACCAGCCGCACCGGACCGCGCTTCAAGCGGGACAAAGCCGCGAAATTCTCGGTCGCGGCAAGCGCATAGGGATCGTACCAGCTGCTCATAAAGGCCATCGGCACGTCGGCGAACCGCTCATAGGCGCCGCGCGAATAGAGGGCCGGCTGCCGCCAGAAATCGTCGAACAGCTCGCGCGACCATTGATCGAGGACATAGGCCTCATATTCGGGGGCCGCGGCGAGCGGCGAGCGCCCCTTCGTCCAGGGTCGCGCGCTCAGCCACGCGCGAATGTCCACCGCCTCGAGCGCCGCGGCGCGCATGGGATCGGCCGCGGTCAGCGGCGACAGGCGGGCATGCTTCAGCGCCCAGGTGAGCTGCTTGAGCTCGAACGCCCCGCCCTGCCGGATGCCGCTGTGGTAAGCCGAGGAGAAGCCGCCGCTGTCGAGGAACATGGCGGCGAGCCCCTGCGGGTCTAGGGCGGCAAGCGCGCTCTGGACATGGGCGCCGTAGGACAGGCCGAGAGTGCCCACCTTGCCGTCGCACCAGGGCTGCGCTGCGAGCCAGGCGACGGTGTCGGCCCCGTCCTCCCCCTCGTTCAGATATTTCACGAACGCGCCCTCGGAGCGGTAACGCCCCCGGCAGTCCTGGATCGCATAGACATAGCCCATCGCCGCGAAGCGCCGGGCGACCTCGGGCTTAGAGGCCGGGTCCGGCTCAGCGCGGCTGCGGTCGGCGCTGTTCCAGCCTCTCTTGTCGTAGGGCAACCGCTCGAGAAGCACCGGCATCGGCCCCGCCGAGTGCGCCGGGAAATAGAGGTCGGTGGCAAGCGAGACGCCGTCGCGCATCGGCACCATCACCTCCTCGACGCGGACGGCGCACGGACCGGTCATTGCGGAAGCTCATAGGCATAAGGGGCGGCCGGGCCCACCGGGAGGCCCGCGCTGGACCAGGCGACCAGAAGCGACAGGCCCCCGATCGCGAAGGCGATGCTGTAAGGCAGCATCAGCGCGATCAGCGAGCCGACCCCGAAATCCTTCGACCAGCGCTGGCAGATGACCAGCACCAGCGGGAAATTGGTCGCCACCGGGGTGATGATGTTGAAGATGGAATCGCCCATCCGATAGGCGGCGGTCGCCATTTCGGGTGAGATCCCCAGCAGCATCAGCATCGGCACGACGAGCGGCGCCATCGCCGTCCACTTGGCGGAGGCCGATCCGATGAAGATGTCGAAGAAGGCCGCGACGAGGAGCAGCATCAGCAGCATGACCGCGTGCGGGAGCATCAGCGAGCGCAGCCATTCGGCGCCGCCGATCGCGATCACCGGCCCGAGATTGGACCAGGCGAACATCGTCACGAAATGCGCTGCGAAGAAGACGATCACCAGATAGGGCGCCATGGCGCGCATGCCGCCGGCCATCATTGAGACCACGTCGCGATGCCCGCGGATCGTCCCCGCCTTGCGGCCATAGGCCCAACCGGTGAGCAGGAAGAGCAGGAAGAAGCCGGCGACCAGCGCCCGGTAGAGCGGCGTGTAGCGCCCGGGCCCTTCAGCTGTCTCGTCAACCAGCGGCGTATAGCCGGGGACGAGCGCGAGAGCAGCGAAGACCAGGACGACCGCCAAGGCGACGAAGCCGGCGTTGCGCAGCGCGGCTCCGTCGGCGCTGGCCGCGGCCGCTGCCTCCTCGCTCAGCGCGAGCGGTGTGCCCGCCCGATCCCAGCGCCCAAGCCGGGGCTCGACGATGCGGTCGGTGACGAACCAGGCGATCGGGATGAAGGCGAGACCGATGGCGAGGGTGAACCACCAATTGCCGAGCGGATTTAGCACGTAATCGGGCGCAAGCAGCCGCGCTGAGGCATTGGTGATGCCGAGCATCAGCACGTCGAACTGCCCGGGCAGGTAATTGCCGGCAAACGCGCCCGAAATCCCCGCATAGGCGGCCGCCGCGCCAGCCAGCGGGTGCCGGCCGGCCTCGGCATAGATGAAGGCGGCAAGCGGGATGAGGACGATATAGGCGGCGTCCGATGCGTGATGAGACATCACGCCGGTGACGAAGACGATCGGCGTCAGGAACCGCCCCGAGCGGTTGCGCATCGCCCGTCCGATCAGGGCAGCGAACAGGCCGGACCGCTCGGCGACCGCTGCGCCGAGCATGACCACCAGCACCAGCCCGAGCGGCGGAAATCCGGTGAGCGTGGCCGGCATCTCGACCAGCAGCCGCGCGACGTTCTCGGCCGTCAGCAGGCTCTGGCTCCGCAGCTCCTCCCCGGTCGCCGGGTTGACGGCGGACCAGCCCCGCCAGTCCGCCCAGACCGAGAAAGCGACGAGCAGGCCGATCAGGACGAGGAAGATGACGACGGGATCGGGCAGCCGGTTTCCCAGCCGCTCGACCCTGCCGAGCCAGCCCCTGTCCGTCGCCGCGGACGTTTCGGTCACGTGTCAGCTCCTGAACGCGGCGTCTTGGGCCTTACATCCTCAGCCCGACCGTCGCGTAGAAATAGCGTCCGCGGATGTCATACGTATACATGTCGAAGTTGATGGGATTGTTGGCCGCGGATGCGGGCGGTTGGCGATCGAACAGATTGTCGATGCCGAAGGAGAAGGTCATCGTCTCGCCCGGAAGCGTGAAGTTGGCCTGGATGTCGTGATAGACGACGGCTTCGATCCGGCCGCCGTTCACGGCATTGCCCGGGATGTCGTCGCTTCCGCCGATATAGCGGCCGCGCCAGCCGAGCCCGAAGCTGTCGGTGCTGTAGCGCAGCGAGCCCTGGCCCTTCCAGCGCGGGAAGGTGGAGCGCGGCTGATCCGATTTGCCGGCGCGCTCGTCGATCAGGACGCTTCCGTCGGCCTGCGGGGTGTAGGTGCGGAAGCGATCGAGATATGCAAGGTCCATCGCCATATCGATCCGGCCGCCCAAGGCGCGCGTTCCGTAGCGCAGGGTCGCATCGACGCCCTCCACCTCGATCCGGCTGAGATTGACCACGGCCTGGGTGAGCTGGAGCACCTCGCCCGAGGGCGCACGCTGGACGAGGTCGCAGAACGGACCGGCCTGGCGGGCGCACAGGTTGAGGATCTGCGCAGCGCTCTGCGCGGCGATCGCATCGTCGACGTTGATCCGGAACCAGTCGACCGTCAGCGACAGACCGCGAACGGCGGTCGGCGTGAACGACACGCCGGCGCTGAACGTCTCGGCGGTCTCGGCCCGAAGGGTGTCATTGCCCGAGGTCACGCCGGCAATGGCGCCGCTGCCGAACTGGTTCTGGTTGTAGCCGGTCGGGACGCCGGCGCAGCCCGGCAATGAGCCGCCGCCGCCATTGCAGGGGTCGACCGCCTGGAAGTTGGTCTGGCGCGATCCCTGGTACAGCTCGAGGATCGAGGGGGCACGGAAGCCCTGGGCGAAGGTGCCGCGAAGGGCGAGGTCGCGGACCGGACGCCAGGCGGCGCCGACCTTCGCCGTCGCGCGCCCGCCGACGGTGGAATAATGCGAGTAACGCATCGCCGCGTCGACATCGAGCCGGTAGAAGCCGGGCCGGTCGGCGAGCAGCGGCAGGTTGAGCTCGCCATAGGCTTCGTGGAGGTCGTAGGAGCCGGCGGTCGGCTCGCGCGCCTGCGCGGTCGTCGGCAATTGCGGCGCGCCGCCGACGAGCGGCAGCAGGGACGAGGTGGTGGCGGCGAACAGGTCCGGCCGATCGACCGCCTCCTCGCGGCGATATTCGTAGCCGGCCGCGAAGCCGACCGGCCCGCCCGGAAGCTCGAACAGGCTGCGCGAGACGTTCAGCGCGAAATCGAGCTGGTTGGCGTCCTGCTCGTCATGGCCGTTATAGCGCATGTAATTGAGCATGGCCGGCGTCAGCTCGCCGAACAGGTTGATCGGCGTGCAGCCGGCCCGCGACGCGCAGAGCGCCGGCGAATGGAGCGCTGCGTAGATGTTCTCGAGATTGACCTGGTTGAGCGCGTCGAAGGTCGCCGAATTCTCGGAATAGGAGAGGAAGGCGTCCCAGCGCCATTCGCCGGCCAGCTGCAGGCCGCCTTCGAGGCCCGCCGCGATCCGCCAAGTCTCGACTTCCTGGACGTTGTTGCGGTTCCCGAGTTCGTCGAGGACGCGCTGGATCCGGAAGGTGTTGCCGGAGAAGGTCAGGGCGTTGGCCGCGGGCACCCCGTTGGCGGTGCCGAACGGGTTGAAGGCCTGGTCGTTCGAGATCCGGAAGCCGTTGGACCCGCGGACGTCGAGGAGGACCGGCGAGAAGAGCTGCGACGAGGTTCGATGATTGTAGAGGCCTTCGATCCGCGCCTCGATGCCGCCGCCGAGCGACGCGCCGAGCCGGACGAACGCGCCGTAGCGCTCGCTCGGCCCGATCGCATGCATGCCCTGGGCCATGGTGTTGTAGTCGTCGTCGGGAAGGCGGGCGACGCGGAAGCCGTTGTCCGCCTGCTGGCCCGAACCGGTATTGGTGACGCCCGGGAGACGGGTGAGCGCATTGGCGGCATTCTGGCCGAAATTGGCCGGAGTCCCGAAATAGGCGTTGTTGGCGAGGCCCGGCAGAACGAAAAGGCCGCGCGGGCTGGTCGGCGCCGCCGTCAGCGGAGTCAGCGCGCGCGCCGTGAGCGGTCGGCTCGACGTCAGCTGAGGCTCGGTGTCGCTATAGTTGAGCGAGACGAGGGCCGAGAAGTTCGGACCCTGCGTGCCCCAATTGACGAAGCCGGTGAAATTGCGGTTGTCGCCGCGTTCGGTGATCCCGACGCGAGCATTGGCCTCGAAGCCGTCCAGCCGCTGTCGGGTGATGATGTTGACGACGCCGGCGATCGCGTCTGCGCCGTAGATGGCGGACGCGCCGTCCTTCAGCACCTCGATCCGCTCGACGATACCGACCGGGATGGTGTTGAGATCGACGAAGTCGCGGAAGCCGCGGCCGCCGACCGCGTTGATCCAGCGGTGCCCGTCGACCAGCACGAGGGTGCGGTTGCCGCTGCCCTCGGCGCTTCCGAGATAGCGCAGGTTGATGCTCGAGACTCCGAACGACGTGCCCTGAGTCCCGTTGCTGTTGAGGCTGACGCCCACATTGGGAAGCGTCTGGACGATGTCGCCGACCGAGGTCGGCGCAGTAAACCTGATATCGTCGGCCGTGATCGTCGTCAGCGGGCCGAGCGAGTTGGCGTCGCTGCGCGCGATGCGCGAGCCGGTGACGAGGATGTCGCTGCCCTGCTCAGGATCGAGGATCTGGCGGGTCGCTTCGGACGGGGAATCGGGCAGCTCCGTCTCGGTCGCCGGCTGGGCGATGGCGGCGGCCGGAATGGCTGCCCCAAGCATCAGGCCCAGAAGATGCACCTTCCGCGACGACCGACGCGAATGAACGACGCTGCGCTTCATAACTACCCCTCCCACTGCGGCCGCATCTTTGGGCGGCTCGTCCCCACGCAGAAGGGCGGGGCGGGGGAGGAAATGCAACTACATGCTTCTCGAATATGCAGGCATTCGAAAATGTAATGGGTTGGCGCCCCCAGGTGCCCGCACTGCATCGCCGATCATCCTCTGGGGTCCGCGTGCGGCTTGAGAGCGTGCGGGATTGACCCTGTCCGCGGCTGCGCTAGGGCGCGTCCGGCAGACAGGGGAGAGAGTCGGAAAATGCTTCGCTATTTCAAAGGGGCGATGATCTTCACCCTGGTCTGCTTCGCGCTGGCCGTGTGGCTCGGCTGGGAGATGACCGGGACGGTGACCGGAACGCTCGGCGTGGTCTGGATCGTCGCCGTGCTCTCGGTGCTCGAAGTCTCCCTCTCCTTCGACAATGCCGTGGTCAACGCCACCGTCCTCAAGGACATGGACAAAGTCTGGCAGAAGCGCTTCCTGACCTGGGGCATCGCCTTCGCGGTGTTCGGCATGCGGATCGTCTTCCCGGTCGCGATCGTGGCGATCGCCGCGCAGGTCGGGCCGATCGAGGCGGTGACGCTCGCGGCTTCGGATCCGGATCGCTACGAGGATATGATCACCGCAGCCCATGTCGGGATCGCCGGCTTCGGCGGCGCCTTCCTGGCCATGGTCGGGCTCAAATTCTTCTTCGATCAGGACAAGGAAATCCACTGGATCCGGGCGATCGAGACCCGGCTCGCCAAGCTCGCCTCGATCGACGCCTTCGACATCGGAATCGTCCTGCTCGCGCTCTACGGCATCTCCACGATGCTCGAGGCGGGCGCCGCGCACACCTTCATCGTCGCCGGAATCTTCGGGATCCTGGCCTATATCGGAGTCGAGGCGATCAATTCGGTGCTCGAGCCGCCCGAGGTCGAGATCGCCGGCGCCGCGGTTCGCTCCGGCCTCGGCGGCTTCCTCTATCTCAACATGCTCGACAGCGCCTTCTCGTTCGACGGCGTGATCGGCGCCTTCGCCCTCTCCAACAACATCTTCATCATCGCCCTCGGCCTCGGCGTGGGCGCGATGTTCGTCCGTTCGATGACGATCATGCTCGTCGACAAGGGCACGCTCGCCCAATATCGCTTCCTCGAGCACGGCGCCTTCTGGGCGATCATCGCGCTCGCGGCGATCATGCTGCTCTCGGCCAAGTGGCACATTCCGGAGGTCGTCACCGGCCTGATCGGCGCAATCCTGATCGGCCTCTCGCTCTGGTGGTCCCAGCGCTGGAACCGCCGCCACAAGCCGGACGACGAGCTCACCCTTCACGAGGACGCCAAGCCCGTCCGGCCAGGCGGCTCGCGCATCTAAAAAGAAAGGCGGGGAGAGCATCGCCCTCCCCGCCCTGCTTCCAAGCAGCAGGCCCTAACTCAGAACCTGACCGAAGCCCTTCCGTAGACGAAGCGGCCGTTGAAGCCGGCCGGCGAGAATTGCGAGAAGGGGATGAAATAGCCGTTGGAGCCGAAGGCGCCGCCGGCCGGCAGGTTGCTCGGATAGGTGTCGAAGACGTTGTTCGCGCCGACCGCCAGCTCGATCATCTCGTGCGGCGCGACGCGAAGCTCGACGTCGGTCACCCATTGCGGATCGAGCTCGAAGTCGGTCGCCGCGGTCGCGCCGGGGACGAGCACGGTGCCGTAGCGGTTGGCCCGAACGGTCGCGCCGAGCATGTCGTAATCCCAGTCGAGCCCGAGATTGATCTTCGTGCGCGGCTGGCCCTGCTCGATGCGGAGCGATTCCTGGCGGCCGAACAGGGTGAGACCCGGAAGCGTCGGCAGGATTGCGCGGTTGGTGATCCGGGTGCGGTTCCAATTATAGCCGGCGGTGAGCGTGATGTTGCCCAGGCCGGTCTCCGGAAGACGCCAGGTGCCGACCGCGTCGAGGCCCTGGGTGTTGGTGTCGATGCCGTTCACGAAGAAGCGGGCGGAGGTGATGTTGTTGAAGCCCGCGCCCTGGAGCAGAGCGACGACCGCCGCGCCCTGCAAATTCTCGGTGACGACGATGCGGTCGTCGATGTCGATGTCGTAATAATCGACGGTCAGGTTCACGCCAGAGACCGGGGTGAGGGTCGCGCCCACGCCGAGGTTGATCGACCGCTCCGGCTCCAGATCCCGCGAGCCGAGCGCGCGCGCGACCGGGTGGCTGACCGGGAAGGTGCCGATCTCGAGCAGCACGCCGTTGACGTTGTTGGTGGAGGTGGTCGCGTAGAATTGCTGGTGGAGCGACGGCGCGCGGAAGCCGGTCGAGGCCGAGCCGCGGATCGCGAACCACTCGACCGGCGCGTAGCGGCCGGCCACCTTGCCGTCGAGCGTCGAGCCGAAGTCCGAATAATGCTCGTAGCGGCCGGCGAGCTGGAAGGTCAGCGAGTCGCTGATCTCTGCATCGGCCTCGCCATAGACCGCCCAGCTGTCGCGGCTGGCATCGACCTCGTTGGCCGGCTGGAAGCCCGGGAAGACCTGGGCGCCGGCCGGTGCGTTGAACGGCGCTGCAGCGAACGGACCGCCGGCATAGGATTGCGGCTCGCCCGCGACGATCCGGAAATTCTCGTGGCGATATTCGGTGCCCGCAGCGAGCGAGAGGCCGGGGGTCACCTCGCGCTGCACGTCGATATTCACGACATGCTGACCGAAGCGGAGGCCGCCCGCGTCGAACTCGGTCTGGCTGTTCGCGCCGAACGAGGTGTTGAAGCTGTTGGCGACGCCGAACTGGAAGCTGTTGTGGCCGTAGACGTGGCTGACGTCCCAGTTCCAGCCGCCGGTATCGCCGCGAACGCCGGTCGCGATCGAATAATCCTCGATCTCGCTGGTGATGAGCGGGAGGAAACCGTCGGCGTAGAAGGGCACGAAGGTCGTGGTCGAGGCCGAGAAGTTGCGGTTGCGCGCGTCGTTGGAGCGGCGGAAGAAGCCGGCGCTCTCGCCTTCGCGGCTGTTGTAGCTGCCGAACGCGTAGAATTCGATCTCCGGCGTCAGGTTGAAGCCGGCATTGGCGAACAGAGTGTAATCGCGCGTATCGGCGTCGCCGTAGCGATGGCTGAGCCGGTCGAAGGTGAACTCGCGCGGATCGGAGAGGCCGGCAATCGTCGTATATTGGCGCCGCGGGTCGTAGCCGGCGCGGTTGGTCGCCTCACGGTCGCGGAACTCGCCGGTGAGGTTGAAATAGCCGGAATCGCCGAAGCCGATGCCGTAGGTGGCAGCGACGGTCAGAGTCGCGCCGTCGCGCACCTCGCGGTCCTGGCCGGTATCGGTGAGCACGAAATTGCCGAGGCCGTCCGGGATGAGCTGCGGTTCGTTATTGGCCTGGCGGGCGACACCGGTGACCTCGCGAACGCCCTGAACGGACGAGATATACTGGCCGTAGGTGATCTGGGCGCGGCCGCCGGGACGACGGCGGAGCTGGACGTTGAGCACGCCCGAAATCGCGTCCGAGCCATATTGCGACGAGGCGCCGTCGCGGAGCACCTCGATGCGGTCGATGGCGAGGACCGGGATGTTGTTGAGATCGACCGCAGCCGAACCGCGGCCGACCGAGCCGTTGATGTTGAGCAAAGCCGACGGGTGGCGGCGCTTGCCGTTGACCAGGACCAGGGTCTGGTCCGGCGAGAGGCCGCGAAGAGTCGCCGGACGGAGCACGTCGGTGCCGTCGGTGATCGAGGGCTGCGGGAAGTTGAACGAGGGGACGACCTGGTTGAGGATGCGGTTGACCTCGGTGTAGCCGGTGTCGGTCAGCGTATCGCCGCCGATGACGTCGATCGGCACCGGGCTCTCGGCGACGGTGCGGTCGGTGCGACGGGTCCCGGTGACGATGATCGGGTTCGAACTGTCCTGGACGGTCGCCGACGAATCTGCAGTCTGGACGTCGTCCTGGGCAAGTGCCGGCGAGGCAGCGAAGGCCGCGGCGGAAATGCCGGCAAGGAGCCACGAGAAGTTCTTGATGCTGGTCATGATTACCCTCCCGGAATCACTGAAGTTCCTGGAGCGTATCCGAATTTCACTTCTGCGATAGAGAATCTTGCTGCGCTGCAACGAAGACCCCGCCGCTGTGTCTTCCGAAACACAGTCGGCAGTTACGTCAGCCGCGCTTGAGCCGAGCGCTGTCGATGATTCGGTCGACCTCGGGAATGAGGGTCGGGAAATAATGGCTCCGCGGCGCATCGAACAGGATCATGTAGAGGCGTCGGCCGATGACGGCGCCGACCACGCGCCCCTGCCGCTCGAGCTCATTGCCGCCGAGGTGACGGTAATCGAACTGGAAGCCAGGCTGTCCGAGAAAGCTGCGCGGCTGCAGCCCGATGGTCTCGAAACTCACCGATCCGGCGCGGATCCGGTAGAAACTCTCGATCATCGACGCGATTTCGGGCGGGCTCATGTCGGCGCGGAAGCGCGGAACCTGGCGGATGTCGCGGCGCCGCTGCCAGCGGACCAGCTCGTTGCCGTCATTGAGCCCGCCGATGAAGGTGAGCCCGTCCAGGGTCACACCGTGCATCGTCCAATTCTCTTCGCGCGAGATGTCGTTGAGGGTCCGCGGCGCGCGATTCCAGCGCATCGTCGGGGTGACCCGCATGTTGCCCGCAACCTCGCGCTCGCGCGGCTCGACCAGCCGGTAGGAAGAGAGGCCGTAACCTCCTGTGCCGCCGCCGGCGCAGCCACCTGCCAGGAGAGAGGTAGCGGCGAGGGCGATCAGGATCCTGCGCATCATCGCTCCTATTGGTGCTGCAGCGTGTAGGCGACCATGGCCGCATCCGGTGCATTGGGCGCGAGCTGGAGGTACCGGGCGAGCGCCGCCCTCCCCTCCTCGCGCCGGCCGGCCTGGATCAAGGCATAGCCGTGCATCCGCCACGCCTCGGGCGGCGCGTCCGCCAGCCGCACCGCCTCCGCATAGGAACGGGCGGCGAGCTCGCGGTCGCCGCGCCGGCCGCGCAGGCGATAGGCCTCGCCCTCGTAGAAGCGCAGGAGGCCGGTCCAGCCCTCGGCGGCGAGGTTTCGGATCATGTAGAGGCTGGCGCCGGGGTCGTTGAGCTTGACCTGGTCGTCGAGCAGCATCTTGCGATGCGGGCCGACCGCCTCCAGCCAGCGCGAACGCCCGCGATCGTAGCCGGCACCAGGCAGCCGGACCTCGGCGGCGGAGAGGCGCAGATCCTCCATCCGCGTCTCCGGCGCGGGATGGGTCGCGAGCAGCGAATAGCCGCGGCGCGGCCGGCGGCGGCGCATCTCGGCGCTCGCCTCGATCTCCTGGATGAGCTGGCGCCAGACCTCCGGCGCCGCCTGCGGCTCATAGCCGTTCTCGGCCATCAGCCTGACGCCCATCGCATCGGCCTCGGCCTCCATCTCGCGGCTGTAGGCGGCGAGGGTGAGGATGGTGCCGAGATGGGCGAGCCTGACAGCGTCGCCGAGATAGACCCCGCCGGCCGCGCCGCCGACTCCCGCGCCGACGGCGAAGATGGCGAGGAGATCGGTGCGCCGGCGAATGTCGCGCCAGCGGCGGATATGGTGGCGGCGTAGGAAATGGCCGGCCTCGTGGGCGATCACGGTGGAAAGCTGCGCCTCGTCGCGGACCCTGGCGAGCAGGCCGGAGAAGACGACCATGAAGCCGGTCGGCGCCATGAAGGCGTTGAACTCCGGGATCCGCGCCAGATAGATGCGCATGTCGCGCGCGGCCGGGCCGCCGATCCGCTCGACGATGGCGCCCAGATAGCGGGTCATGCGCGGGTCGCGGATCAAGAGGTTGGAGCCCGCAATCTCCTCCTCGACCCGTTCATATTCGGACCACATGCCGCGTTCGTCGGCGTCGGTCGGGCGGTAGCCGGGGCCGATCAAGGGCCGCATCGCCGAAGGACTGATGCGCGCAAGCGCCGCGCCTGAAAGTCCAACGCAGCAGGCGCAGCCGAGGCCGGCCAGCATCATCCGGCGCGTCAGCGGAAGCTCGGCGTGCCAGCTCACTGGTCGCTCCGGGCGCGGACGTTGCGCCCTGCGCGCATCCGCCCGATCAGGCGCTCGACCATTTGATCGGCGCCCTCGCGGGTGCGGATGTCGCCGAACTCGACGCCCGGAAGCTGGCTCCCGGTCTGGAGCATGTTGAACCAGACGACCTCGCCGGTGGCGAGATCGACCAGCGACGCATAGGCCTGCTGGCCCGCCCCGCCCTGCGGCGCGCAGAAGCCGATGAAGCAGCCGGCGATTCCAAGCACCTGCAATGCGGTCCGCCCCGACGAGGCGTGGGCGTCGGTCGCGTACAGAAAGAGCGCATAGTCCATGCCGGTGGCGCGGCCGAGGCGGACCGCATCCTCGCCCAATGTCCAGTCGAGCCCCTGGCGGCGCTTGGTGGGCAGGCGCAGGCCGGCATAGCGATGGACGACGATCGCGCTGCCGACGGCGTTGAACAGCCGCTCGAGGTCGGCGACCTGCTGGTCGGTCATGCCCGCCACGCCGGCACGGCTTTCGAGCACCATCGTACGACCGCCCCGCCCCGCCTGCTGCGCGCGCAAAGCGGCGAGGATGTTGGCCCGCGCCTGCTCGGTCCAGTCGGCGCGCGGCTCGACCAGGCCGCCGGTGGTGATCGAGCCGACCGAGACATAGGGGCGCAGGACAAGGAGATCGTAATCGCCGGACGGGGGCGCGAACTCGGCATCCGCGAACTGGCGGGTCTGGACGCAGCCAGCGAGCGTCAATGCGGTGGCAACGAGCAAAAGCCGAGCAACCATAGGATCTTGCATCCCATTCGGGCCACGCCGTGAGAGCATGCTCCGGAACGGGGCTATAACGATGATCCGGCGGAGTCGATCCGTCGGCGGCTAGTCGCCGCGGCGGGCGCGGGTCAGGAGATCGAGGCAGGCCATGCGTACGGCAACGCCGTTGGCGACCTGATCGAGGATCGCCGATCGCTCGGGATCGTCGGCGAGCGCGCCCTCGATCTCGACCCCGCGGTTCATCGGGCCGGGATGCATGACCAGCGCGTCCGGTGCGGCGGCGTCGAGCCGGGCGCGGGTCAGGCCGTAACGCGCGGCGAAATCGCCGATCGCCCCCTCGACCGCAGCCTCCATCCGCTCGCGCTGGATTCGAAGCATCATCACCACGTCGGCGCCCGCGATTCCGGCGTCGAGATCGTCATAGGCCTCGACCCCGTCCGGAAGCCGGTTTGGCATCAGCAGGGCCGGGCCCACCGCCCGCACGTTCGCGCCGAGCAGGGGCAGCGATCGGAGGTTCGATCCGGCGACCCTGCTGTGGCGGATGTCGCCGCAGATCGCGACCGTCAGTCCCTCGATCCGGCCCTTGCGGCGGCGGATGGTGAGCGCGTCGAGCAAAGCCTGGGTCGGATGCTCGCCAGTGCCGTCTCCGGCATTGATCACCGGGCAGTCCATCAAATCGGCGACCTCGGCCGCGGCGCCTTCCGCCTCGTGGCGGATGACGAGCAGGTCCGGCGACATCGCGTTCAGCGTTTGAGCCGTGTCGCGCAGGCTCTCGCCCTTGCGCACCGACGACGCCGCCGGGTGGAAGTTCGAGACCTGGGCGCCGAGGCGCTTTCCGGCAATTTCGAACGAGAAGAGCGTGCGGGTGGAATTCTCGAAGAAGGCGTTGATCTGGGTAAGGCCGCGAAGTCGGTCGTCGTCCTTGCGCGGGCGCGCGTTGAATTCGATCCAACGCTCGGCCTCGTCGAGAATCAGCAGGATGTCTGGCTTGGAAAGGCCCTCGATGCCGAGGAGGTGCGGGTGCGGGAAGGAGCTCACGAGCCCGGGCTGTAACGGGGGGCGGGCCGCACGTGCAAGGCCCGTCGTCCCAGCGAAGGCTGGGACCTCAGGGAGAGTGTGCACCGGCGGCCGTGCAGGGCTGCGCTGCACGGCCGCTCGAGACTACTCTCCCTGAGATGCCAGCCTTCGCTGGCATGACGGTTTTGCCCCTATCTCCTGAGGTGCTGGTTGAGGAAGGTGAGATAGGCCTCCGAGGCGCGGATCCGGTTCTCCTTGCGGAGGAAGCCGTGTCCCTCATCCGGGAAGACGATATATTCGACCGGAGTCCCATTGCGGCGGGCGGCAGCGACCAATTCGTCGCTCTCGACCTGGAGCACGCGCGGATCGTTGGCGCCCTGGACGACGAGCATCGGCCGGCGGATGTTCTGGGCGTGGAAGAGCGGCGAGATCCGGCGGTGGCGCTCGGCGTCGGTGGCCGGATCGCCCATCTCGTCGAACAAGGCGACGCGCTGCGCGCCCCACCAGGCCGGGATCGATTCGAGCGTGCGGACCCAATTGGTCACCCCGAAGATGTTGATGCCGGCGTCGAACGTCTCGGGATGGAAGGCGAGCGCCGCCGCGGTCATGTAGCCGCCATAGGAGCCGCCCATCACCGCGACGCGGTCCGAAATCCAGTCCATGTTCGCCAGGAAATCGCGCGAGGCGACGACGTCGCGCAGGTCGACGTCGCCGTGGCGGCGGTCGTCCATGTGATAGAAGGTCTTGCCGTAGCCGGACGAGCCGCGATTGTTGATCGCGTAGACCGCATAGCCATTGTTGACGAGGTGCTGGACCATCGCGCTGTAGCCGCGCCTGCTCTGGCCGCCGGGGCCGCCATGGACGAAGACCACGGCGGGCACCGGGGTCGAGGCGCTGGCCTCGCGCGGCCGGTAGAGGACGCCCGGAATCTCGACTCCGTCATAGGAGCGGAAGCGGACCACCCGGCCGTCGACGAGCTGGCGCTCGTCGATCCTGGAGCTCAAGGCACGGGTCAGCCGCCGCGCTTCACCGCTGGCGAGATCGGCGACGAAGATGTCCGAAGGCGAGGTGTCCGAGGCGACGCTGAACGCGATCCGGCTCTCGTCGCGGCTGAAGCGGACTCCGCCGAGATCGCCGGCGGGCACGTTGCGGAGCACGACCGGGCGGCCGGTGCGCGTGTCGGTGATGGTGAGCCGGGTCGAGGCGTCCTCGTTCACTGCCTGGACGCGGTAGCGCCCGGACGGCGAATGGCTGACGAACATGACGTCCCAATCGGCCTGGACGACCGGGCGGCGCTGGCCGCTCCCGAGATCATAGGCCCAGGCCTGGGCGAACTCGCCATCCTCGTTGGTCGCGTAGATGAGCGAGCGGCCGTCCGGGGCGAAGTCATAGGCGCCATATTCGACATTTCCCTGATGCTCGGTGATCAGGCGCGGCGCGCCGCCGGCGCTTGTGTCGGCGATGTAGAGGTCGCTGTTCGCGCTCGAATGGCTCTTCACCAGCGCGACGTAGCGGCCGTCCGGCGAGACGGCGGCAGGCTGGAACCCCTCATTCTCGAAGATCCGGCGGCGCTCGTAGCTGGTCGAGTCGTAGGCATAGACGTCGAACATCTGCGGATTGCGCTCGTTGGTTGCGACGAAGAAGGTCCTGCCGTCGCCGCTCCAGCCGATGAACTCCGCCTTCAGGCGATCGCCCGGCGTGAGGTCGCGGAGCGTCCCGTCCGGCAGCCGGACGTAGAGATGGTCGAGCTCATTGCCGCCGCGGTCCGAGGTGACCAGCACCCGCTCGTCGTTGGGGAAGTAGCTGATCGCGAAGGTCGCATTGTCCGGCGAGGCGGTGATCGCCACGGGATCGCCGCCATCGAGCGGCAGCCGGTAGGCGTTGAAGACGCCGCTGCGGTCGCTCGAGATCAGGATCGAATTGCCGTCCGGGGCGAAGGCGTAGTCGCCCGACCGCGCCATCGCATAGGCCGTCGTCTGGAAGAAATCGCTCGCCGAATAGCGGACCGGCGCGGCCGCCGCAGCGGCAGGCGCCGCGGTCGGCGCAGGCGCGTCGGACGTCGCGCAGGCGCCGAGGCCAAGCGCGGAAAGCGCGATGAAGGAAACCCCGATGAAGCGGCGGTCCATGTGCAATTACCTCCCCTGTGTGTTGGGAAACCATTACACTAGCGGACCTGCCTGTCCAGCGGCGGGAGAAGCCTCAATGACCGGCGCGGCGCCACTCGGCCGCGGTCATGCAGACGCGCTGCACGTCCGTACGCGAACCGGTATTCTCGATACGGCGGCAGATGCGGCGCTCGGACGGCTGGGTGCGCGCTCCGGTCGACTGCGCCGGCTGCGCGGTCTCGGTGGTGTTGCCGGTCGACTGCTGCGGATCGGCCGCGCTCGGATTGGCATGGACCGCGGCGACCGGCGCGGCGAGAGCGAACAGAGCAACTAAAAGCTTCACGACGTCATTCTCCCCAAACAACAGCCGCCCGCCGGTAGGCCCGGCGAGCGGATTCAGCGATGTTATTGGGCGCGCAGGCAAAAGGCAAATGATCGATCTTGCGCTTTTGGAGGCGACAAGCGATCAGCTTTCGGCCCGCGCGTCGAGCGAGCCAGGCTTCGGCGCCGACGGTGCGCCGCTCAGACCAAAGCGATTGGCGGCGCGTGCCTCAAAGGACGAAATCTCCGGCGAGCGGCACATAGCCGTTGCTGAGGTAGATTTCGAGATCGGCGCCGGCGATTCCGTCCGTGTCCACGTAAAGCGTGGTCACTCCGCCGCTGACGAGATAGCCGACCTGATTTGGACCGACCGCTCCGGGCGAAGCGAGCAGCCCGATGAAGGCCGAGGGCGCGAAGGCGGCGAGGTCGATCTTGTCGCCGACAGCGAAGTCGGTGATGGTGTCGCCGGTGTCCAGATTAGACAAGTAGCGGAAGGTGTCGTTGCCGTTGCTCCCAGTCAGCGTGTCGGCGCCGTAGCCGCCGACGATCACGTCATCGTCCCCCGATCCGACGATGGTATCGTTGCCGCTCCCTCCATAAACGGTGTCATCGCCGTTGCCGGCGGTGATCGAATCGTTGCCGCTGCCGCCATAGATGATGTCGTCGTCATTCTCGCCGCTCACGGAATCGTCGCCGGCTTGGCCGTAGAGCGTGTCTTCGTCATTATCGCCGGTGATCGTGTCGTTGCCGCCACCGCCGTAGATGACATCCATGCCGTTCTTGCCGTCGAGATTCTGATCCGCGCCCCCGCCCGTGATGACATTGTCGCCATTGTCGCCGTGGATCGTTGCCGCGTTGTTGGGGGCTCCACCGGTGAGGCTGTCGAAGTCGTTGGGATCGCCGCCGCCGGTATAGACGGGCGGTGATGTGTAGGTCGGCGCCTCGTTGGCGCCGTTCACGGTGACGGTGATGTTGTGCGTGGTGCCGTCCGCCGAGGTCACGACCAGCGTATCGGTCGGACTGTCGCCCGCATTGAGGGCCTGGACGTTCGCGTCGCCGTTGCGGAGCGTATAGGTCCAAGCGCCGGTGGCGTCGTTGAACGTGAAGTCGCCGTAGACCCCGACCAGGGCGGCAGCCGCGACGGCCTGGAAGGATGATTCGCCGTCGTCGATGTCGCTGACGGTCAGGGTGCCGCCGGCGCCGAGAGTGCCGTCCTCGGTGACCGCGCCGGTGTCGGTGCCGCCGAACGTGGCCGCGTCGTTCACGCCGTGGATGGTGACGGTGATGGTCTCGGTGTCCGTTCCGTCCTTCGATGTGACGGTCAGCGTCTCCGTCACCGTATCGTTCGCCCCCAGGCCCTGGACGGCATCGTTGTCGAGGGTGAAGTCCCAAGCGCCGGTCAGCGCGTTGAAAGTGAAGTCGCCATAGGCGCCGTCGAGATCGAGGGAGTCGGCGGCCAGGAAGATCGCTTCGCCGTCGTCGACGTCGCTGACCGAGAGGCTACCGCTCGCATAGCCGACGCCGTCCTCGTAGACGTCCCCGTCATTGTCGCCAGAGATGCTGGCCAGGTCGTTCACCCCGGTGACGGTGATGGTCAGGGTCGCCGTGTCGCTGCCGCCATGGCCGTCGCTCACCGTATAGGTGGCCACTACTTGCTGCGTCGCCCCAGCCGCGAGGTGCTGGTAGGCGGTATCGCTCGCGTCGAACGTGTAGCTTCCATTCGCGTTCAGAGTCAGCCCGGCGACCGGCGCGTTCAGCGAGTAGCTCAAGGTGTCGCTGTCGGGATCGCTGTCGTTGCCGGCGACGGAGCTGCTGACGCTGCTGTCCTCGAACACCGCGTTGACGTCGTCGCCGGCGACCGGGGCTTGGTTGACTCCGAGGAAGTTGCCGGGCGTGAACGTCACGATTCCGGACACCTTGATGACGATGTCGGCCACGCCGTCCCCGCTCGTGTCGGCATAGACGTAGGTGTTGGTGCCATCATTGCCGTACCAGATGCCGTAGGCGGACGGGGTCGTCCCGCTCCATTGCAGCTCGTCGGGCGGGTTCACGCCGCCGAACTGGCCGTTGGCATAGAGGGACGAGAAGTCGAGCCTGTCCCCCTCGCTCGCCTTGAAATCCCTGATCCAATCGCCCTTCGCGGCATCCCAGACGCCGCCTGTCCCGGCCGAATCCGCGTTGTAATTGTAACGGAAAAGATCCCCGCCCCGATCGCCCCAGAGGTTGTCGGCGCCGCCGTCGCCCGAGATGATGTCGGCGCCGTTGCCGCCGTGGATTTCGTCCTTGCCGCCGCCGCCGTTCAGCGTGTCGGCGCCGTTGTCGGAATTGGTGCCGCTGTTGCCGAGGCCGTCCCCCCAGATGATCTCGTCGAAGGCCGAGCCGTTGACGATGTCCGCGCCGTTGCCGGCGACGATCGTGTGGGTGCCGGTGCTGTCCGCCGCGAACAGCAAGGCGGCGTTGATGATATCGACGCCGTTGCCGCCGTTGATGACCTGGTTGTTCTTCTGACCTGCGCCCGAACCGCTGACGACGACTGCCGATCCGTTGGTTGCCTTGGCTGCCATTTCGAACATCTCCCCGGGACGAGCGCACGCCACCCACCCCGCGAACGGCGGCGGCAACGAGATTTTCTATGGATTTGCCAGATCCGCCAAAACGACTCGGCCGCTCAAAGAGTTATGCCCAAGAGAAGAAGCTGGGAATATGTCGGCGGTTTAGTCCCGCGCGGGTTTCAATGCCCGCCGTCTTTTGTCGGGACAGCGGCGCACAAGGCGTCGATCGCGCCCTGGAGGATGTAGGCGGCGGCCATCTTGTCGACGAGATCGGCGCGGCGGGCGCGGCTCGCGTCGGCGTCGATCAGTGTGCGGGTGACGGCCTGGGTCGACCAGCGCTCGTCCCAGAGCAGGATCGGCAGGCCGAGCGGCGCGAGGTTGCGGGCGAAGGCGCGGGTCGACTGCGTACGCGGACTGTCGCTGCCGTCCAGGTTGAGCGGAAGGCCGATCACGATCCCCCTCACCTGCTGCTTGTCGAACAAAGCGCGCAGGGTCTCCAGGTCCACGGAGAATTTGCCGCGCCGGAGGAGCTCGGCGGCGGTCGCGATCGTCCATTGCGAGTCGCAGAGCGCGACTCCGATCGTCTTCGTGCTGACGTCGAGCCCGGCGAGGCGGCCGCCCATCGGCAGCGCCTCGCGGAAGGCCGGGACTCCGGCGGCGATCATCGCGCCAGGAAGGCGGTCAGCCGCGCCTCGGCGTCGGCACGGACGTTCGCCCAGAACAGGGAATAATCGAAGACGTGGTAATTGTTGCCCGGAAGGACATACTCGCCGAATTCGGGCGGGTCCTCGCCGATCAGCAGGAAGCCGCGGACGTCGCAGCGCGCGGGGACAGCCTGGCGGCGAAATTCGGCGGCGCTGAAATCGTCGTTGGGAATGAGCGTGCCGAGATTGGCCTCGCGCGGCGCAGCATCCCCGGCATTGCCGCTGAGCGGGTTGACGCAGAGCATTCGCGTACCCGCCCGCGGCTCACCGCCCGGGCCGCGGGATTCGTCATAGACGTCGGTCACCATCTTGGGGTCGGCCGGCTCGCCGAAGCTCTGCCAGGAGAGGATGCAGCCGGGCTGGCCGGCGCGCTGGCAGGCGGGAAAGCCCATGTGCGGAAGGTCGACCGTGGTGGAGACCGGCCAGCCCACGACATAGGCCGCCGCGATCCGTCCCGCCTCCGGCCGTCCCGCGATCCGCTCGGTGAGCAGGCGCATCAGGTGGAGCGCGCCCTGGCTGTGGCCGGCGAGGATGATCGGCCGGTCGGCCGGTGCCTCGCGCAGGAATTCCTCGAACGACGCGGCGACGTCGCGATAGGCGAGGTCGAGCGCCCGGCGGGCATTGTCCTCGGTGGTCAGGAAGGCGCCGAACGCGGCCTGGCGATATTTCGGCGCCCACACCACGCCGACGCCGTTGAACGCGCTCGCCTGGCTCCGCACGAACAGGGCCGCGCGCTGCTGCGACTCGCGGTCGTCGACCGGCGCGTTCCAGGCCGAGGATTCGAGGAAGGAGGTCGGGTGGATGAAGAAGACGGACGCGCGCGGCGCGGCGTTCGTGCGCTGGACCTCGGGCGGAAGCCACAGCGCCGGATTGTTTGGGATGTCCGGCCGGGCGATCCACATGTCGCGGTTGGCGTAGGTCGATCCGGCCTTCATCGGCACTTCCGAATATTCGACCTTGGGCACCATCGCCCAGCGCATCAGCTGCACTTCGAAGATCCGGTAGAGGATGGCGCAAACGACGACGAGGATCGTGATCCCCGCCACGATCCAGAGGAAGCGACGCGCAAGCATGGCCGGGTCCAAGCGCATCGTGGCCGGCATTGCAACTGTTGATGCAGCGCAGCATGGGTGCTAGCCGCGCCTCCATGACCGTCGACGCCGCCACCGTCCGCCACATCGCCCGCCTCGCGCGCATCGCCGTGAGCGATTCCGAGGTCGAGGCGCTCGCGCCCGAGCTCAACAACATCCTCGGCTGGGTCGAGCAACTCCAGGAGGTCGACGTCTCCGGGGTCGAGCCGATGACCGCGGTGATCCCGAACCACCAGCGCTTCCGCGACGACGAAGTCACCGATGGCGCGATCCGCGACAAGGTCCTCGCCAATGCGCCCAATGCCGAGCACGGCTTCTTCGCCGTTCCTAAGGTGATCGAGTAATGAGCAACCTCACCGATCTCGGGATCGCCCAGATCCGCGACGGGGTGCGCGACGGCGCCTTCTCGGCGCGCGAGGTGGCGGAGGCGTTCAACGCGGCGGTCGAGAAGGGTCGCCAGCTCAACGCGTTCGTCGTCGAAACCCCGGAGCACGCGCTCGCCGCCGCCGACGCCGCCGATGCGGCCCGTGCCTCGGGCGAGCTCAAGCCGCTCTCGGGCGTGCCGCTGGGGATCAAGGACCTGTTCGCGACCGAGGGCGTCCAGACCACGGCCGGCAGCCGGATGCTGGAGGGCTTCAAGCCGGTCTATGAATCAACCGTCTCGGGCAATCTGCTCCGGGCCGGGGCGGGCATGCTCGGCAAATTGAACATGGACGAGTTCGCGATGGGCTCGTCCAACGAGACCAGCGCCTTCGGCAACGTCATCTCGCCGTGGAAGCGCAACGACGGCGGCAACGTGTCGCTGACCCCGGGCGGAAGCTCGGGCGGCTCGGCCGCCGCGGTCGCCGCCCGCCTCGCCCCCGGCGTCACCGGCACCGATACCGGCGGCTCGATCCGCCAGCCCGCCGCCTTCACCGGGATCACCGGGATCAAGCCGACCTATGGGCGCTGCTCGCGCTTCGGCATGGTCGCCTTCGCAAGCTCGCTCGACCAGGCGGGGCCGATGGCGCGCGACGTCCGCGACTGCGCGATCATGCTGGAGGCCATGGCCGGCTTCGATCCGAAGGATTCGACTTCGCTCGATCTTCCGGTGCCGAACTGGGAGGCCCCGCTCTCCGGCGACGTGCGCGGCAAGCGCATCGGCATCCCGAAGGAATATCGGATCGACGGCGTCCCAGCGGAGATCGACGCCGTGTGGGAGCGCGGCATCGAGCTGCTTCGCGATGCCGGCGCCGAGATCGTCGAGGTCTCGCTGCCGCACACGCGCTACGCGCTCCCGACCTATTACATCATCGCGCCCGCCGAAGCCTCGTCCAACCTCGCCCGCTATGACGGCGTCCGCTACGGCCTCCGGGTCCAGCCCGAGCAGGGCGGCCTCACCGACATGTACGAGGCGACCCGCGCCGCCGGCTTCGGCGCCGAGGTCAAGCGCCGGATCATGATCGGCACCTACGTGCTCTCGGCCGGCTTCTACGACGCCTACTTCAACCAGGCGCAGAAGGTCCGCGCCCTGATCGCGCGCGACTTCGAGCGCGCCTTCGCCGAGGTCGACCTGCTGCTGACCCCGACCGCGCCGAGCGCGGCCTTCGGGCTCGGCGAGAAGACCGCCGATCCGATCGCCATGTACCTGAACGACGTCTTCGCCGTCCCGGCCAGTCTCGCCGGCCTGCCGGCCATGTCGGTGCCCGTCGGCCTGGACGAGCAGGGCCTCCCGCTGGGCCTGCAGCTGATCGGCCGGGCGCTGGACGAGCAGTCCGTCCTCGACGCCGGCCTCGCCCTCGAGCAGCGCGCCGGCTTCACGGCAAGACCGGAGGCATGGTGGTAATGAGCGAGTATCGAATCCAGGGCGCCACCGGCGAGTGGGAGGTGGTGATCGGGCTCGAGGTCCACGCCCAGGTCACCAGCCGCGCCAAGCTCTTCTCGGGCGCGTCGACCGACTTCGGCGCCGAGCCGAACTCGCAGGTCTCGCTGATCGACGCGGCGATGCCGGGCATGCTGCCGGTGCCGAACCGCGAGTGCATCCGCCAGGCGGTGCGCACCGGAATGGCGCTGGAGGCGCAGATCAACGCCTGGTCGCGCTTCGACCGGAAGAATTATTTCTACCCGGACCTGCCGCAGGGTTATCAGATCAGCCAGCTCTACCACCCGATCGTCGGCGAGGGCGAAATCCACCTCGATCTCGACGGCGGGGCGACCAAGACGGTCGGCATCGAGCGCATCCATCTCGAGCAGGATGCGGGCAAGCTGATGCACGACCAGCATCCCAGCTTCTCCTATGTCGATCTCAACCGCTCCGGCGTCGCCCTGATGGAGATCGTCTCGCGGCCGGACATGCGTTCGCCCGAGGAAGCCGGCGCCTATGTCCGCAAGCTGCGGTCGATCCTGCGCTATGTCGGCTCGTGCGACGGCAATATGGAGCAGGGATCGATGCGCGCCGACGTCAATGTCTCGGTGCGCAGGCCCGGCGAGCCGTTCGGCACGCGGACCGAGACCAAGAACGTCAATTCGGTGCGGTTCATCATGGCCGCGATCGAGCATGAGGCGAGCCGCCAGGTCGACGTGCTGGAGGCGGGCGGAACGGTCGTCCAGGAGACTCGGCTCTGGGATCCGGACAAGGGCGAGGGCCGCTCGCTCCGCTCCAAGGAGGAAGCGCATGATTATCGCTACTTCCCCGATCCGGATCTGCTTCCGATCGAGCTGACCGACGATTTTCTCGCCGAATGCCGCGAGAGCCTTCCCGAGCTGCCCGACGCCAAGCGCCGCCGCTACGAGGAGAAGCTCGGCCTCCCGCCCTACAATAGCGCCGTCCTCACCGCCGAGGTCGAGACCGCGCGCTGGTTCGAGGAGCTGCTCGCCGCACTGGGCGAAGAGCATGCGGTGCGCGCCTCCAACTGGGTGATCTCCGACCTGTTCGGGTCGCTGAACCGGCTCGGCCGCAGCATCGAGGACAGCCCGGTCTCGGCGGCCCAGGGCGCCGAGCTGCTCCGCCTCGTCGCCGACGGCACCCTCTCGGGCACCCTCTCCAAGCAGGTGTTCGAGATCATGCTCGAGACCGGCGAGGATCCGGGCAGGATCGTCGAGGAGCGCGGGCTCAAGCAGACCTCGGACACCGGCGCGATTGAGAAGGTGATCGCCGACATCATGGCCGCCAACGAAGACAAGGTCGCCGAATATCGCGGCGGCAAGGACAAGCTCTTCGGCTTCTTCGTCGGCCAGGTGATGAAGGCGATGCAGGGCAAGGCCAATCCCGCGGTGGTCAACGAGCTGCTCAAGAAGGCGCTCGGCTGATCCGATGCGGCAGGCGCTGACGCTGCACCCGGACAGCGTCTGCGCTGCCGTGGATTCGATCCATGTCGATGTCGTCCGCACGGCGGGCGACGTGCTCGGCCTGCGCTATGTCGTGAGCGGGCGCATCGGCGAGATCGCCCTCCCCGCCCCCGCCGCGTCGGCGCGCGCCGACCGTCTCTGGGAGCATACATGCTTCGAGGCGTTTCTCGGCGACGAATGGGGCGAGGCCTATGCCGAGCTCAACGTCTCGCCCTCGACGGAATGGGGCGGCTACCGCTTCGACTCCTATCGTGAGGGCATGCGCCAGGCCGCCTTCCCGTCGCCGCGCATCGAGGTTTCGGCCGGGCCTGAGCAGCTCGGGGTAAAGGTCGCGCTCCAGCTCGCCTCGTCCGGCCGCCGCCGGCTCGGCCTCTCGGCAGTGATCGAGGAGAGAGACGGGCGCAAATCCTATTGGGCGCTCGCCCATCCGCCGGGCGCGCCCGATTTCCATCATCGCGATTGCTTTGCGATCGAACTGGCGCCAGCAGTCCAGTCATGAAGACCGGTCTCGATCGCCTGCTCGCCGATCCGGCGCTGCGCCGCCCGCTCGAAGGCAAGCGCGTCGCCCTTGTCGCCCATCCCGCCTCGGTGACCGAGGATTTGACCCATGCGCTCGACGCGCTCGCCGGGAGCGGCCTCAACCTGACCGCCGCCTTCGGCCCGCAGCACGGGCTGAAGGGCGACAAGCAGGACAATATGGTCGAGTCGCCGGATTACACCGATCCGCAGCTCGGAATCCCGGTCTTCAGCCTCTACGGCGAGGTCCGGCGCCCCTCCGGCCAGTCGATGGGCACGTTCGACGTCGTCCTGATCGACCTCCAGGACCTCGGCTGCCGGATCTACACCTTCATCACCACCCTGCTCTACGTGCTCGAAGCCGCCGCAGAGCATAAAAAGGCCGTCTGGGTGCTCGATCGGCCCAATCCCGCCGGCCGGCCCATCGAGGGGCTGACTCTCCTGCCGGGCTGGGAAAGCTTCGTCGGCGCGGGGCCGATCCCGATGCGCCACGGGCTGACGCTGGGCGAGCTCGGCCGCTGGTTCGTCGATCATTTCAAGCTCGACGTCGATTACCGGGTCATCGAGATGGAGGGCTATGCGCCCGACGCCGGGCCGGGCTTCGGCTGGCCGGAGGATCGGGTCTGGGTCAATCCCAGCCCCAACGCTGCCAATCTCAACATGGCGCGGGCCTATGCCGGCACGGTGATGCTCGAGGGCGCGACCCTCTCCGAAGGGCGCGGCACGACCCGGCCGCTGGAGCTGTTCGGTGCGCCCGACATCGAGGCGGGCGCGATCCTCAACGAGATGCGCGCGCTCGCGCCCGAGTGGCTCCAGGGCTGCGCGCTCCGCGAGATCTGGTTCGAGCCGACCTTCCACAAGCATGTCGGGAAGCTCTGCAACGGCGTCCACATCCACGCCGAGGGCGGCTTCTACGACCATCAGGCGTTCAGGCCCTGGCGGCTCCAGGCGCTCGCCTTCAAGGCGATCCGGCGGCTCTACCCGGACTATCCCCTGTGGCGCGACTTCCCCTACGAATATGAGTTCGACAAGCTCGCCATCGACGTGATCAACGGCGGCCCGGGGCTCCGGGAATGGGTGGACGATATTGCCGCCGCGCCGGGCGACCTCGATGGCCTCACCCGTCCCGACGAAGCCGCCTGGGGCGAGGAGCGCCGCCCCTATTTGCTCTACTGATCAATAGCCTTCCGGCCACTCCAGCGGGAAGAAGTCGCGGTAGGGCCGCGCGTCGTCGATCGCGCCGGCGAAGCTGGGACGCGCGCAGAGCCGCTCGTAATAAGCCGAAAGGTGCGGGAAGTCGGCGAAGGGCACGATGATGTTGGCGTAAAAGAGCGCCGGCCCCGCACCGCAATCGGCGAGGCTGAACTCCTCCCCCGCGATCCAGTCGGCGCCAGTCCGCGCCAGTTCCCCGTCGATCAGCGCGTAGGCGCGGGCGAGCAAGGCTTTCGCGTCCTCGACACCGTGCGGGTCCCGCGCGTCGCTCGGCACGAGATGATCCTTCACCGCCTTCTGCATCGGATGTTCGACATAATTGTCGAGGACCCGGTCCCAGAGGCGGACGTTGCGTGCGGCGTCCAGATCGTCCGGCACAAGGCGCCGGCCGTCCTGCGCGGCCGAAAGATGCCGATCCGCATATTCCGCGATCAGGCAGGCCTCTGGGATGGTCACCCCAGCCTCCTCGTCGCGCAGCACTGGGAACTTGCCCATCGGCCAGAGGGCCTCGAGCGCGGCTTTCTGCGCCGGATCGCCGAGGTCGACGACCACGCCCTCGAACCGCACGCTGCGCTCGCGGAGGGCGACCACCGCCTTCTGGCAGAAGGAGGAGAAGGGATGGTGATAGAGCTTCAGAGCCATGATGGGCTGTGTCCGATGCCACCCCTGCAAAGTCAACGCGTTAGCATTCACTTCCGGCGGCGTCCCGTTTCGTGACGGCCCTAAAACCATTCAGAATTCGTTCAACTCGTCTACGACAGAGAACGACTCGTCGCAGAAAAGCCGCGACAGGGAGTGAAAACGATGTTGAGAGCGATCGAAGGCAGCCGGCGCTTCGCGCATGATCCCGCCCGCCGCGGGTTCCAGCCCATCTATCGCCCCGGCGAGGTCAATTTCTGCCCGGGCTGCGGGCGCAGCCACTGGTATGTTGGCCGGCTCAGTGCCGAATGCGGCTTCTGCGCCACTGCCATCGCCCTCGCCGACGCCGGAATGACCGGCACCGGCCTCTTCCGCCACGCCGCCTGAAAGGACCCAGCCTCCGGCCAGCGCGCCCGGAGCAGCACCCGTCTCGCTTTTCTGGACATTTGGGATCGCGCGCGCACCAATTCGGGTTTGCAGAGATCGCAAAAGCCTGAAACAAGGCAGATACTTGCGCGTGGGGAGAAACTCGAATGATTGCTTCGCTGTTCGCATTGCTCGTCATGTCGGCCCAGCCGGCGCCTTCGGAAGTGCAGGTTGAAGCCGAGGCCGACGTCCAGGCCCAGACGCCCGCCGGCAATGCACAGGCCGACACCGAGGCCGATGCCGATGCCGCCGCGCAGGAGCCGCAGGAGGAGATCGTCTGCCGCCGCCGGCTGCGTCCGTCCGAGCGGGTCGGTCAGCGCCACCGGGTGGTGCGCGACTGCCGCCCGAAGTCGGAATGGGAGAATAGCCGCAACCGCCGCCACTGACGGCTTTTTCCCGCCGCGCCACCGGAACCGACAAGATCGCTGAACGTAAAGCGGGCGTAAATCGCCCGTTCACGGCCGCGCGCGCAGTGGCTGGCGCCACCGCGTGTTTCGTCCACTTCATTCGAGTATTTTGCTTTGTCCTCCCGTATTCTCATCGCACTCCTCGCGGGCGTTGCACCGACGCCGCTGCTTGCCCAGGCCATGACCGAAGCCTCCGTCCAGCCGCCAGCCGCAGTCGCCGAGCCCGAGGCGGCGGTCGAAGAAGGCGCGCCGCTACCGGAGGAAGGCGAGGAAGTGATCGAGGGCGGCGCGATCGTCGTCACCGGATCGCGTCTCCGCGGTGCGGTGGAAGGCGACATCCCGCCGGAGATCGTGCTCGACCCGCGCGACATCCGCGCGACCGGCGCGGGCAGCATCGCCGAGCTTCTCGAAGCGATCGCGCCGCAGACGCGCAGCGGCAGCGGCCGCGGCGGCGGGCGGCCGGTCATGCTTCTCAACGGCCGGCGAATCTCCGGATTCAACGAGATCCGCGACATCCCGCCCGAAGCGATCGAGCGCGTCGACATCCTCCCCGAGGCGGTCGCGCT
Source organism: Pseudomonadota bacterium (assembly GCA_023390415.1). Taxonomy (GTDB): domain Bacteria; phylum Pseudomonadota; class Alphaproteobacteria; order Sphingomonadales; family Sphingomonadaceae; genus Allosphingosinicella. The sequence continues at coordinate 6,933 of JAEWCW010000140.1, read as the reverse complement.
GCGCTACGGCTACCGGGCGGACCAGCGGGTCGTGAACATCGTCCTTCGCCGCCGCTTCGACGCGGTGACCGCACAGCTCGAGGGCGGCATGGCGACCGCAGGGGGCCGCGGCAGCTACGAAGCGGACCTCAATTATCTCAACATCAACCAGGCCGGCCGGCTCAGCCTGGATTTCGAATATGAGCATGCCGACGCCCTGTTCGAGAGCGAGCGCGACATCATCCAGTCGGTCAATGCGCCGGCCGGCATCGGCGATTTCCGTACTTTGCTGGCGGAGACCGACTCCCTGCAGTTCGGCGGCACCCTCGCCCGCACCCTCTTCGGCGACGTCGCAGCAACCCTGAACGGCCGCCTCGAGCTCAACGACAGCGAAAGCGGCCTCGGCCTCGCCGCGGACGGCCGCGCGCTCACCCGCGAGTCCGACAGCCGCACCGCGACCGTCGGGATCGCGCTCAACGGCCAGATCCGGCCGTGGCGCTGGTCGTTCACCGGAAACTATACGGACGTCTCCAGCGACACCCTCACCGAGCGCAGCGACAGCCTGGTCGCGGACCGCTCCGAAACCACGAACCGCACCGGCAGCGCCTCGCTGGTCATGAACGGGCCGGTCTTCACCATGCCGGCGGGCGAGGTCTCGGCGACCGTGCGCGGCGGTTTCGACACGCGCGACTTCTCCTCGACCGCCCTGCGGGGCGGTGTGCAGCAGGATCGCGACCTGTCCCGCGATCGCTTCAGCCTGCAGGCCAATATCGACGTTCCGATCGCAAGCCGCCGCGAAGGCGTGCTCGACGCGATGGGCGACCTTTCGGCCAACTTCAACGCCGAGATCGAGCATTTTTCCGACTTCGGAACGCTGCGCACCCTGGGTGCCGGCCTCAACTGGTCCCCGATCGAGCAGATCAATCTCGGCGTGACCTACACGAACGAGGACGGCGCGCCGGAGATGAACCAGCTCGGCGACCCATTGGTGGCGACGCCGAACGTGCGCGTGTTCGATTTCATCCGCGGCGAGACGGTCGACATCACCCGGCTTGAGGGCGGCAATCCGGGCCTGATCGCCGACAACCGCCGCGAGCTCGCCCTGCGCTTCAATGCACGGCCGTTCGAGGGCAAGGATATCTCGTTCATCGCCGGATATACCGACAGCTCGATCCGCAACCCGATCGCCGGCTTCCCGACCGCGACCCCGGAGATCGAGGCCGCCTTCCCCGAGCGCTTCACCCGCGACGCGAGCGGCAGGCTCGTCCAGATCGACTCGCGCCCGGTCAATTTCGAACGCTCGGACCGGCGTCAGCTGCGCTGGGGCGTCAACTTCTCCGAGCCGATCGGCCCGCAGCGGCCGCAAGGCGGCTGGCGCGGCCGGATGGGCCAGGGCCAGGGCGGGGGCCAGCGTCCGCAGGGTGAGACGCCGCAACAGGGCGGTCAGCAGGGTCAGCCGCAGCAGGGCCAAGGGGCACAGCAGGGCCAAGGCCAGGGCTCAGGCCCGGTTCGCATTCCGGGCGGCGGCGGCGGCCGCGGTTTTGGTGGCGGCGGACGCGGCTTCGGCGGTGGCGGCTTCGGGGGCGGCGGTGGCGGAGGCCGGCTCCAGCTCGCCCTCTTCCACACCTGGCACCTCGAAAATTCGATCCTGATCCGCGAGGGGCTCGAGCCGCTCGACCTGCTGAACGGCTCGGCGACCGGAAGCCGGGGCGGCCAGCCGCGCCACGAGCTCGAGCTTCAGGCCGGAATCTTCAAGGACGGGCTCGGCGCGCGCATGACCGGCAACTGGCGCAGCGGCACGACGGTGCGGGGGATCGCCGATCCGGCGAGCGGGACGACGAGCAATGATCTGTTCTTCTCGGACACGGCCACCGTCAATCTTCGCCTGTTCGCGGATCTCGGCCAGCAGCGTTCGCTGATCCGCGCGGTGCCCTTCTTCCGCGGCACGCGGGTGACGCTGGCGGTCGACAACCTCTTCGACAGCCGGCCGGGCGTGCGCGATTCGACCGGTGCGACCCCGCTCAGCTACCAGCCCGATTATCTCGACCCCCAGGGCCGTTCATTCCGGATCAGCCTCCGCAAGGTCTTCTTCTAGAAGCGCCGCGCCTGTAGGCGAGGCAGCGATGGAAGAGCCTTTCGATCGCGAGCTCAGGCGCCTCCGCCGCGACCGCGCCGCCGCGGCGGCGGGCGACGCCGACTATCTGCTGCGGCACGCCGGCGAGGAGCTGCTCGAGCGGCTAGAGGGCGTGAAGCGCGAGTTTCGCCGCGCGCTGATCGTCGGCGCCGCCGATCCCGATCTCGCAAAATCGCTGCGGGCCCGCGGGATCGAGGTCGCGATCGCCGATGCGGGCGGGCGCTTCGCCGCCGGAGGATCGCATGGCGACGAGGATCGGATCGCGTTCGAGCAGGGCGCGTTCGACCTGATCCTCTCGGTCGGCGTTCTCGACAGCGTCAACGACCTGCCCGGGGCGCTCCTCCTGATCCGGCGCGCGCTGAAGCCGGACGGCCTGTTCCTCGGCGCCTTCGCCGGCGCCGGCAGCTTGCCGCGCCTGCGCAGCGCGATGCAAGCCGCCGAGGAAGCGGAAGGCCTCCCGGCCTCGCCCCGAATCCATCCGCAGATCGACCTGCGCGCCGCCGGCGACCTTCTCGCCCGCGCCGGCTTCACCCTCCCGGTCGTCGACGGCGAAACGCTGACCGTCCGCTATTCCTCGCTGCCGCGGCTCGTCTCGGACCTGCGCGCGATGGGGGCGACCAACATCCTCCACACCCGCTCCAGGCGCCCGCTCGGCCGCGTCGGCTATGCCGCCGCCATCGCCGATTTCGCGGCGGCCGCAGCGCCGGACGGCAAGACCGAGGAGCGGTTCGAACTCGTCTACCTCACCGCGTGGTCCCCCGCCCCCGACCAGCCCAAACCCGCCCGCCGAGGCAGCGCCACCGCCTCGCTGGCCGAGGCATTGAAGCGCGGAGGCGGCGGCGAAAGGCCGGATTGACACCAAGTCTACATAGGTAGAGTTATTGCGCGTGACCCGTTCTCGCGCGCTTTCCGGCCAGGCCCTTTCATTGCTCTCGGCGCTTGCCGACTCCGGCGACGCGTGGCGCCACGGCTATGATCTCGCGCAGGCGACGGGGCTGCGCTCCGGAACGCTCTATCCGCTGCTGATCAGGCTCGAAACCCAGGGCTATCTCGAGGCCGAGTGGCAGGCGCCGAGCGTCCGCGGCCGGCCGCCGCGCCATGCCTATCGCCTCACCGCCACCGGCCGCGCGCTCGCACGCAGCCCGGGGTCCGCCGCGCAAGGCAACGGGAAGGCCCGACGCGCGGGCGACAAGGCCTTTTCGTGAGCGGCCGCCCTGTCCGGCACGTCGCCGCGCTCGTCGGACGCCTCCTCCCGCACGTCTATCCCGGCGACCAATCCAGCTGGGCGCGGGCGATGCGGTTCGAAATCGAGGCCGTCGAGGGCGACGGCGCGGCGCTGATCTTCGCGCTCGGCTGCCTGTGGGGCGGCGTGCGCGAACGATGTTCGGGTCTTGGCGAGGGAGTGAACGTGATGAGGATTGGAGGAATGAACGCCGGGGCGATCGGCATCCTCTGCGCATTTGCAGCCACCTGCCTCGGCATCCTCTATCTCGTCGCGGCGGGCGCCCCGCTCCGCTACCCGGTCGTCAACGCAGCCGCCTTCCTGCTTGGGCTCGTGGCCCTGCGCGGCCTGATCGCGGCAGGGGCGGAGGCCGGCCGCCATTTGGGCGCGCTTCTGGTAGTGCTGGGTGCATCGATGCTTGCAGTCGCCTTGCTGGGCTCGTCGGCCGACGGCGCTGCGCGATGGATTTGGGTCGGGCCGTTGAGCGTCCAGCTCAGTCTCGTCCTGCTCCCGGCGATGCTTGTCGCCTTCGCCCGCAGTCCCGACGCTCTCGGGAGCCTCGGGATCGGGATCGCCGCGGCCGCGCTCGCGCTTCAGCCGGACCGGGCGATGGCGGGCGTGCTCGCGCTCGGATTGGCCGTGCTCGCCGCTACCAGGCCGAGCCGTGCCTCGATCGGTGTGCTGGCGATCGCCCTCGGCGCCTTCGCGATCTCGCTCTTCCGCCCGGACAGCCTGCCTGCAGTGCCGTTCGTCGACGAGATCCTGTTCACGTCGTTCGACGTGCACCCTCTGGCCGGAATCGCGGTCCTCCTCGGCGTCCTGCTCCTCCTCGTCCCCGCATTCGCCGCGAGACGCTCTGGACCTGCCAGCCTGGTGTTCGGTGCGGTCTGGCTCGGCTGCATCGCCGCCGCCGCCCTGGGCAACTACCCGACGCCCGTCGTCGGCTATGGCGGGAGCGCAATCCTCGGCTACCTCCTGAGCCTCGTCTGGCTCCCGGACGCCGGCCTGACGCGAACCGCCGATGACCTCGGCCCTATTGCTCCGCGGTCAGCCTCTCGAGCAGATCGATCAGGGGAAGATCGGCGGGCGGCATTGGAAGCGACCGCATCTCGCTGGGCCGGGTCCATTTGAGCGCGGTCGCGTGGAGGGGCTTGGGGTCGCCTGCCCAGGCCCGGCAGAGATAAAGGAGCAGGATCAGGTGCTTGTCGCCGAGCGGGGCGCTGGCGAAGCAGGCGGCTTCGAGGGCCTCGAGCGGGACGGCGATGCCAAGCTCTTCCCTCAATTCTCGCGCGAGGGCGTGCTCGGGCACCTCCCCCTCCTCGACCTTTCCGCCCGGAAACTCCCAGAGTCCCGCCATCGGGCCGCCCGGCGGCCGCTGCTGGAGCAGGATGCGGCCGTCGTCCCCCAGCAAGGCCGCGGCCACCACCGTCATCGTCGGTTTTTTTGACAAGGAAAGGCCCCGCGCTAGCACTCTGTTAACACTGTCTCCCCTAAAGGCGACGCTGAGGGAAGGGCACCTGCTTTTCCCCGGGGGAGAAAGGTGAAGCATGCGCAGATTTCGTAACATCCTGGGCGATATCCGCGGTGCGACCGCAGTCGAATATGGACTGATCCTCGCGCTGATCTTCCTCGCCATGATCGGCGCCCTCACCGTCCTCGCGAGCGGCACCACCAACATTTGGGACAACGTGGCCAACGAGATCGGTGGCGGCGCGTAAGAAATGCGGGGCGGCGTTAAACCTTTCGCAACCCCCTCACCGTAAACCGACCTTGCTGGCCCGAGTGCTTTGAAGGGCCGCATGGAAGAGTGGACCCTTCCAGAGCATCGGAACCAAGGAGACCGGACATGCAGTTCATCAAGAAGCTCATCAAGAACGACAAGGGCGCGACCGCCATCGAATATGGCCTGATCGCCGCCCTCATCGCCGTTGCCGCCATCACCGCCATGACCCAGCTGGGCAACCAGCTCGGCACGACCTTCAACGAGGTCAATGCCTGTATGGCTGGCACCGCGGGCTGCCCGAAGTAAGCAGCTCGGCTTAAGCCGAAAAAGGTCGGGCGGCGGAACTCCGGTTCCGCCGCCCGATCCTTTTTGCGCATCCGTCAGCTGCGACGGGTGCCGTAGACGACCAGCTTCACCCGATCGCCCGGGCGCAGCGCCGCATTGGCGGCCAGGCCGTTCAGCGCCCGGAAGCGCTCCAGCTGATAGGTCGTATAGGCCATCCGACCCGCCAGACTCTGCATCGTGTCGCCGGCGCGGACGGTGTGAATCTGGATGACCCGCGGCCGGATCGCCGCCGCTTCCTGCGCAGTCAGGCGCCGGACCGACTGAACCATCGAGCTGAACGGGCCGAGGCCGGTTCCCGCCCGGGTGATCGTGGCGAAGTGATAGGCACGGTTCGATTCGAACTGATAGGCGACGACAGAGACGTCGAGGACGCCCTGCTGGCTCTGCACCCGGGCCGTCGAGAACGCCGCGGGGATGCCGTTGATCGTGGTCGATTGCGGCTGGCTGTACTGGATCTGCTGCTGGTTGCCGCCGAGCGCGCGATAGACCTGGCCGATATAGGTTGCGAGGTTGCCGCTATAGGGGCCGGTCGAGAATTGCGCTTGGCCGCTCGAGCCGGCGATCGAGACCGCCGAGGCGCCGTTCTGCATGGTGAAACCCTGCGGAACGGTGAAGGCGAGCCTGAGATCCGGATGGCGGAAGTCGCGGCCCTCGACCACGCCCTGGGCGGGATCGTCGTCGAAATACATGTTCGAGATCGCGGCGAGATGCTGCTCGCGGTTGCGGATGCCCTGCCCGGCGCGGCCGGTCTGCTGCACGCGCGTGGTCGCCCGGCGGACGCGGTCCGCGCTGAGCGGGTGGGTACGCGCCCAGGACGGGACCGAGCGCGCGTCATTCTCGCGGCCCTGGAAGCGCGCCTCGAGGTCGCTCCACGCGCCGAGCGACGCGAGCATCGACGGCGATGCGCTGGGATCGTAGCCCGCCGCCGTCATGTAGCGGATGCCGAGATCGTCGGCCTCCAGCTCCTGGCTCCGCGAGTAGCTCAAGGCCCAGACCTGGCCCGCCTGGCCCGCGATCTGGGCAAGCTGCCCCGAACCGGTGACGGCGCCGACGAGCAAAGCGCCCAACTGGCTGAGGATGTTGGTGCGCTGCCGCTCGGAACTGTGCCGCGCCGTGATATGGCCGGCCTCGTGGCCGATCACCGAGGCGAGTTCGGCCTCGTCGTTCATCAGGCCGAGAAGCTGGCGGGTGACGTAGAGATAGCCTCCCGGAACCGCGAACGCGTTCATCACCGGCGAATTGAGCGCCGTGACCCGGAAGGAGGAGGCGCCGCCGGTGATGTTGGTCTGCGACGTGATGCGAGTCCCGACGTTGCGGACATAGGCAGCCGGCGCGCCATCGACCTCGCCGCCGAATTCGGCGACGATTTGCGGGTGCTGCTGCGCGGCCTGGGCGGCCGAGGACTGAGAGATGCTCCGGGACCGATTTTGCGCGGCCGTGTCGCTCGCGCACGCGATGCACGCCAGCGAGACGGTCAGCGCCATTAGCGCCTTGGATTTCATGGCTCGGTACTCCTACGCGGGATGGAAT
>JAEWCW010000123.1 GCA_023390415.1 Pseudomonadota bacterium | reverse complement strand
TGCGGATGGTCCGCGCCTGGTCGGCGATCGAGCGGGTGATCGCCTGCCGGATCCACCAGGTCGCATAGGTCGAGAATTTGTAGCCGCGACGATACTCGAACTTATCGACCGCCTTCATCAGGCCGATGTTTCCTTCCTGGATCAGGTCCAGGAACTGAAGGCCGCGATTGGTATATTTCTTGGCGATCGAGATGACGAGGCGGAGGTTGGCCTCGACCATCTCCTTCTTGGCGATGCGCGCCTCGCGCTCGCCCTTCTGGACCTGGTTCACGATCCGGCGGAACTCGGCGAGGCTCATGCCGGTCGAGGCCGCGATCTCGGCGATCTCGGTGCGGATTCGCTCGATCGCGTCCGCCTCCTGGGTGCAGAAGGCGCTCCACTTCTTGTCGGTGTTGCAGACCCGCTCGGACCAGCCCTCGTCGAGCTCGTGGCCCATATAGGCTTCGAGGAAGGCCTTGCGCGGCACCTTGTGGCGCTCGGCGAGGCGCAGCATCTGCCCCCCAAGCGCGGTCAGGCGCCGGTTGTAGCTGTAGAGCTGGTCGACGAGATATTCGATCTTCGCCTGGTGGAACTGGACGCTCTCCACCTCGGCGGTGAGCTGCTCGCGAAGCGTCTGATACTTGGTCTCGTCGCCCTTGGGAAAGGCCTGGCCGGCCGACATCGCCTCCATTCGGGCGTGCTGGAGCTTGGAGAATTTCTTGTAGAGGCCGGTGATGGTGGCGAACTTCTCGAGCGCTGCCGGCTTGAGCGTCTCCTCCATCTGGGCGAGCGACAGGGTGTTGTCCTCGTCCTCCTCCTCGGTCGGGCGCGGCGTGCGCCGCTCGACCATCGAATCCTCGTCCTCATCCTCTTCCGGTGAGGCGTCCTCGATCTCGTCCTCGTCCTTGATCGTCGGGCCGGCGGTCTTCTCGCTGATCTCGCCGTCGTCGGCGCCGTCCTCGTCCTGCTCGCTGATCTGCTCGGGGGTCGGGCCCTTGGAGAGCATCGCCTCGAGGTCGAGGATCTCGCGAAGCTGCATCTGGCCCTCGTTGAGGGCGTCGGACCATTGGATGATCGCGTTGAAGGTGATCGGGCTTTCGCACAGGCCCCAGATCATCGTGTCGCGGCCGGCCTCGATGCGCTTGGCGATGGCGATCTCGCCCTCGCGGCTGAGCAGTTCGACCGCGCCCATCTCGCGCAGGTACATGCGCACCGGGTCGTCGGTGCGGTCGACGGTTTCCTTCTTCTTCTCGACGACGAAGCGCTCGCTGCCGTCGCCGCCTTCGGAATCGTCGGCGGAATCGGCCTCGGAATCGGCGGAATCGCCGCCTTCGCCGTCCTCGTCGTCGGCTTCCTCATTCTCGACGACGTTGATGCCCATCTCCGAGAGGGCCGACATTACGTCCTCGATCTGCTCGGACGACATCTGGTCCTGGGGCAGGCCGTCGTTCAGCTCGTCATAGGTGATGTAGCCGCGCTTCTTGGCGCGGGCGATCAGCTTCTTGAGCTGTGCCTCGTTGAGGTCGATGAGCGGGGCGTCGCCACCCTCGGCCTTGTCTTCGCCTTCGCCCGGATTCTGCTTCGCCATTTAAACGCCTTGTTCCGTCTTTTCAGCCGCTGCGCTCTCGACGAGCGCCGCAAGCTGCCGTTCCGCCTCGCCCCGTGCCGCGAGCAGCCTCTGCTGCTCCCGGAAAGCGGCCTCGTCGCCGTCGTCCTTCAGCCGTGCCGTCGCCGCCGCGAGGGCGGCGTCAAGCCCGGGCCGGGCCGCCAAGGTGTCGACGACCAGAACGAGCTCTCGAAAGGCGCGTTCCGGATCGGCATCCTGGCGGGTGAATGAGAATGCAAGCCCTCGTGTGCGTCGCAGCTTCTCCGCCACGTGAGCCGCCTCGCTCGCCGCCAATATGGTAAGAAGCGCGTCCTGATCAAGTTCGGCGTGTCCCATCGCCGCCGAGACCATTTCGTCGCGCAGCTTCGCGAGCGATCGGTCGCTGATCGGAAGATGCGCTATCGCCTCGGAATGGTCGGCGATCGCGGCCGGGAAATTGATGAGGCCGATCAGCACGGCGCGCATCAGGCGCGGATCGAGCCCGCTCCCCGCCACGGCCTTCGCCTCGGAGGAAACCGGGCGATGCGGCACGAAGCCGCGGCCGGGTTTCCACGTCCCGCCGCGGCCGGGGGGCTGCGGCGACCATTTGCGCTCGGGCGGGCGGGTGAGCTCCGAGAAGCGGCGCGACAGCTCGGCGCGATACTGGTCGCGAACGTCGGGATCGCCGATCGCGGAGGCGTGGTCCATCAGCCGCCGCCTGAGCCCTGCCTTGCGCTCGGGCGTGTCGAGCGCCTCGGCGGAGAGCTCGGCCTTCCACAGCCGGTCGACGAGAGGCTCTGCCTCGGCGAGCAGGGCCTCCAGCGCGGCGCGGCCCTGGGCGCGGATGAGGTCGTCCGGATCCTGGCCGGCGGGGAGCGTGGCGAAGGCGAGGGTCCGGCCCGGGCCCACATGGGGGAGCGCCCGAAGCGCGGCCCTGAGGGCGGCCTTTTGCCCTGCATTGTCGCCGTCGAAGCAGAAGATGGGGGAGGGGGACATGCGCCAGAGCAAGGCGAGTTGGGTCTCGGTGACCGCGGTTCCGAGCGGCGCCACCGCCTCGGCGATCCCCGCCTGGTCGAGCGCGATCGCATCCATCTGGCCCTCGACCACGATCACGCGCTTGGCCTCGCGGCTCGCTGCAGCGGCGCGGTCGATGTTGAACAGGGTCCGGCCCTTGTCGAAGATCGGCGTCTCGGGGGAGTTCAGATATTTGGGCTCGCCGGCGCCCAGGATCCGGGCGCTGAACGCGATCACCCGCCCGCGCCGGTCGCGGATCGGAAAGGTCAGGCGGCCGCGGAAGCGGTCATAGGGCTCGCGATCCCCGTCGTCGGGGCGGATCAGCAGCCCGGCCTCGACCAGCCTGTCGATTCCGTGCTCCTTCAGCGCCGCCTTCAGCTTGCCGCGCGAATCCGGCGCGTAGCCGAAGCCGAAGCGGCGCCGGGTCGCCTCGGAAATGCCCCTCTTGTCGAGATAGGCCCGCGCCTCGGCGCCCTCGATCCCGCCCAATTGCTCCTCGAACCAGCGCTGGGCGGCGGCGGTGACGTCGTGGAGCCCGCTCTCCACCTCGGCGCGTTCCCGGGCGCGGGGATCGGGGGCGGGGACCTCCATGCCGGCCGCGTCGGCGAGCTCCTTGACCGCGTCCATGAAGGGCAGCCCGCGCTGGTCGGTCAGCCAGCGTATCGCATCGCCATGCGCCTGGCAGCCGAAGCAATGGTAGAAGCCCTTCTCGTCATTGACGTAGAAGCTCGGCGTCTTCTCGTTATGGAACGGGCAGCACGCCTTGAACTCGCGGCCCGCCTTCTGAAGCTTCAGCGAGCGCGAGACGAGGGTGGAGAGGGTGGTGCGGGCTCGAAGCTCGTCGAGAAAGGCGGGAGAGAGGGTCAACGATCCCCCTCGCGCCTGCGGGAGGGGCTAGGGCGCGACACCGAGGATTCGCAACGCAGCATGTAGACCCAGAATTGCATTGCGCCCCCGGATGCGCCCCTCGACTTCGCTCGGGACGAGCGAGTCTCTACCTTGCATCAGTTTCCCAGCTGAGGGGAGGGGAGTATTCTACCCCAGCCGCGCCTTCACGGCGGCGCTCGCCTTGCTCATGTCCACCTGCCCCGCGTGGCGCTCCTTCAGCACCGCCATCACGCGGCCCATGTCCTTGACCGAGCTTGCGCCCGTCTCCGTCACGATGGCGTCGATCGCCGCGGCGAGCTCGGCTTCGTCCATCTGGCGCGGCAGGAAGTCCTCGATCACGGCGACCTCGGCGCGCTCAGCCTCCGCGAGCTCGTTCCGCCCGCCGGCTTCGTACATCTCGATCGATTCGCGGCGCTGCTTGATCATCTTCTGCATCACCTCGGTGACGAGGACGTCGTCGTCCGCGGGCGGGTTGGCGGCGCCGCGAAGCTCGATGTCGCGGTTCTTGAGCGCGGCTTGAACGAGGCGGATGGCGGCGGTGCGGCGCTTGTCGCCGGCCTTCATGGCGGTCACCAGCGCAGCCTTGATGTCGTCGCGAATCATGTCGTGTCTTCCGAAACTTGGGAACCGCCGAGGATAGGGCGGGCCCACGGATTTTAATAGATTGACGCTGCCGTCCCGCGCTTCTAGCGGTCGCGGCTTAGCGACATCGCCGTAAACCTTTGACCGGAGTGCCCCTCGCCATGGCCGACGCCACAGCCACGCCCATGCCCAAAGGCGCGACCGGGCTTTTGGTGCTGGCGGACGGCAGCCTGATCTGGGGCATGGGCTTCGGCGCGGAGGGCGTGGCGGTCGGCGAAGTCTGCTTCAACACGGCGATGACCGGCTACCAGGAGGTGATGACCGATCCCTCCTACGCCAAGCAGATCATCACCTTCACCTTCCCGCACATCGGCAATGTCGGCGCGAACTACGAGGATCTGGAGGCGGATAATCCCTGGGCCCTGGGCTGCATCGTCCGCGAGGAAGTGACCGAGCCGAGCAACTATCGCGCCGCGGCGCGCTTCGACGACTGGATGCGCTCCAACGGCCGGATCGGCCTGTCGGGTGTCGATACGCGCGCGCTCACCCGCCTGATCCGCGAGAAGGGCGCGCCCAACGGCGTGATCGCCCACAATGCGAAGGGCGAGTTCGACGTCGAGGCGCTTCTCCAGATGGCGCGCGACTGGCCCGGCC
>JAEWCW010000093.1 GCA_023390415.1 Pseudomonadota bacterium | reverse complement strand
GTATCGCTGTCAGTTGTGCCGGCCAAAGCGACAGCGCAAAGCCGACCAGCAAGGCCATCACCACCGGCATCAGCGGCACTGCCAGCCGAAGCAGATCACGCTGTCCGAAAGTCTCGATGCTCGCGTTGGCAAAGATCGCGACCGGCTTGGCGGAGGCGGTCAGGGTCTGGCAAAAGCCCGTGCCCATCACCGCAACAAGGATCAGAAGGGCCGCATCATGGCCCAGTCCAGCCATTGGCAGCGCCACCGCCGGGATCAGAACCGCCGCCCGGGCCGAACGGGAGGCGATCACCAGATGCGCCAGAACAGCGACCAAAGACAACAGCACGACCACCGCCTGCAGATTGCCAGCCATGTATTCGGGCAGCATCGACAATGCGTGATCCGCCAGCCACCGGTCCGCCCCACTTTGGGTCATCGCCTGCGCCAGCAGCACGGTCGCTGTCATATAGAGCAGCAGTTCGACATCCACGGCGCGGAACAGATCCTTGGGCTTGTGCGAAGTGAAGGGCGGGGTCAGCAGCACCAGGGCGCCGATCAGCGCGACCGTTGCCATGCCGATGCCATGCCAGCTTGCCGACAGCCAAAGCCCTACCAAGACAGCCAGCGCCATGCAGATGCGCCGCTGCCGTGCCGCCAATTCCGGCACCACAGGTACCCTAGGGGTGGCCGTGATCCGGCAGGTCCGCAATTCGTGCGGCGCGAAGAAAGCAAGGATCAGACCTGTTCCGGCAAGGCTGGCGATCAGGGCGAATGGCAGTCCCAAAAGCGCCCAGTCCAGATAGCCGATCTCAAGCCCCGTGGTCTTGCGGATGCTTTCGGCAGCCAACAGATGCGCGCCCGCGCCAATCAGGGATCCGCCCGCCGACAGCAGGATCACGGTCGGAAAAATCAGCGCCAAAGGCTTGATCAGGCGCGTGTCGGGCATTGCCGCCGCCAGCGTCAGAAAAACCGGCATCAACAACGCTGCCCGTCCCGAGGTTGAGGGCAAGATGAAAGCCGTTGCCGCCACCGCAAGCGTCAGGCCAAAGGCCAGCACGTCAAAACGCAGCGGGCGCTGCAACAAGGGCGCGATCAACCGTTCCGTCAGGTCCGCTTCCTTCAGAACGGCGGCAATCACAAAAGCTGCCAGCAGCAACCAGATCAGCTCACTGCCCAGGGCAGAGAACAGGGTTTCTTCGGACAGGGTGCCAGACAGGACAAGCCCCAGCACAACAGCCAGCGCCACCACGGACTCTGGCAGGCGGGTGCCGACCCAACCCAGGATCGCCACTGCGACCGCGATCAGCGCCAGCCGCGCATCACGGTCCAGGTCGCCCGGCAGCAGAAGCCCCGCCCAAATCGCCGCCCCCGCAAGTGTCGCGGTGACGACATGGCGATAAGAAAAAATCCCCGCCGGCAGGGTGGATCTTGTTGCAATAGTCACGGCATCGTCTCCTGCTTGTTTTGCAGGATTACGGGCCGAGGAGCAGCTTTATTCCGTCGACAGCGCGGTGGCCTCGTCTTCAAGGGTCAGCGGCTCGCCCGCGCCGGTTTGCGCCAACCAGTCATCCAGGGCCGCGATATCGCCAGATGCGGGGACATAGCCTTCGGTGGCTGTCAGGTCGCTGGCGAACTGCTGCTGCCAGGCACCGTCTTGGCGGCACGCCACGCCGACCGTCAGGGCAGTTCCTTGCACAGTCTCGTACTCGCGGCAGAAATCGCCCGCCGCCGTGCGATAGGACGCGATAACCGTCAGTTCGCGGCCGTCACCAAGCGTCACCGCCTCGCCCGAGGGCAGACGGTCAAGCGCCGCAAACTCGACCTGCGGCAAACCTACAGGGCCGCTGCCCATCTGCCACCAGCCGATGCCGATCACGGCTGCAGCCAGCGCGGCGGCCAGTGCGACAAGCGGGGCCCGGTTCGTGTTGGCTGGGGCACGAGCGGATGTGGCCACGACAGAAGCCGCCTGAGGTGCCAGGCTGGCCGCGCGGATGCGGCCAATCAGTGCGTCATCGGACAGCGCCGCCTGTGTTTCCGCTGTCAGGGCCCGCAGCCTGGCGCGGGTTTCGGTGAACCGGCGCAGCCGGGCCTGGGCCTCGGGATCGTCGGCGATGGCGGCGGAGACACGCGCGGCCGCGGCCTGGTCCAGTTCGCCGTCGGCAAGCGCCATCAGGGTTTCGTCGTCGATCTGCACGGCCGGCTCCTATCGCGCGGGGTTTCCCATGTCATACGCATGGGGCATCATCTTATTCCCAACTTGTCGGCGAGAGCCAGCCGGGCGCGTGACAGGCGGCTCATCACCGTGCCCTTGGGAATGCCCAGAACCTGAGCCGCCTCGGCATAGCTCAGCTCCTCGACGCAGATCAGATGCAGGATCTCGGCCTGTTCAGCGGGCAGCTCCCTCATCGCCTCCTGCGTGGCGCGCAGCATCAGCCGTGCTTCGACGGCCCGGCTGCCGTCGTCGGCAAGAGCTTCGGGAATATCGAACACATCCACCTCGATCCCCTGAGTGCGCTGGCGGCGGGTGACATCGATGAAGGCATTACGGGTAATGCGGAACAGCCACGGCTCCAGCCGAGAGGAGGGATCATAGCTGTCAGACGCCCGGATCGCCCGTTCCACCGTCGTCTGGACCAGATCGTCTGCCAGATCGGCGCGCCTGGCCAGCGACATGGCATAGCGGCGAAGATTGGGCAGAAGCCGAATCAGGGCCTCGCCGAAAGCTGCGTCCATGCCATCCTCTTGGATCTTCCGTCCGTCCGGGGAATATTTGCGGGCCTGCGACGTAGTTGTCCAGAAACGAAGTCATCGAAAGGTTTGACGATGCCCCGCTTGGTCCTGTTTCTTGCCATGATTGCAGTGGCGCTTGCGACCAATCCTCACCTGAACGGCAACGGCTGGTCCCTTGTTGCAGCAGCCCATGCTGACGATGACGAGAGCGACGACGATGATGACAGCGACGACGATGATGACAGCGACGACGGTGACGATGATGACGACGACGATCGGATCGTCCGCCGCGCCCCTGCCGCGCCCACGCCCCTGCCTGCCCGCGCCGAGAACGAGGTGCTGGCCCGGGGCGTGGCCCAGAACGTCCTGAGCACGCTGGAGGCGGAGGGCTTCCGCATCCTGCAGCAGCGGGCCCTTGCGGATGGCAACAGCCTGGTGCGGCTGCTGAAGCCCGCATCGCTGACCATGGACCAGGCCCGCGACCGGGTCCGTGCCTTGGCAAACGGGGCCGAGGCTGATTTCAACCATTTCTATCGCAGCGAACAGGCCGGACGCGGCCCGCGTTGCGAGGGGTCCGACTGCCTCGCCCGCGACATGATCGGCTGGCCCGTAAGCCTGTCCGGCTGCAAGGCCATGCCGCGCATCGGCATGGTTGATACGGGGCTGAATGCCGACCACGTTGCGCTTTCCGATGCCCGCGTCCGTGTCCACCGCATCGAAACCGAGGCCTCACCATCAGATCTGCTGCATGGTACGGCAGTGGCGTCGCTGCTGGTGGGAAATCGGGACAGCCGCAGCCCTGGCTTGGTGCCGGAGGCGGAGCTGATCGCAGTGGATGCCTTCCAGAAGGTCGGCGCCGATCAACGCGCCGATGCTTTTGCCCTGATTGAGGCGCTGGACTACCTTGCGACCCAAGAGGTGCGCATCGTCAACCTGTCGCTGGCCGGGCCGCCCAACGAGGCGCTTGCCCGGCAAATTGCGCGGATGGCGCATGATGGTATCTTGCTGATCGCGGCGGCAGGGAATTATGGCCCCCAAGCCGCACCAGCCTTTCCGGCGGCCTATGACGCAGTGCTGGCCGTTACGGCTGTTGACCGGCGGGGCCAAGTCTATCGCCGCGCCAATCGGGGTCAGTATATCGACCTGGCCGCGCCGGGGGTGAATGTCTGGACCGCTGCCTCGATCAGGGGGGCACGAACCAAGACCGGGACCTCCTATGCCGCACCGTTCGTGACGGCGGCGGCGGCACTGTTGTGGAGCCGCGATCCCTCGTTGTCTTCAGCCCAGTTGCGCAACTTGCTACGCGGCAATGCTCGCGATCTGGGACCTGAGGGCCAGGACGCGATATTCGGAGCTGGCCTGATCACCCCACCGCCCGGCTGCTGATAAGTCGAATGCTGGCAAAGTGCATGGCGATGCCTCCTGTAGGGAGACAAAGCGCAGTTTCCGAGTAAAATACGCCACCAAAGAGCGTTCTTGCTCTGAGCTGCAGCTTTTCCTCCCTGCCTGTTCCATAAAACCCGTCCTTGACTGAACCAGAACCTCGTCTAAGGCAGCATCCGGTCGCAGATCGCCTCGGCGGTCTCTGCCACAAGCGCGCGGGCTTCTTCCCTGGACAGGCCTGCGATGTCGAACAGCGCGATCATGGCCTCGGCCCCGGTGGCCATGCCAAGGGCGGCGGCAATGGAGCGGGCCTGCTCGGGGCCGATGTCTGGCTCGCTTTCCAAGGCACGCATGAAGGCCTGGATGCGGCGGGCACCGCGGCGCGGGGTTCTGCCATCCTGCACTTGCGCACTCGCCTGCAGGTTCAGGCCGAGATAGGTGCGGAAGGCCGCCTCGTTCGTCACGGCCAGGTCGAAGAAGTAAAGGCTGATGGCGACCAGCCGGTCACGCAGGGTGGCGGCATCTCCGATGATCTCCTCGTAAGGTGCCGCCTTCAGATGCAGGCCCGCCTCGGCCGCCAGAAGGGCCGGATCCGAGAAGTAGCGGTAGGCGGAGGCCTTCGAGATGCCTGCTTCGCGGGCCGCTGCGGTAACCGTCAGTGCTTCGCCCCGCGTCAGCAGGGTGCGTGCCGCGTCCAGCAAGGCCGCCCGTGTTCTGTTCTTCTGGTC
>JAEWCW010000086.1 GCA_023390415.1 Pseudomonadota bacterium | reverse complement strand
GCTATCATCCGCGCGCTGGGGCAGCGGCCCGGCTTCATGCTCGGCACCTGCGTCACAGCTCTTGGCGGCGCCCTCGCGACGGCCGCATTCTTCCTCCCAAGTTTTTGGCTCCTGTGCATCGGCCTTTTGGTCGTGGGCGCGGGCGGCGCATTCGTACAGCAGTTTCGCTTCGCCGCCGCTGACAATGCCCCGCCGGAATTCAAGGCGCGGGCCATTTCATGGATCCTCGCCGGAGGCGTGGTGACGGCAGTGCTCGGTCCGCAGATCGTATTCTTCACCCGTGAGGCTTTCGCGCCGGTAATGTTCGCGGGCTCCTTCGCCTCGATCATCGCACTGGCGGCGGCCGGTGCCGCAATCCTCGCCTTTCTGCCGCGCCTGTCGGCCGGCACCGGCGGGTTTGCGGGCGATACCCGGCCCGCGCGCGCGCTGATCGAGATCATTCGCCAGCCGAAATTTGCTGTCGGCCTGCTGTGCGCGGTCGGCAGCTACGCGCTGATGAGTTTCGTGATGACCGGAGCGCCGCTCGCGATGGTCGGCTGCGGCTTCACGCCGGACCAGGCGACGCTGGGGATCTCTTGGCACGTCATGGCGATGTTCGCGCCGAGCTTCTTCACCGGTCAGCTGATTGCCCGCTTCGGCAAGGAGCGGATCGTCGCCGCGGGGCTGCTGCTCTTGGTCTGCTGCGCGCTCGTTGCGCTGTCCGGCATCGCGCTCTGGCAGTTCTGGACGGCGCTGATCATCCTCGGCATCGGCTGGAACTTCGGTTTCATCGGCGCTACCGCGATGGTCGCCGAAAGCTACCGCCCGTCCGAGAAGGGCACGGTGCAAGGCTTCCACGACTTCGTGCTATTTGGCTTCGTCGCCTTCGGCTCGCTGATGTCGGGTCAGGTGTACAACAGCTATGGCTGGGACATGCTGAACTGGATCGTCCTGCCCGTGAGCGCAGTCTGCCTTGCGGCGCTAGCGGCCCTGGCGCTGCGGCAGCGAACTGTCGCCGCGTAATCCGTAGCAGTCGGATCGTCACGTCAAATCCCGAGCAAATCTCCAACGCCAGCTTGACGTTATCCCGGCGCTTTCGCATAAGCCGCGGCGACGGGGAAGACGCGGCTTGCCGCGCGTTCCCTCGCGCGAACCGGTCCGGCGGAGGGGTTTCTTCGGACCAAACCCAAGGGAAATTCTGGCATGACCATGCTTTACGTCGTCATTGCCTGCGGCTTGCTTTCTGTCCTCTACGCCATCTGGGCGACGCAGTCGGTCCTGGCGGCCGATCAGGGCAACGCACGCATGCAGGAAATCGCCGCCGCCATCCGCGAGGGTGCGCAGGCCTATCTCGCCCGCCAGTACACCACCATCGCCATCGTCGGGATCGTCGTCGCGATCCTTGTCGGCCTGTTCCTCGGGGTCACCGAGGCGATCGGCTTCGTGCTCGGCGCGGTGCTTTCCGGCGCGGCCGGCTATATCGGCATGAACATCTCGGTCCGCGCCAACGTGCGCACTGCCGAGGCCGCGCGCGGCTCCCTGCAGTCCGGCCTCACCACCGCCTTCCGCGCCGGCGCCATCACCGGCATGCTGGTGGCCGGCCTCGCTCTGCTCGCCATAGCGGTGTTCTTCTACCTGCTCGTCGAGGTTCAGGGCCATGCGCCGAACGACCGCCTCGTCGTCGACTCGCTCGTCAGCCTGGCCTTCGGCGCGTCGCTCATCTCGATCTTCGCCCGTCTCGGCGGCGGCATCTTCACCAAGGCCGCCGACGTCGGCGCCGACCTGGTCGGCAAGGTCGAGGCCGGAATTCCGGAGGACGATCCCCGCAACCCGGCCGTCATCGCCGATAATGTCGGCGACAATGTCGGCGATTGCGCCGGCATGGCCGCTGATCTGTTCGAAACCTATGTCGTCACCGTCGGCGCCACCATGGTGCTGATCGCTTTGCTCGTCGCCGGAACCACGGCCGAGCTCACCGCCCTGATGAGCCTTCCTTTGATCATCGGCGGGGTCTGCATCCTCACCTCGATCATCGGGACCTACATGGTCCGCCTGGGCTCCAGCCAGTCGATCATGGGCGCGCTCTACAAGGGCTTCTGGACCACCGCGATCCTGTCGATCCCGGCGCTCTATTACGTCACCGCCCAGACCCTCGGCGACATGGACCGGCCGCTCGGCTCGGTCCGCGAGGCCGCCGGCCCCGACGTCGAGATCCAGGTTCCGGCGGACACGCTCGCCAGCGGCTTCACCGGCATGGACCTGTTCTGGTGCATGCTGGTCGGCCTCGGCGTCACCGCTCTGCTGGTCTGGATCACCGAATATTATACCGGCACCAACTACCGCCCGGTCCGCTCGATCGCGAAGGCCTCGGTCACCGGCCATGGCACCAACGTGATCCAAGGCCTTGCGATCAGCCTCGAATCCACGGCGCTTCCGACGCTGGTCATCTGCGCCGGAATGATCGTCTCCTACCAGCTGGCCGGTCTGATCGGCATCGCCTTCGCTGCGACTTCGATGCTCGCTCTTGCGGGCATGGTGGTTGCGCTAGACGCCTACGGCCCCGTCACCGACAATGCCGGCGGAATCGCCGAGATGGCGCATCTCGAGGACGAGGTCCGCACCCGCACCGATGCGCTCGATGCAGTCGGCAACACCACCAAGGCGGTGACCAAGGGCTATGCGATCGGATCGGCCGGCCTCGCCGCGCTCGTCCTGTTCGGCGCCTATACGACCGACCTCCAGCATTATGCCACCGAGCTCGGAATCGGCCCGCGTGGAATCGATTTCTCGCTCTCCAACCCCTACGTCGTCGTTGGCCTGCTCCTCGGCGCGCTCCTGCCCTATCTGTTCGGGGCGATGGGCATGACCGCGGTCGGCCGCGCTGCAGGCAACGTCGTCATCGACGTGCGCGAGCAGTTCCGCTCGAACCCGGGAATCATGGAGGGCACCAGCCGTCCCAACTATGCCCGCACCGTCGACCTGGTCACCCGGGCGGCGATCCGCGAGATGATCATCCCGTCGCTGCTTCCGGTGCTTGCGCCGCTTGCGGTGTTCTTCGGCATCTCCGCCTTCGCGGGCCGTGAGCAGGGCTTCGCGGCCTTGGGCGCGCTGCTTCTCGGCGTGATCGTCTCCGGTCTGTTCGTCGCCATCTCGATGACCTCGGGCGGCGGCGCCTGGGACAATGCCAAGAAGTATATCGAGGACGGCAATCACGGCGGCAAGGGCAGCGAGGCCCACAAGGCCGCGGTGACCGGCGACACGGTCGGCGATCCCTACAAGGACACGGCCGGACCGGCGGTGAACCCGATGATCAAGATCACCAACATCGTCGCCTTGCTCCTCCTCGCCGCGCTCGCGGCAGGCGGCGGCGCCGGCTGATCTTCGGCTGACCTGGAACGAGAAAACCCGCTCGGGGGACGACCCGGGCGGGTTTTTTCTTGGAGGCGATGGGTCCGAACTGGCGCGATCTTCGCGTTTACAGGGGTCGTGAGGCTCGCTTAGTCTCGGCAGCGGAGGGGTGAAAATGGGCCTTCGTGCGTTGGTGTGCGCCGCGGCTGCGGCATGTGTCGCCTTTTGGCCGGCGGCCGCGGCGGATCCGCCCGCGCCGGCCGCTTCCGCGGCGAATGCGCCGCTGCCGATCGCGCATTTCGCGCAGATCCCGTTCGTCCGTACCCCGACTCTCTCGCCTGACGGGCGGCGCATTGCTGCGCTGATCGTCAATGCGGGCGAGGAACGGATCGCCATATTCGCGCCGCGCGACGGATCCTGGACGATCGAGCACAGCCTCCCGGCCGGCAACGCCGCCTCCTTCCAATGGGCGGGTAACGACCGCCTGCTCATCGACGTCAATTCCGTCACCATCGTCGCGGGCGGCTGGGCCTGGCTGCCCTTCCCGACCCGCCGGGTCGCCGGCTACGATCTCACCACCCGGAACGTCAAAGTCCTCGCCGCCAATCGAGGCCTCTTCGACGAGGTGATCTTCGTCGATCCCGACGGCCGCTACGTGCTCCTCTCCGGATCAACCGTGGTCGGCCGGACGCCCGTCGTCCAGCGTGTCGATCTCGCTACCGGCCGGGCGGACGTCGTACAGCCCCAGCGCACCGGCATTTGGAGCTGGTTCGCCGACTCGCGCGGAATCGTGCGAGCCGGCGTGGATTACGGCCAGCGCCGCACCCGCATCTATTATCGCGCCGCCGCCGGTGCGCCGCTGCGGCTGATCGAGGACCGCCGCCACAGCCGCGACGAGAGCGTCATCGACAGGATCCACTTCGCCGGCAACAGCGAGCGCGGGATCATGATCACGAATGCGGACACGGGCCGCTTCGCCATCTATCATTACGACTTCGCGACCGACACGCGCGGCGACGCGATCTTCGAGCATCCGGAGGTCGATGTCTCCAATGCGCTGATGGACCGCGACGGCAATATCGACGGCATCTTCTACGAAGACGATCGGCCGCGGGTCCGCTGGCTGAACGCCGAAATGGCCGAGATCCAGGCGACGATCGACCGCGCCTTCCCCGGCAAGACCAACATGATCCGAAGCCGGAGCAGGGACGGAAATCGCATGCTGGTCTTTTCGACCGCCGCCGATGATCCCGGCACCTATTATGTTTTCGACCGCGCCGGCCGCCGGATGGAGCTGTTCGCCAGCCCGTTCGACGGCTTGGAACGGGTCCGCTTCGCGCCGGTGCGGCCGGTCACCTACCAGACCCGGGAGGGCCAGAGGATCCACGGCTACCTGACGCTTCCGCTCGGACGGGCAGAGCGCGGGCTGCCATTGGTGGTGCTCCCCCATGGCGGGCCGTTCGCGCGCGATTCCTGGGTCTTCGATCAGGACGTCCAGTTCCTCGCCAGCCGGGGCTATGCCGTGCTCCAGCCCAATTTCCGCGGCTCGACCGGCTATGGCCGCGATTTCGTCGAGCGCGGCTACGGCCAATATGGCGGCGGCATGATCGACGACATCGAGGACGGGATCGACTGGCTTGTCGGCGAGGGCGTGGTCGATCGCAGCCGGGTGTGCATCATGGGCATTTCCTATGGCGGCTATGCCGCGATCTGGTCGGCGATCCGGAGCCCCCAGCGCTATCGCTGCACGATCAGCCTCGCCGGACCCAGCGACCTCAAATCCATGCGGCGCCACTGGCTCGGCGGCTTCGCGCCGCAGCGCTACGTCCGCGCGGTCCGGGACATGCTCCAGGGCGAGGAGCGGATCGATCTCGATACGATCTCCCCGCTTCGCCATGCCGACCGGCTGAGCGTGCCCGCACTGATCGGCCATGGCGAGACCGACATCACCGTGCCCCCCGATCAGGCGCGGCGGTTGGTGACGGCGCTCAACCGGCGCCAGGCCAATGTCGAATCCGTCTTCTATCCGAAGGCCGGCCACAGCTTCACCACCGAGGAGGAGCGGTCCGACTGGCTCCGCCGTGTCGAAGCCTTCCTTGCCCGCCACAATCCGGCCGAGCAGCGCCCGGCCTCCTGATCTTCCCGAATTGTGCCGCCGCCTTCCCTTTTTGGCGCCGGGACGCTAAGGCGGCGCGATTTTTCGTTCGGAGAGCATGGGTTTGGCCAAGGAAGAACTTCTCGAGATGCGCGGGCAGGTGGTTGAGCTGCTGCCCAACGCGATGTTCCGCGTCCGCCTCGAAAACGACCACGAGATCCTCGGCCATACCGCCGGCAAGATGCGCAAGAACCGCATCCGGGTGCTCGTCGGCGACGAAGTCCTGGTCGAGCTGACCCCCTACGACCTGACCAAGGGTCGGATCACCTACCGTTTCAAGTAACAGCGGGGCCCGCACCATGCGGCTCGTCCTCGCCTCCGCAAGCCCAAGACGGCTCGAATTGCTCGCCCGCATCGGGATCGTGCCCGACGAGGTCGCGCCGGCGCATATCGACGAGACCCCTGAGAGCGGCGAGCTTCCGGCACGCTACGCGGCGCGCATCGCCGCCGAGAAGGCGGCCGCAGTCCGGCGCCCCGGCGACCTCGTCCTCGCCGCCGACACGGTGGTCGCGGTCGGCCGACGGATTCTGGGGAAGGCCGCGGATGAGGCGGAGGCGCGGCGATTCCTCGGTCTCCTCTCCGGCCGGCGGCACCGGGTCATTTCCGCAGTCACCCTGGTCGACGCCGAAGGCCAAGCGCGGCACCGCCTTTCGACCAGCATCGTCACCTTCAAGCGCCTCTCGGACGACGAGATTGCGGCCTATCTCGCCGCCGGCGAATGGCAGGGCAAGGCGGGGGCCTATGCGATCCAGGGCCGCGCCGAGGCGCTGATCCGGGCCATCTCGGGCAGCTATTCCGGGATCGTCGGGCTGCCGCTCCACGACACCAGGACCCTGCTCAGAAGCGCGGGCTACCCCCTTGCCTGAGTGGCTCTACGAGGCGGGGATCGGCGAGAACCGCGCGATCCGCCTCGTCGAGGGCGAGATCGTCGAAGCGCGGATCGAGCGTCCCGGAGCGCTCACGGCCGGCACAGTGGCACCGGCCCGGCTCGCCGAGATCCACGTTCCCGGCCGCCGCGGCCTCGCCCGTCTTGACGACGGGCGCGAGGCTTTGGTCGAGCCCTTGCCGCCTGCGCTCACCGAAGGCGCGGCAATCCTGATCGAGATCGTCCGCGAGCCGATCCCCGAGCGCGGCCGGCCCAAGCCTGCGAAGGCGCGGATCGCCGAGGGGCCGGCGCGGTCCGGGCCGAGCCTGTGGGAGGAGATCGGCCGCCCCCGCCCAGAGCCAAGGATCGGTCCCGATCGCTTCGAGCAGGCCGGCTGGTCCGAGCTTCTCGAGGAAGCGGCGACCGGCGAGATTGCCTTCCCGGGCGGTGCGCTGCGGATGAGCCTGACCCCGGCTATGACGCTGTTCGACGTGGACGGCACGCTGGCGCCGGCCGAGCTCGCCCGAGCGGGCGCAGGTGCCGCGGCACGCGCGATCGTCCGGCTCGGAATCGGCGGCTCGATCGGAATCGACCTCCCCACGCTTCCCGGCAAGGCCGAGCGCCAGGCGGCCGCTGCGGCGGTCGACGCGATCCTTCCGCAGCCGTTCGAGCGGACCGCGGTCAACGGCTTCGGCTTCCTCCAGATCGTCCGCCGACGGGTGCGCGCCTCAATCCCCGAGCTCATTCAGGGCGACCCCGCCGGAGCGGCGGCGCGCGCCCTCCTCCGCCGCGCCGAGCGGACTCCGGGCGCCGGCGCCCGGACGATCGCCGCCCACCCGGCGGTGATTGCCGTCCTGGAACGCCGCGCGGACTGGACGGCCGAGCTCGCGCGCCGGATCGGCGCGGAGGTCCGCTTGCGGAGCGATCCTGCGCTCGCCATATCCGGCGGCGATGTCCAAAGCGCCCAGAACTGACCGCCCGCGGCGGGACTCCTGCCCGGTCTGCGGCAAGCCGGTTTCCCCCGATCACGAGCCCTTCTGCTCGCAGGGCTGCAGGGACCGCGACCTGCTCCGCTGGCTCGACGAAGGCTATCGAGTCCCCGGACCTCCGGCGGGGGTGGACAGCGAAGCCTGACCTTCTCTATAGGCGCGTGACTTTCCGCCCGCCGGAAACGCCCAGGTAGCTCAGTTGGTAGAGCACGTGACTGAAAATCACGGTGTCGGCGGTTCGA
>JAEWCW010000052.1 GCA_023390415.1 Pseudomonadota bacterium | reverse complement strand
AACCTGCTCAAGCCCGCGCTCGCCCGCGGCGAGCTTCACTGCATCGGCGCCACCACGCTCGACGAATATCGCAAGCATGTCGAGAAGGACCCGGCGCTGCAGCGGCGCTTCCAGCCGGTCTTCGTCGGCGAGCCCACGGTCGAGGACATGATCTCGATTCTTCGCGGGCTCAAGGAGAAATACGAGCTGCACCACGGCGTGCGGATCACCGACGGTGCGATCGTCGCGGCGGCGACGCTCAGCAACCGCTACATCACCGACCGCTTCCTTCCGGACAAGGCGATCGACCTGATGGACGAGGCCGCCTCGCGCCTGCGCATGGAGGTCGAATCCAAGCCCGAAGAGATCGAGACCCTCGACCGGCGGATCATCCAGCTCAAGATCGAGCGCGAGGCGCTGAAGAAGGAGAGCGACCGCGCCTCGAAGGAGCGGCTCGCAGCGCTCGAGGCGGAGCTCGCCAATCTGGAGCAGCAATCTGCCGAGCTCACCCAGCGCTGGCTGGCCGAGAAGGAGAAGATCGCAGCCGAGAGCAGGATCAAGGAGCAACTCGATCAGGCCAGGCTCGAGCTCGAGCAAGCGCAGCGCGCCGGCGACCTCGCCAAGGCAGGTGAGCTCCAATATGGCCGGATCCCGAACCTCGAGAAGCAGCTCGCCGAGGCCGAGGCCGCCTCCCAGAGCGCGATGCTTCGCGAGGAGGTCACGGCGGAGGACATCGCCGCGGTCGTGGCCCGCTGGACCGGCATTCCGATGGAGCGGATGCTCGAAGGCGAGCGTACCAAGCTGGTCCACATGGAAGAAGCGCTCGGAAAGCGGGTGATCGGCCAGCAGGAGGCGGTCGCGGCGGTCAGCCGCGCGGTACGCCGCGCACGCGCCGGCCTCCAGGATCCGAACCGGCCGATGGGCTCCTTCCTGTTCCTCGGGCCGACCGGCGTCGGCAAGACCGAGCTCACCAAGGCCCTGGCTGAATTCCTGTTCGACGACAGCCACGCCATGGTTCGGATCGACATGTCAGAATATATGGAGAAGCATTCGGTCGCCCGGCTAATTGGGGCGCCTCCAGGCTATGTCGGCTACGAGGAGGGCGGGGTTCTGACCGAGGCGGTTCGCCGGCGGCCCTACCAGGTCATATTGTTCGATGAGGTGGAGAAGGCGCATAACGACGTCTTCAACATCCTCCTCCAGGTGCTCGACGACGGCCGGCTGACCGACGGTCAGGGTCGGACAGTCGACTTCACCAATACGATCATCGTCCTCACCTCGAACCTTGGCAGCCAGTATCTGACCGCACTCGACGAGGGGCAGAAGGTCGAGGAGGTCGAGCCCCAGGTGATGGAGGTGGTCCGCAGCCATTTCAGGCCCGAATTCCTCAACCGTCTGGACGAGATCATCCTCTTCCACCGGCTCCACCCCGAGCATATGGGGCCGATCGTCGACATCCAAGTCGCCCACGTCCAGCAGCTGCTCGCGGACCGCAAGGTGAGGCTCGTGCTGAGCGACGGCGCCCGCGCCTGGCTCGGCCGGGTCGGCTACGATCCGGTCTATGGCGCCCGGCCGCTGAAGCGGGCCGTCCAACGCTACCTCCAGGATCCGCTCGCCGACTTGATCCTGCGCGGCGAGGTGACCGACGGTTCGACCGTCTATGTCGAGGAAGGAGACGGGGCGCTCGAATTGAAGGTGGAGCCCGCCGAAGCGCGGGAGCAGGCCGCCTAGACAGGGCGGCGGCGGCGGGCCACTCTCGGCCGCGATGCAGCCGAACGACGTCAACAGCCGCTTCGCGCGGGCCGAGCAGGCCTTCCTCGCCGGACGGCTCGACGAGGCCCGCGCCGACCTGATCCAGGTCCGCCGCCTCGCCGGCCCCCACCCGGCAGTGCTCCATCTGCTTGCGATGGTCGAGCGCCGGAGGGGCGATCCGGCCGCCGCTCGGGCCGCGTTCGAAGCGGCTCTGAAGCTGGCGCCGAGAGACGCGCAGATCCTCGGCAATTACGCGAACTTCCTAGCCGAGCGCGGGGAGAGCGACGCCGCCCTCGCCGCCTACGGCTCGGCCCTCGCCGCGGCGCCCGCCCACCACGACGCGCGCTACAACCGCGCGCTTCTGCTCCAGAAGATCGGCCGGGCGGACGAGGCCTTGTCCGATCTCGATGCCGTCACCGCCGCGCGGCCCGGGAGCGCCAAGGCGCAGTCCGCGCGCGGCAACGTGCTCCTCGACCTCGGCCGCCCGCGCGAGGCCGCTTGCGCCTATGACCGCGCGCTCGCCGCCGATCCGAACCGCGCCACGGCGGCGGCCGGCCGCGCACGCGCAGCGATGGAACGCGGGGAGACCGGCGCGAGCACCTATTGGCGACGTGCGCTGGCGCTGCGCCCGGACGATCTTGAGCTCGTGGTCAGCCTCGCGGAGTCGCTGGAGCTGGACGGCGATCCGGAGGGTCTCGGCCTGCTCGCCGCTGCGGTGGCGCGCGATCCGGACTGGCCGAAGGGACAGGCGACGCTGGCGCGGATGCGGTGGGAGGCGGGCGAAGGCCGCGCCTTCACGCGCGACATGGAGCAGGCGCTCGAGCGCTCCCCGGCCAATCGCGACTTGTGGGTCGCGCTCGCCGAGACTCTCGGTGCCGCCGACCTTCACCACGAGGCCGCCGATGCGGCGGCGCGCGGACGGGCGGCCCTCGGCGACGATCCCGAATTGATGCTGCTCGAGGCGATGAACGCCTCCGAAGCGGGTGAGACGGAACGCGCCGATCGTCTGTTCCCTTTGATCCCGTCCGCGCTGCCGGGGCACGCGACGATCGAGGCGCGGCACCGGATCAGGATCGGCGAGCTCGGCGCGGCTGCCGCGCTCTGCGCCGAGGCGCTGGCGGCCAGCCCCTGGGACATCGTGGCCTGGGCCCTGACCGGCCTGATCTGGCGGCTCGAGGGCGACGACCGTGCCGAGTGGCTGCTCGCCCAGCCCGGCCTGGTGGACGCCCGCGCCTTGCCGCTCGATGCCCCCGAGATCGCCGCGACGGCCGAGGTCCTTCGCGGCCTCCATACCACCCAGGCGCATCCGATCGGCCAGTCGCTGCGCGGCGGCACCCAGACGCGCGGCACATTGTTCGAGCGCGACGAGCCCGAGATCGCGGCGCTTGGCGAGGCGATCCGGGCCGCGGTCGGCGACTATTGGGACCGGCTGCCGTCCGGCGACCCACGCCACCCCCTGCTCCGCCTTCGCGACGCGCGGCCGCGCCTCTCCGGCTCCTGGTCGGTGCGGCTTACCGACGGCGGCTTTCACGTCGCGCATTACCATCCGGAGGGCGCGCTCTCATCGGCCTGCTATTTCGTCGTGCCCGAGGCGAAGGCTCCGATGGAGGGCTGGCTCGAGCTGGGCGGCCCGCCGGGCGGGCTCGACGTGCCGATCGAGCCGCTCGTCCGGATCGAGCCGGCGCCGGGGCGCATGGCCCTGTTCCCGAGCTACCTCTTCCACGGCACGCGGCCTTTCTCGACGGGCGAACGGCTCACCGTCGCCTTCGACGTGGTGGCGGCGTGAGCCGCGAGGCCTGGACGCGCTATTGGGCCGGCGGCGGGCCCGGCTGCCTCCCCGAGGCGAAGGGGCCGATCGCGGCGGCGCAAAGGAAGGTGTGGCAGGAGTTCGCCCAGACGTTGCCCAAGGGCGCACGGGTGCTGGACCTTGCGACCGGCAGCGGCGCCGTCCCGCGCTGGATGGCGGAGGCGCGGCGCGACCTCAAGCTGACCGGCGTCGATTCGGCCTCGGCGCTTCCAACCGCGCCTTCGGGAATCGTCCTGAAAGGCGGCGTTTCAATCGCCAGCCTGCCGTTTCGCGATGGGCACTTCGGTGCGGCGACCAGCCAATTTGGCTTTGAATATTGCGCGGATCCGGCGCGATCAAACGAGCTTGCCCGTGTCCTCGCGCCGGGCGCGCCGCTGCTGATGATCGTCCATCATTCGGAGAGCGCGATCGTCGCCCACAATCGCGCGCGCCGGGACGCGCTGCGCTGGGCAATGGCGACCCATCTGCCCAAGGCCAAGGCATTCGCCGCCACCGGCCTCCCCGTGCCGCCCGCCTTCGCGCAATTGCCAGCAAGCGCCCCGCACCCGGCCGCGGCCGAGTTCCTCGCCGGTCTCGTCCAGCGCCTCTATGCCCGGGCGCCGATCGCCCCGCTGGAGGCGGACGCCCTCGGCGAGATCGAACGGATCGGCGAGCTCGAGGCGGCAGCGCGCGATTCCGAGCAGATCGCGGCCCTGGTGGCAGAACTCCAGGCGGCGGGACTGGCGATCGATCCGCCGCGGCCTCTGGCCGATCCGCAGTCGGACCGACCGCTGGCCTGGCTGGTCAGTGGTTCCGGAACCAGCCGGTGATCGCGAACCGCCCGACCGGTGCGAAAGGCGGCACGTAACTCACACTGTGCTTCTGCGGCACGGCGAACAGGTTGAGCGCGTTGAAGCGCGGCTTGAAGCCTGCGACCACATCCCCATCCTCGTCGTAGAACAGCAGATAGCCGCCCCAGTTCGGGCGCCATTCCTCGGCGCAGAAGTTCATCACATAGGCGACCCGCCACCCCTCGGCGACGTGGCTGTCGTCGTGCAGCGCGAGGAAATGGTGCGGCCCGTAGAGGGTGGCCTGTGCGTCCGCCTTGACCAGGTCCGCCATTCCGGTGACCTCACGCACCAGGTCCATCAGCGGCTCGTCGTTGATATGCTCCATGAGGAGGTCGAGCGCCTGATGATCGCGCCAGCCCTCCTGATAGGCGGTGAGGATCGGATATTGCGCATAGGCGAAGGCGTAATCCTGCCCCCCCGCGGCCGCCGCGACCTTGCGGCTGATCGCCTGGACCTCGGCCGGCTGCTGCGCCGCGAGCTCGCGGCGACGGAGCGCGTGCGGGCCATCGTCGCCGGCAGTCCAGGCCAGGCCCCAAGGAGTCTCGCGCGAGAGCACGCGGTGGATCGTCCGGGCCGCCGGCTCGGTCAGGAAATCCCGGATCTGCACCCGGCGCTCTCGCGCGAAGTCCTGCTTCGCGGCCTCGCGATCGATCGCCGGGTTGAGCTCGAACAAGGGAATCTGATTGGCCACGTTTCCTCCTCGTTGCCCTTGGCCTAGCAGCCGTCGTCGGAGGTGGCGAGCGGAGGGCGCGTCCTCAGCCAGCCGGTCACCGAATAGCGCCTCGCCGCCGCAAAGGGTGCGACCATGCTGACGCTGTGCGGCTGCGGCACGGCGAACAGGTTGAGCGCGTTAAACGACGGGGTCAGCGCCTCGGCGATATGGCCGTCCGCGCGGTGGAACATCAGCAGCCCGCCCCAGTCCGGCCGCCATTTCGGAGTCAGGTTGAAGACATAGGCCGCCTTGCGGTTCTTGCCCTCGACGGCGTCGTCATGGGCGCTGAGGAAGTGGCCGAGGCCGTAGGCGGTCGCCTGGGCGTCGGCGAAGTCGGCGTCGATGCCGATGTCGCGGAAGAAGCCGAGGACTTCCGGCGACGACAGGAAGCGCGCGAACTCGTTGAGGGCGTCGCCGTGCTCGGCGCGCGCCTCGTCATCGTCCGGCACGCGGATCGATTCATAGAGATATTGGAAGCCGTAGCGGGCGGCGGCGTGGACCGCCTGCTCAAGTGCCTGCTTGCGCTCCGGAGCCAGCGCGGCCTGGGCCTCGCGGTCCAGCTCGAACAGGCGGTCCTCCTGGTTGACGAGCAGGCGCCAGTCCGGGCTGCCCTTGAGATAGGCGAAGAGGCGCTCGGCATCCTCGGCGACCAGGACGTCCGGGATGTGCAGGCGGCCCCTCTCCCGAAATTCCGCGGCCAGCGCGGCGCGGTCGAGCTGCGGATTGAGACGGTAGGTCATCGTCTCAATCCGCCGCAATCCGCGCCGGCTTGCAAGAGGCCGCGGCCCGCGGCGCAAAAAAAGGGGCGGCGGATTGCTCCGCCGCCCCGATCTTCGAAGCTTGCCGCCGCTTAGAAGCGGAGGTTCGCCGAGATGAAGAAGTCACGCCCGATCACGTCGAACGTGCCCGGATAGGTGTTCGCCTGCTCCTGGTTCGAGCCGATGATCGGCGGACGCTTATCGAACAGGTTGTTGACGCCCATGTTCAGCGTGAGGTTGTCATCCACGTTGAACGCGAAGGCCAGATCGAACAGGTCGTACGAGCCGATCTCGTCGACGACGAACGGCGTCGCATCGTCATCGTCGTCGGTCCGGCCGACGTGCCGCCAGCGAACCGTGCTGGTCAGCGGACCGTCGATCCAGGACAGACGGCTCGACCACTTCCACCGCGGCGTCGGATTGCCGCAGTTCAGGCCGAACCGGCCGGCGCACTCAACCACCTGGTCGACACCGGCGATCGGGACGAAGGTGTTCTCCCACGAATAGTTGCCGAGGAAGAAGAAGCTCATCCGCGATTCCGTGCCACCCATCGCGCTGAACGCGAGCGGCATGTTGTAATCGAGCGAGAAGTCGATGCCTTCGGTGGTCAGCTGGGCGAGGTTGGCGTTGTTCGCCTCGACGATGAACACGCCGCCGCCCGAGATGCTGCCCTGGGCGTCGCGGTTGATCGCCTGGCAGACCGGGTGGTTCGCATTCTGGATCACGTTGTAGCAGAGGCTGAGGATGTTGTTCACACCGCCGCCCGCAGACGCGATCGCATTGTCGATCTCGATGTCGTAATAATCGACCGTGATGTTCAGCCGGGGGATGAAGCTCGGCCGAATGACCACGCCCGCCGTCCAGGTATCCGCCTGCTCTTCCTGCAGGTTCGGATTGCCGCCGAAGACGCCCTCGATCTGAGCATTCGGCTGCAGGAACGCCTGGCCGACGTTGCCCTGCGGCACGCCGGTGGCGATGCAGAGGGCGCGGATCGTGGCGTTGGTCGAAGCCGACGGCAGTGCGCACGGATCGGTCGCCGCCGGGAAGCCGACGGCCTGGCCGCCGAACAGCTCGGACACGTTGGGCGCGCGGATGGCGCGCTGATACTGGCCGCGGAACGTGATGTCGGCGATCGGCGCGAACTCGGCGCCCGCCGCATAGGTCCACACGCCGCCGACCGCATCCAGCGAGTAGTCGGAGTAGCGGGCCGCGCCGTTCAGCTCGAGGCGATGAACGACACCGTCCTCGATGATCGGGATGCGGAGCTCGCCGAAGACTTCCCTGGCGCTGTAGCGGCCCGCGGTCGGATCGCCCGCGTTGAAGCCGGCGACGTCACCCGAGGACAGAGCGGTGTCGGGGATGAACTGGCCGGCCATGCTGCGCCACTCGACGCCGGCCGCGAACGCCACCGGGTTGCTCGCCCAACCGATCTGGAAGAGCGGGCCGGAGATGCTCGCCTGGGCGACCTGGAGCTCGGAGATGTCCTGGTTCTGCGCGAGGATCGAAATCCCCTCGATACAGGTATCGCTGAGCAGGTTGGCGCCGAAGAAGTTGCAGGTCCCGTTGCCGGCCAGTCGGGTGAAAGCCGAACGCGAGATGTTGCCTTCCTGGATCGACGCGTTCCGGGTGCGGGCATACATGTAGTAAGCGTCGTAGGTCAGATCGCCCGTGAGGTTGCCGCGGACGCCGCCGAGCACACGGAAAGCGTTGCGATCGTCCGACACGTTGCGGTTGGAGATCTGCACCACGCGGGTGTTCGTCTGCAGTCGGACGAACCCGGGCGCGAGCGCCGGGAAGCTTCCGGTTCCGGCCGTGAACGCCGGGAACGGATTGGCAGCGCCGCGTGCAGCCGCGAGAGCGATGGCCGCCTGCTGATTGGCAGCGATCTGCTGGAGCTGGGCGCAATCCGCCGCCGACACGCGGGTGCAAGCCTGTGCGACGTTGTAGTCGACATTCTGCGTGATCGGAGTCGCCGCGAGCTCGTTCTCGACCCGGTTGTTGATGTAGGCGACTTCGGCATAGGCGTTGATGCCGCTGCTGACCTCATATTCGCCGTAGCCGCCGAGGGTCCAGCGCTCCTGCGGGACCATCAGGAAGTTGGACGGCGCATAATTGTAGCTGTCCGGAGCGCCGGCATAGGGACGGCTCACGCCCGGCGAAGCGAAGAAGGCGCCGCCGCCGGGATAATTGGTCCCGATGCCGATCGGCACGCAGTTGTTGCGCACGACGGGCGGATTGGCCGTCGGAACGTTGGCGCAGCTGGCGCCCGGTCCGATCGCGATTTCACCCGCGGTGACGAAGCGGCCCTGGGGAACGCCCGCCGAACCGCCCGGCGCGAGAGCGCCGCCGCTGTCGCCGAGTGCGAAGCGCGAGAATGCGCGGTCGCCCTGGAAGATCGCGCCGCGATTATAATATTCGCCGTACATGGCGACATGGCCGCGGCCGTCGGCGAACTGGGTGCCGATCGCCATATAGGCGTTGTAGCGGCGGCCGTCGCCTTCCTCGGTGATCGAATATTGACCGCCAGTGACGATTCCGTCGAGATCCGAGCGCAGGCGGAAGTTGATGACGCCGACGAGGGCGTCCGAACCGTAGACCGCCGAAGCGCCGCCGGTCACCACGTCGACGCTGTCGATCAGGAACTGCGGGATCGTGTTGAGATCGACGACCTGGTTCGTATCATAGAAGATGTAGCGGCGGCCGTTGACCAGCACGAGGTTGCGCTGTGAGCCGAGGCCGCGGAGGTTGAGGGTGGCGACGCCGCCGCCCGGATTGTTCGAGAAGGAGGTCGCGCCGGGGATGACCTGCGGCAGCGTGTTGATCACCTGCTCGACGTTGACCGCGCCGGACAGCGTGAACTCTTCGTCGTTGACCACCGCCAGCGGGCTGGTCGAGGTCAGGTCGCGGCGGGCGATGCGGGAACCGGTAACGGTGATGTCGCCCTGCTGGGCGGTCTGCGCATTGGTCGTGTCCGGTTCCGAGGTGACCGGGGTCTCGGGCACCTGATCGTCGGGCTGAGCCCAGGCCGGCGTCGCAAACGCGGCCGCGCCGATCATGAGGGTCGACGCCAACAGGCGCTGACGAAGAGTCGACTGCATGTTTATTCCCCTAGCAAACGACGGCTTCCGCCGTCGGATCTCGTCTCGCCCCGGCCGCCTTCTTTCCGAAGGTCGCTCCCACGACGAAAAAACGGCGACAGCCGCTTTCACCTTTCCGTCTAGTGCAGCGTGCCGCCATTGCGCAATGCTGCAAGGGGGCGCGACGGCGGTTGTGACGGCCGTGTAGCAAAAAGGTCACAATCGATTCTGCACGGAAAACAGCCGATTCCGGCAGCTCTGCACGAATTGCCCTCCGTCATGGCGTCGCCCTTGCAACGCGCCACAAGCGGTCTAGTCTGGCGTTCAGCGCCCCTTGAGCGGGCAAGCAGGGGGATCCCATGATGCCGAAGCGTATGATCGTCTCGATGGCAGCACTGGCCGGCCTCGCCTGCGCCGGCGCTGCGCTTGCCCAGGACCGGCGGAACGCCCCGGCCGAGGCGCCCGAGGCGCTCAACCGGGTCGTCCAGTGCCGCGCGATCGCGGCGGCCGAGGAGCGCCTCGCCTGCTTCGACCGCGAAGTCGCCGCGATGGAGGCGGCGCGGGCCAGCGGCCAGCTCGTCGCGATGGACCGCCAGCAGGTCCGGCGCACCCGCCGCTCGCTGTTCGGCCTCGCCCTTCCCGATCTCAATATCTTCGGCGACGACAGCGACGACGAGGCCTCGAGCATCGAGACGACGATCCGCTCGGCCCGGCAGGGCCCGGACGGCAAGTGGGTGCTCCAGCTCGAGGACGGTGCCCGCTGGGCGCAGATTGACAGCCGGGACCTCGCAATTTGGCCGCGCGCAGGACATCCTATCAGGATCCGCCGTGCGGCGATGGGCTCCTACCTTGCCAATGTGAACAACCAGACGGCGATCCGGGTGCGCCGGGTCAACTAGCCGATCGCCCGCACGACCGCGCGCTCGGCCTCGCTGAGCAACGGGTTCCAAACGTCCAGGATCAGGATCGCGCGCGGCCGATCGCTGTCGTTCCAGGCCTCATGCTCGATCGTGTCGTCGAAGGCCCAGGCCTCGCCCTCGCGCCAGTCGCGGGTCTCGCCGCCGACCCGGAAGCGGCAGCCGGGCGGCACGACCAAGGGCAGGTGGACGGTGATCCGCGCATTGGTTGAGCCAGTATGCGGCGGAATGGTCGTGTGCGGCTGGAGCACCGAGAACATGACCGACGGCGCCTTGCCGGGAATGTCGAGCAGGGGAAGCTTCTCGATTGCCGCAGCGGTCGCCGGGCAGCGCGCGCAATTGGCCTCGTTGCGCGCCCCATCCTCCCACAGGAACCAGGCGCTCCAGCGCGGACTGTGATTGAGGTCCGCCCACTGATTGACGGGCATGGTCGGATCGTACTGGACGTAAGGGCGGAAATTCGGGTCGTCCTCGGCCCAGAGGGACAGCAAGTCAGCACGGATCGTCGCAGTCTCCGCCTCCAGCGCCTCGAACCAGGGGAATAGCGCCCGATCGAAATATTCGATCGCCGGAAGGAAGGGAAAATGGCCCCCAGTGGGCTGCTGGGCGTAGATCTTGCGGCGCCCGGCCCGCTGCTCGGCGAAGACCTTGGCGCGGCTCAGGTCGGCGTCGGGGAAAGCGGATTGCGCCTCCGCGAGCGCCTGCGCGAAGCCCCGCTCCCTCTTCTCGTTGTCGGCAGCGACGGCGGCGCGGACCTCGGCGAGCTGCGCCTGAACCGCGGGCGGAAAGCCGCT
Source organism: Pseudomonadota bacterium (assembly GCA_023390415.1). GTDB lineage: Bacteria > Pseudomonadota > Alphaproteobacteria > Sphingomonadales > Sphingomonadaceae > Allosphingosinicella. Next base: position 20,502 of record JAEWCW010000052.1, on the reverse strand, counting down.
ATCGTCCGGAATGCCGGCAAGGAAGCCGCGCGCGAGTTCCAGCCCTTCCGCCTCGCGCCCGAGCGACTTCAGGCTCTTCACCTTGGTGAGCAAGGCCGGAAGGAAATAAGCGTGGCGGGCAAGCGCCTGGTCGAGGCAGGCGAGCTCCGATTCATGCTGGCCGACCGCCGCGAAAGCACGAGACAGATTGTACCAGACCTCGGGCGGGTTCGGATCGAGCTGCGAGGCGCGCTCGAGGCTCGCAGTGGCTTCGCGATCGCCCTCGTCGAGCTGGACGAGGCCGAGCAGGTTCCAGGCCGGAGCGCTGTCCGGCTCGTCGGCGATCAGCCCGCGGAGCATCGCCTTGGCCTCGTCGCGACGCCCCTCCTGACGCGCCTGGCTCGCCATCCGGCAGACGAGCCGCCCCCGCTGCGTGATCATCGCATCGGCCCCGCGACGAGCTGGGGATCGAGCCGCGCGCCATTCCACATCAGGCTCCAGTGGAGGTGCGGCCCGGTCGCCCGGCCGGTGGCGCCGACCGTGCCGATGGGATCGCCCTGCCGGACCCGCTGGCCGACAGCGACGTCGGAGCGCGCGAGATGCAGGAAGGCGCTGTTGAGCCCCATCCCGTGATCGATGATGACCAGATTTCCCTCCAGGCTGAAGACCGGCGGGCCGGCGAGCACGACTACCCCGTCCGCCGGCGCGACCACCGGCGCACCGGCCCCGGGCGCGACATCGACGCCCGAATGATAGGCGGCGGCCACGCCGCGATAGATGCGCTGCGACCCGAACGTGCCGCTGATCCGTCCCCGCGACGGCCAGATGAAGCTTTGCCTCCAGCCGTCGGTGGCCGAATTCTGCGCCCGCGCCTCGCGGATCCGCGCGGTCTCGGCCTCGCGGCGAAGGCGATAGGCCTCGTCGGTGACCCCGCCGGGCCGACGGGCAACGTTGATCTGCTCGATCCGCCAGGGGCGCGGAGCGACGGCGATATCCTCGACGACAGTGCGCCCGTCGCCGAGGCGCGCGGTCAGCCGCGCCGTGGCCGGATGATCGCGGTCGAGGCCGATCAGGAAGACGCCGTCGGGCGCAAGCGCCACCGGCTGGTCATCGAGCCGGAGCTCAACCGTCCCGGCCGGGGCATGGCCGCGGACGAGGCCGCCCTGGACCGGCCGTCCGTCGACGGCGATCGCCTGGGCGAGCAGGAAGGCCGCGACGAGGCTCATTGTAGGCCTTCGGCCTTCATCACCGCCTCGGGGCTGGCATAGGCCTCCTGGCGCTCGGCACTCCAGTAGCGCAGCTGGTCGAGCGGGATCGGCTGGCCGGTGACGGCGCAGACGACATGATCCCCGCTGCTCAGCACGCGGAAAGTGCCGGGGAGGTAATGGAGCTTGGCGATCCGGCCCTTGCTGGACATGAGCACGTCGAAAATCCTTTCAAAGCAATTTGGGCTGTTCGGCCGCGGGGCGCGACTGTCGCCGCGCCGGCACAGGAGGCGCTGCCGCACCGTCGACGGTTGCGCCCACCGCGCCGTCGCCGAAATGGAGCTTCAACCGTCCGGCCGCCCGTGCCGCCGATGCGGTGGTGAGGGTCTGGCCGCCGCCGTCCGTGACTCGGGCATAACCGCGCTTCAGCGGCGTGTCCGGATGCGCCAGCTCGGCCACCCGCCAGACTGCTGCCAGTCGCTCGCTTGCGCGGCGGTGAATGGCCGCGAGAAGCCCCGGCCGAAGCGCGCCGCCGGAACGGCCGAGATCGCCGCGGGCGCGGTCGAGCCGGGCGCCGAGCGCGCGCGGCAGTCGGTCCGAGAGGTCGTCGAGCTTCTGGCGCTGGGGCGCGAGCAAGGCCTCGCGTGCCGGCCAGCGGCGGAGCGTGTTCTCCAGATTCTCGCCGGCGCGGGTCAGGGTCCGGCTTGCGCAGCGCTCCATCCGGTGGCCGGTCTCGCCGAGCTGGGCGAGGAGGTCGCGGCGGACCGGGACCGCCATCTCGGCCGCCGCGGTCGGCGTCGGCGCGCGCCGGTCGGCGGCGAAATCGCACAAGGTGGTGTCGGTCTCGTGGCCGACGGCGGAGATGGTCGGGATGGACGAGGCGGCGACTGCGCGCACCACCTCCTCCTCGTTGAACGCCCACAGATCCTCGATCGAGCCGCCGCCGCGGGCGACGATCAGCAGGTCCGGCCGCGGAAACGGCCCGCCCGCCTCGAAGCCGCGCACTGCAGCGGCGACCTGCGCTGCCGCCCCCTCCCCCTGCACGGGAACCGGCCAGACGATCACGTGGACCGGAAACCGGTCCTCGAGCCGGTGGAGGATGTCCCGGATCACCGCGCCGGTCGGCGAGGTGACGACCGCGATCACTCGGGGCGCGAAGGGCAGCCTTTTCTTGCGCGCCTCGTCGAACAGGCCCTCCGCAGCGAGCGCCCGGCGGCGCTTGTCGAGCAGGGCCATCAAGGCGCCCTGGCCGGCAATCTCCAGCCGCTCGATCACGATCTGATATTTGGACCGGCCGGGATAGGTAGTGAGCCTACCGGTCGCGATCACTTCGACGCCGTCCTCCGGCCGGAACCTCAGCGCAGCCGCATTGGCGCGCCAGATCACCCCGTCCATGCAGGCATTCTCGTCCTTCAAGGTCAGGTAGCAATGGCCCGAACTGTGGCGCTTGAAGCCGGAAATCTCGCCGCGGACACGGACGTGGCCGAACGCATCCTCGACGGTGCGCTTGAGCGCCGTCGAAAGCTCGCTCACCGACAGGGCGGGCGCGTTGTCGCCCGGCGCTTCGGTTGCTAACAGCCCGTCCTCAGGCCTGGAAAAATCGCTCATGAATGTACTGCTTATCGGCTCCGGGGCGCGCGAACATGCGCTGGCATGGAAGCTGGCGCAATCGCCGCGCCTGGGCAAGCTGTTCGCCGCGCCGGGAAATCCGGGCATCGCGGCCCATGCCGAATTGGTCGCGGTCGATCCGGCCGACCACCGCGCGACCGCCGATTTCTGCATCCGCCACTCGATCGGCCTGGTCGTGATCGGCCCCGAGGCGCCGCTCGTCGACGGCCTCGCCGATAATCTTCGGACGATGGGCTTTCGCGTGTTCGGCCCGAACAAGGCGGCGGCGCAGCTCGAAGGTTCGAAGGGCTTCACCAAGGACCTCTGCCGCCGCGAGAACATACCGACCGCCCACTATGCCCGCGCCTCGGACCGGCTCGCCGCCGAGACGGCGCTCGAGGAGTTCGGCCTTCCGGTGGTGATCAAGGCGGACGGGCTCGCTGCAGGCAAGGGCGTGGTCATCGCCGAGACCGAGGCCGAGGCCGAGGCCGCGCTCGACACGATCTTCGGCGGCGGCGACGGCGCGGTGGTGATCGAGGAATTCCTGGTGGGCGAGGAAGCGAGCTTCTTCGTGCTCACCGACGGCGAGACCGCGATTCCGTTCGGCTCGGCCCAGGACCATAAGCGCGTCGGCGACGGCGATACCGGCCCCAATACCGGCGGCATGGGTGCCTACAGCCCGGCTTCGGTTTTCACGCCGGAGGTCGAACAGCGGACGATGGACGAGATCGTGCTTCCGACCATCCGAGCGATGGCGGCGAACGGCCATCCATTCAGCGGGATCCTCTATGCCGGGCTGATGCTGACGGACGAAGGCCCGAAGCTGATCGAATACAATGTGCGCTTCGGCGATCCCGAGTGCCAGGTGCTGATGATGCGGCTGGAGAGCGACCTTCTCGAGCTGATGGTCGCCACTGCCGAGGGCCGCCTCGCCGATGCCGCGCCTCCGTCCTTTTCCGACGAAGCCGCGCTCGGCGTCGTGATCGCCGCCAGGGGCTATCCCGGGATTCCCCAGAAGGGTGGACGCATTGCGGGGCTCGACAAAGCTGGGGATGCCCAGGTCTTCCAGGCCGGCACTACGACCGACGAAAAGGGCCGGCTGGTCGCCGCCGGCGGGCGGGTGCTGACCGTGGCCGCACGAGGAACGACGGTGAAGGCCGCCCAGCGAAAGGCCTATGCCGCGGTCGATGCGATCGACTTTCCTGACGGCTTCTCGCGCCGGGACATCGGCTGGCGCGAAATCGCGCGCGAGCGGGGCTGACCCCGGGGCGCCGGCCCGCTAGACTGGGGCGAAAGAGGGGAAAAGATGAGGCCCTGGCTCAAGTTCACGATCGGTCTCGCTGCCGCGCTCCTCGTCGGCTGGCTGAACCACGGCCCGCTCGGCGGCGGCGCCCGCCTGCTCGATGCGCTGCAGGCACATGCCGAGCTCCGGGTCCGGCACGCGGCCGTGCCCGGCGTCCGGGTCGAGATGGACCGCGCGCCGATGAGCCGGACCGCGATCCTTTCGGGGCCCGCCGACGATTTTCAGCGCGACGGGATCAGGGGCTATCCCGGCCTCACCGAACGCGTCGCGACCGTCCCGGGTATCGCCGCCGTGCGCTGGGCCGAGGGACATCGCGGCAGCGGTCGCGCTTGGCTTCCGCTCCTTGGCGAGACCCTCATCCATTCGCTCCTGGCCTTCCTGATCGGGCTCGGCCTTGGCCGGCTCGTCTTTGGGCGGCGCAAGCGCACCTCCTATCTCGACTGAGGATTGATGCGATGCTGACCCTGATCCGCGCCGAGATCGTCCCGCTCGCCGCAGCGCTCGCCATCGGCCTCGCCACCGGCTGGTGGATGTTCCGCCACCTCCGGAACCGGCCGCGGCCCAATTCGTCTGAAGGACCCGAGCAGTCATGAACGATTCGACCACGCTCTATATCGTCATCGGCGCGGCGCTCGCCGCCCTCATCCTCCTCGTCCTGCTGCTGCGCAGCCGCGGCGCCAAGAACCGTGCGCCGATCCTGACCGAGCGCGCCACCGACGAGCGCCCCTATCTGCGCCCCGCGCCGCCGCCCGCGCCCGCGGCGGTGACCGACGAGGTCGCCACTGCCGCGACCGACGTCGTCGGCGATGTCCTCAGGGTCGACACCCATGCCCCCGCCGGCGGCGACAATCTCCAGACGATGAAGGGCGTCGGGCCGAAGCTCGCCGCCCGTCTGCAAGAACTCGGCGTGACCAGCTTCTCGCAGCTGGCGGGCATGAGCGACTGCGAGGTCGAGCGGCTCGACGACCGGCTCGGGCCGTTCAAGGGAAGGGTCGCGCGCGACCGCCTCGTCGAGCAGGCGCGCTATCTCGAGCGCGGCGACACGGACGGATTCGAGGCCCAGTTCGGAAAGCTCGGCAGCGCCGGCTGACCCGCGCCGTCAGATCCTCCGACGGCGCTCGCGGCGGGTCGCGATCAGTTTGTCGATCTTGCGGCCATCCATGTCGGCGATCTCGAACCGCCAGCCGCCGAAATCGAATTTCTCGCCAGTCTCGGGCAGGCGCCTCAGCACCGACAAAGCGAAGCCGGCGACGGTCGCATAGTCGCGATCGTCGGGAAGCTGGATCCCGAGCGCCTCGTCGAGCGCGTCGGCCGAGAGCGAACCCGAGATCAGCCAGCTTCCGTCGTCGCGCTCCACGAGCGGCGGATCGGTCTCCAGATCGGCGTTGGAAGCAAATGCACCGGCGAGCGCGGAGAGCAGGTCCGCGGGGGTCACCAGCCCCTCGAAGTGGCCATATTCGTCATGGACCAAGGCCACCGGCACCTCCGAATCGCGAAGCACGACGAGCGCGTCCATCGCGTCCATCTGGTCCGGGACGACGGGGGCCGGCCGCATCAGCGCCCTGAGATCGAGCGGCTGCTGCCGGATCGAGGCCTTCACTATGTCGCGCGCCTGGACGACGCCGACGATATGATCGACCGAGGCCTCGGCGACCGGAAGCCGACTGTGCGGCGTTTCGAGCAGCTTGGCCGCGATCGCGGCGGGATCGGCATCGGCATCGATCCAGTCGACCTCGGTGCGCGGAGTCATCACCTCGCGCACCGGCCGATCGGCGAGGCGGACGACGCCCGAGATGATCGCACGCTCGCTCTCCTCGATGACGCCGGCGTGGGTCGCCTCGGCGACGACCATGTGAAGCTCCTCGGCCGTGACCTTGTTGTCCGAGCTGCGCTTCAGCCTGAGCAACCGGAAGACGAGCTTGCTGGTCCTGTCGAGCAGCCAGACGAAGGGCGCAGTGATCCGGGCGATCCACAGCATAGGCGGCGCCATCGTGGCGGCGATCCCTTCGGGTGCGCGAAGGGCGAACTGCTTGGGCACGAGCTCCCCGATCACCAGCGAGGCATAGGTGACGAGGACGATGACGAGGACGAAGCCCGCCGTCGCGGCGGTCTCCGGGTCGAGGCCGAGGCGGGCCAGCCGTTCGCCAACCGGCCCGCCCAGGCTCGCGCCCGAATAGGCGCCGGCGAGGATCCCGACCAGGGTGATGCCGATTTGGACGGCGGAGAGGAAGCGGCCCGGATCTGCGGCGAGATCGAGCGCGGTCTGCGCGCCGCGGCGGCCGCTCTTCGCCATCGCCTTGAGCCGCGGCCGACGCGCCGAGACGATCGCCAGCTCCGACATTGCGAACAGGCCGTTCAATCCCACCAGGAGCAGGATGACGACCACGTCGAACCAGGGGAACGGGCTGGGAGGGGGCGGGGAAGGTGCCATGGGCGGGGTGCACCGTTTAGCCGCCAACCGCCCCGCTCCACAACCGCTTCCGCGCGAAGACCTCGAGCAGTGCTGAGCGACGCCGTCATGCCAGCGAAGGCTGTCATCTCGGGACGAGATGGCGTTGCCGCCCGTGCAGCGCTCCATCGACGGCAGCGTGTAACCCCGCCGAGACCCCAGCCTCCGCTGGGGTGACGGTCTCGGGCGAAGTCCAGCGGGGGCCGCTCTGCTGAGCGCGATCGCCCTTCCCACTGGCACGGATGTGGAACAATGACGCGCCGGACGCGGTTGACCCCGCCAGTTCACCGAATCCGAATAGAGCGGAAAAAGGAATGATCATGTCTGTGTCCAAGCGCCTTGCCGGGGTCGCCATCGGCGGCCTCCTCCTCGCCACCACCGCCGCCTGCGTCACCAATCCGGAGACCGGCGAGCGCGAATTCCCGACCCGCACCGTGATCGGCGCCGGCCTCGGAACGATCGGCGGCTACCTGCTCGGCGACCTGATCGGCGGCCGCCGCGACCGCACCGAGCGAATCGTCGGCGCCGGCATCGGCGCCGTCGCCGGCGGCCTCGTCGGCCAGTATATGGACCGGCAGGAGCAGGAGCTTCGCCGCCGCACCGAGGGCACCGGAGTCGTGGTCGAGCGCCGCGGCGACGAGCTCGTCCTCACCATGCCGTCGGGAATCACCTTCGCCCACGACCGCTTCGACGTTCAGCCGCAGTTCCAGCCGGTGCTGAACGAGGTCGCGTCGACGCTCCAGGCCTATCCGTCGACGATGATCGACGTCTACGGCCACACTGACAGCACCGGCACGGCCGAATATAACCAGGGGCTGTCCGAGCGCCGCGCCAACGCGGTTTCGGCCTATCTGGTCGCGCGCGGCGTCCAGCCGGTCCGGATCGCGACCCGCGGCTTCGGCGAGAGCCAGCTGCTGGTCAATCCCGAGCGCACCGAGGCTGACCGCCAGGCAAACCGCCGGGTCGAGATCCGGATCGTCCCAGTCCAGCAGTAAAGGGCGCCCGACCGGCTGAAATGAGGCCAAGGTGCATGTCGAACGCTCAAGAGCGCGCGTTGCAGCGGGCGTCGTCCTGCTCCATGCGCTGATCGGCTACGCCATCGTCACCGGCCTCGGGGTCGACATCACCAGGGCGATCGAGGAGCCGCTCAAGGTCTTCTCGGTCGCCCCACCGGCCCCACCGCCGCCGCCGCCCGTCCGGGCACCCAAGCATGTGCCCGAGCCAGAGGGCGCTGCGGCGCCGCCGAGCCTTCGCTCCCAGCCCACGGCGACTCCAAAGGCCGAGGCGCCACCCGGCTGCCGCGCCTGGGCAGTTCCTGTGCCGGGCGGCAGCGGCTGCTCGGGAAGCTCCGACCAGCCCGGCCAGGGCAGCGGCGCCGGGGGCGAGGGAACCGGCACCGGCGCTGGCGGCAGCGGCAGCGGGACCGGCGGCGGCGGCAGCCCAACCCCGGCCGAGCGAATCGCCGGCGAGCTTCGCTATTCCGACTATCCCGGCGAGCAGCCGCCACATGTGGAGACGGTCGGCGTCATGTTCACCGTCGGCGCAGACGGCCGCGCCACCGCCTGCCGCACGACCCGCTCCAGCGGCAATCCCAGGCTCGATTCGCGCACCTGCGAGCTGATCGAGCGCCGCTTCCGCTTCCGTCCCGCGCGCAACGCCGCGGGCGATCCGGTGCCGGCGATCATCCGCACCAGCTTCGACTGGGTTCCGCCCCAGCTCAACCGGCGGCGCTAGCGGCGCTCGCGGAAGAAGGCGCGGAGGAGCTCGGCCGATTCGCCCTCCCCAATCCCGGCATAGACTTCGGGCGCATGGTGGCAGGTCGGCTGGCCGAACAGGCGGGGGCCATGAAGGACGGCCCCGCCCTTGGGATCGCCGGCGGCGAAATAGAGGCGGTCGATCCGAGCGAGCGCCATCGCCCCCGCGCACATGGCGCAGGGCTCCAGGGTCACCCAGAGGTCGCAGCCATCGAGGCGCGGCGTGCCAAGCGCCAAGGACGCCGCACGCATCGCCACGACTTCGGCATGGGCGGTGGGATCGTTGAGCTCGCGCATCCGGTTGCGGCCGGTGGCCACGACCTCGCCGCCGCGCGTCACCACGGCGGCGACGGGAACCTCGCTGGCCTCGGCGCAGGCACGGGCTTCGTCGAGCGCGAGCCGCATCGGCGCTGGGAGCGGAAAGGCCATGGCCTCCGCTAGCCGCCGATCATTCGGAAAGCAAAATTACTGGCTGTTGGCGGGCGCCGGTGCGGCCTGGTTCGAATCGCCGCGCGACGGCCGGACGACCGGAACCTCGACGGTGGTCGTCCCGACCTCGGGCGGATTGACCTTCACCTCATATTTGCCGTTGTCGGCCCGGCCGGGCACCTCGACATAACCCTGCCAGACGAGGACGATCGCGACGATCACGATCAGGGCGAGCAGGAGCAGCAATTTACGCAGCATCGAGGGTCCCTCCAGCCTGGGCTTTGGTCCGACAACGAAGCCGTACCGCCTTGGTTGCACAGCCGCAACGACTCAACCGCACCATCTGCGGGCGCTAAGCGGTTGACGCGCGGACCTGCCGAGGCTATCTCGCCGCCTGCTTTCGGGGGTCCGCCCCCGCATCATCCAGGACGAGTCATATGTCGCGCATTTGCGAGCTGACCGGCAAGGGCCGGCAGGTGGGTCACAACGTTTCCCACGCCAACAACAAGACCAAGCGCACCTTCCTGCCGAATCTGCAGGACGTGACGCTGATCTCCGACGCGCTCGGCCGTTCGGTCAAGCTGCGCGTCTCGATGAACGGCCTCCGTTCGGTCGAGCATGTCGGCGGCCTCGACAACTGGCTTCTGAAGTCGAAGGACGAGAAGCTGAGCCTGCGCGCCCGCCGCCTGAAGCGCGAGATCGCGAAGAAGCAGAGCGAGACCGCCGAAGCCGCGTAAGCCGCGGCGCGGCGTTCACTCCGCCAGCGCGAATTTCATCAGCAGGGTCCGCTGGAACAGCGGATTGAAATTGTCGTCCGAGGCGATCCACACGATCGTCCGGGCGCCTTCGCGCGTGATGCTGAGCGCCTCCATATTGTCGACAGTAAGATCGCCGTCGAGCCGCGCAATCTCCCGCCCCTCCAGCATCGCACCCGGCCGAAGCGCCCGCCGGTCGACCATGGTCACGGCGGCCGACACGCCTTCCGTCCAGTAGAATCGGCGGTTGAGGATCAGGATCCTGCCGTCGGGAAGGGCGGCCGCGTCGGTGGCGCGGAACCCCTCGGGCGGGCGGTAGCGCAGGGCCTCGGCAGACGTCCCTTCCTCGGCCGGGTCGCCGGCGAAGAGCAGCACGGGGGTGCTTCCGTCATCGCCGACAGGGCCTTCCGCCAACACCAGGAAGCGCCCGTCCGCCAGCCGGAGCATCGCCTCGGCGCCGCGCATCGAGGGCCAGCGGCGCATCGGCTCGGGCCGCGCCGAGGCCTCGGCCCGCCCGCTCGTCCGCGAATAGCGCCAGACCGAATTGGCGCTCTCGAACGCGATCCAGGCATGGTCGCCGGCGATCACCATCGATTCCGAATCGCGATCGGACTTGCGGCGGCCGGACCCCGGCCCGTCGATCAGCCGCTCGATACGCAGCGGCAGGGTGCGCGTGCCGAGGCCAGGCAGAGGGAATCGGAAGAGGTCGCCGGCGTCGCTGATGGCGGTCACCGCGCCGTCCTCGATATGCATGGCCGAGAGTCCGCCGAAGCGGATGTCGCGGCTCCGAAGCCACCAGACTTCGAGGAACTGAAGCGCGCCCGCGTTGCGCACCGACGGGTCGCCGTCGTCGAGCGCGATCGGCGCGACCGTCATCACGGTCTCGGACGGCTGCATCGGGAGCGGTCGCTCGACCGCCGGGACGAAGGTGCTGGAAACCAGGCCGATCGCGAGCAGGGCGGCGATTCGCACGCCCTTGTGCCGAATTCCGACCCGCCGCTCTTCCATCCCCGGTTCCGAGGTCAGAGGCCGGGCGCGTCGAACAAATCGGCGAGCTGCCCGATCATCGTGCCTCCCAATTGCTCGGCGTCCATGATCGTCACCGCCCGCGCATAATAGCGCGTCACGTCGTGGCCGATGCCGATGGCGATCAGCTCGACCGGGGAGCGCTCCTCGATCCAGCCGATCACCTGCCGCAGGTGGCGCTCCAGATAGGTGCCGCTGTTCACTGAAAGCGTCGAATCGTCGACCGGCGCGCCGTCCGAGATGACCATCAATATCTTGCGCTCCTCGGGCCGGCCGATCAGCCGCTGGTGTGCCCAGAGCAGGGCCTCGCCGTCGATATTCTCCTTGAGCAGCCCCTCGCGCATCATCAGGCCGAGACTCTTGCGCGCCCGCCGCCAGGGCTCGTCGGCTTTCTTGTAGACGATGTGGCGGAGGTCGTTGAGCCGGCCCGGATGGGGCGGCCGTCCCTCGCTCAGCCAGCGCTCGCGGCTCTGCCCGCCCTTCCAGGCGCGGGTGGTGAAGCCGAGGATCTCGACCTTTACGCCACAGCGCTCGAGCGTGCGCGCGAGGATGTCGGCGCTGATCGCGGCGATCGAGATCGGCCGGCCGCGCATCGAACCTGAATTGTCGATCAGCAGCGTGACCACCGTGTCGCGGAATTCGGTGTCGCGCTCGATCTTGTAGGAGAGCGAGTGGGTCGGGTTGACGACGACCCGGGCGAGCCGGGCGACGTCGAGCAGCCCCTCCTCCTGGTCGAAGTCCCAGCTCCGATTCTGCTGCGCCATCAGCCGGCGCTGCAGCCTATTGGCGAGCTTGGTCACCGCGCTCTGCAGGTGGACGAGCTGCTGGTCGAGATAGGCGCGGAGCCGCCCCAATTCCTCTTCGTCGCAAAGCTCGGCGGCCTCGACCACCTCGTCATAGCGGTCGGTGAAGATGCGATAATCGAAGTGCGGAACGACCTCGGCCGGCGGACGATTGGGGCGGATCGGGACGGCGCCCTCGTCGCCATCCTCGCCGGCGCCGGCGTCCGATTCGTCCATCTCCTGCTCGGACCAGTCGGTCTCGGTCTGCTCCCCGCCGGACTCGCCCTGCTCGGGCCGCATCTCGGCCGCGCCCTCCGCCCCGGCATCCGTGTCGGTGCCGTCCTCGCCGTCGTCGCCGCCTTCCTTCTGATCCTCGCCTTCCTCCTCCTCGCCCGCATTCGGGTCGCGGTCCGCGGCGGAGTCGCCTTCGATCAGCTCGAGATCCTGAAGCACCCGGCCGAGCATCTTGGCGAAGGCGGCCTGGTCGTCGAGGACGAGGCCGAGCGCGTCGAGATCGCTTCCCGCTTTGTCTTCGATCCAGGCCGAGACGAGGGACAAGGCCGCGCCCGCCGATTCCGGCGGCGCCTGGCCGGTCAGCCGCTCGCGGATGATCAGGCCCAATGCGGTGCCGAGCGGCACCTCCTCCGGCGTTCGCGCCCGGCTGAGCGGATCCGTGCGAAGCCGCATCTCGGTGAGCCGTGCCAGATTCTCGCGCACCCCGGCCATAGCGCGGGCGCCGAGCGCCTCGACCCTCGCCTGCTCGGCAGCGTCGAAGACGACTCGGGCGCGGTCGTCCAGCGGCGCCGAGCGCGCGTGGAGGGCTGCATCGTGGTGGCGGAGCTTCAGCGCCGCCGCGTCGGCGAATCCCCGCGCCTCGGCGACCTCCCTCTCGGGCAGCGACCGTCCCGGCATCGGCGCCTTGATCGATTTGCCCGCAGCGCTCGGCGCCTCGGCGGTCAGGCCGAGCTCGACCTCGCCGTCCCGAGCGATCGCCCGCGCCGCCCCGGCAAGCGCCTGGCGGAAGCTGTCGAGCGGATTGTCGCGGTCGGCCATGGCCGTCAGGCCTTCGCGACCACGCTCTCGGGAAGATCCTTGCCGAAGACGCGCTGATAATATTCGGCCACGATCGGGCGCTCGGCTTCGTCGCACTTGTTGAGGAAGGTCAGCCGGAAGGCGAAGCCGACGTCACCGAATATCAAGGCGTTCTGCGCCCAGCTGATCACGGTGCGCGGGCTCATCACGGTCGAGATGTCGCCGGCCATGAAGCCCTGGCGGCTGAGCTCGGCGACCTTGATCATCCGCTCGACCTCCTGTCGGCCGCCCTCATGGTCGTACTCGCCGGACTTGGCGAGGACGATCCGCGCCTCGACCTCGGCCGGTAGATAGTTGAGCGTCACGACGATGTTCCAGCGGTCCATCTGGCCCTGGTTGATTTGCTGGGTGCCGTGATAGAGGCCGGTCGTGTCGCCGAGGCCGACCGTGTTGGTGGTCGCGAACAGCCGGAAGTACGGGTTGGGCCGGATCACGCGATTCTGGTCGAGCAAGGTGAGCTTGCCCTCGGTCTCCAGAACGCGCTGGATCACGAACATCACGTCCGGGCGCCCCGCATCATATTCGTCGAAGACGAGCGCCGTCGGGGTCTGGAGCGCCCAGGGCAGGAGGCCTTCGCGGAATTCGGTGACCTGCTGGCCGTCCTTCAGGACGATCGCGTCGCGGCCGATCAGGTCGATCCGGCTGATATGGGCGTCGAGGTTGATCCGGATCAGCGGCCAGTTGAGCCGCGCCGCCACCTGCTCGACATGGGTGGACTTGCCGGTGCCGTGATAGCCCTGGATCATCACCCGGCGGTTCTTGGCGAAGCCGGCGGCGATGGCGAGAGTCGTGTCCGGATCGAAGACATAGGCCGGATCGAGGTCCGGGACCCTTTCGTCCGCCTCGGAGAAGGCCGGCACCTCCATGTCGCTGTCGATCCCGAACAGGTCGCGCACCTTCGCCATCTTGTCGGGCGCGGCGAGGACGGTTGCGCCCCGGCTGGTGGGATCGACGTTGGGGAGGTCTGACATCTTGCTTCTCGAGATTATTTCGCTGGGCCGGCAAAGGCGGGACGGGATTTGAGCTGCGTATAGGCCTCGATCACGGCCTGCAACGCTTTCTCATGGCTGCGGTCGCCGCCATTATGGTCGGGATGGTAGCGGCGCAGCAGGTCGGCATAACGCTGGCGCAACGCGCGGCGGTCGGCATCGACGCCAAGGCCGAGCAGCTTCAGCGAGCGGCGGTCGGCCTGACTGAGCTCGCGCCCGTCTCGGCGGGGATCGTCCGCGGTTGCGCGGCGGAAGCGCGCCCCGATCGCGTCGAGTGGGTCCGTAAAGTCGGCCCAGCGCGGCGGCCGGTCGCCGCCGCCGGTCGCGAAGGCGCGAGTCTCGCGGTCCCAGCCGCCATAGGGATTCTGCGCCTCTGAAATCTCCTCTGGGCTCATGCCCGAAAAGAAATTGTAACCCGAATTGAAGGCGCGGACATGGTCGAGGCACAGCCACTGCCAGTCGCCCGGCCCGTCGAATGAGGCACCGCGGCCGTGCGGGGCGCGAAACTCGCCCGGCGCCTGGCAGCCGGCATGCGCGCAGGGGCCGTGCGGATCCGGCGCCCGCCCGTGGAATTTCGTCTCCCTTTTGCCCGCACTCGCCAACTTGACTGCCCTTTGTCGCTTATTCGCCTATATAGGCGCGATGTCAGATGCTTGCACCGGGCCGGTGGCCCGCCAGATCGAGGAACGCCTTCGCGCCGCCCTCGCTCCCGAACGGCTCGCCGTGATCGACGACAGCGAGAGGCATCGCGGCCATGCCGGCCACGATCCGCGCGGCGAAAGCCATTTCACGGTGGAGATCGTCTCCGCCGCCTTTGCCGGAAAGAGCCGGCTCGAGCGCCAGCGCGCGGTGAACGGGGCGCTCGCCGACCTCCTCGCCGAGCGCGTCCACGCGCTGGCGATCCGGGCCAAGGCGCCGGGGGAATGAGCGGCGGGGCGCAGGACGCCCCGTCACTTCACCGGCTGGGCCGCAATGTCAGCTCCTGCAGCAGCAGGTTGCTTCCGAGCCGGCGCATCCGCACGCGCTGGCCGCTTGCTTCCTCGGCCTGGCGGGTCGTCTGCCGCATATGTTCGTTCATCCGCCGCTCCCGCTCCACGCTCTCTTGGGGCGTGGCGAGGCGCGGCATCTCGGTGATGAGATAGAGGTCGGGCTCGTCGCTCCGGCGGTTGACGTTCGCGAGGATCCGGTAGCCGCTGATCCAGCCGCTCTGGCGCGCGAAATCCTGCGACCGGCGATAGGTGTCGGCGATAAAGTCCATGTAATTCTCGAACTGGCCGTCCTCGAGATAGATTCCCTGCACCACCCAGTAGCCGCTGGGCGTGTAGCTGCTTTCCTGCGCCGCCGCGGGCGTGGAGAATGCGATGCTGCCGGCCAACATGGCCGCCATGATGAATTTCTTCATGGTGCAACTCCTGGCTTCGAGAGCGGCTTCGGCCGCCCGGTGAGACGCTTCACAGGAGGGAGGCGGCACGCGGAAAAGCTTGCATGTTCGGCGGCGCCCCGCACAGACAAGCACGATTGCGCCCCCGGAACAACCTTCGACTCCGATTCCGGAGCGACAAGGTCTAGAAAGCTCGCAATGGCCGACGAACTCATCCTCCAGACTCTCACACCCACCACCCACGATCTCGGTGGGTTCAAGGTCCACCGCACGCTCCCGCACCGGGAGCGGACGACGATCGGGCCGTTCATCTTCTTTGATCAGATGGGCCCGGCCCATCTTCCCCCCGGCGGGGGGATCGACGTCCGGCCGCATCCGCACATCAACCTCGCGACCGTGACCTATCTCTTCGCCGGGGCGATCGACCATCGCGATTCGCTGGGCACCTACCAGCGGATCGAGCCGGGCGCCGTGAACCTGATGACCGCCGGCAGGGGGATCAGCCATAGCGAGCGCTCGCCGGCTGAGCTTCGCCCCGACGGGCCCGAGCTCAGCGGTATCCAGACTTGGCTGGCCCTTCCCACTGCCAAGGAGGAAATCGATCCAGCCTTCGAGCATGTCGCGAGCGAGCGCCTGCCGCTCGTCTCCGACGGCGCGGCGTCCGCACGGGTGGTGATGGGCACGCTCTGGGGCGCGACCTCGCCGGTCACCTGCCACAGCGAGACTATCTATGCCGACATCCAGCTCGGCGCCGGCGGCGCGATGCCGGTCGACGCCGAAGCCGACGAGCGCGCAATCTATCTCGCCGAGGGCGAGGCCAGCCTCGACGGCCTCCGGCTCGAACCGCAGACCCTCTACGTCCTCGCCCCCGGCGCTGCTGCGACCCTGCGCTCGGCTGCGGGCGCGCATGTCATGCTCTGCGGCGGCGCCCCGCTCGACGGTCCGCGCCACGTCTGGTGGAACTTCGTCTCGTCGAGCCGCGAACGGATCCGCCAGGCGCGCGAGGACTGGCAGGCGGGCGCCTTCGCCCTGCCGCCGGACGACCATGAGGAATGGATCCCGCTTCCCGAGGTCGTGAAGACGGTCAGCTATCCGTGAGCGCTCTGAGGACCGAGCGGATCGAGCTCTCGACCGGGGTGACGCTCAACGTCTGCCACGGCGGGCCCGAGCACGGCGAGCCGATCCTGTTCCTTCACGGGTTCCCCGAATCGCACCGTACTTGGCGCAACCAGATCGAGGAGCTCGCCCTCGACTTCCAGGTGGTCGCGCCGGACCAGCGCGGCTTCGCCGCATCGGACAAGCCCGAGGGAGTCGAGAATTACGAGACGGACAGGATCGTCCAGGATGCGATGGCGCTGATGGACGCGCTCGGCTTCGATCGCTTCACCCTGGTCGGCCACGATTGGGGCGGCGCGGTCGCCTGGACGGCCGCGCTCCAGCACCCGCTCCGGGTCCGGCGGCTGGTCATCGTCAACGCGCCGCACCCGCTCGTCTTTCAGAAGTCGCTGATCGATGACGAGGCCCAGCGCGCTGCCTCCCAATATATCAACTTCTTCCGTACGCCGGGCGCCGAGGCGGCGATCGTCGGAATGGGCCTCGAGACCTTTCTCGAGAAGGTGATGCTCGCCCATGCCGATGCGACCAAGCTCCCTGACGAGGAGCGCCGGCATTATCTGGACGACTGGAAGCAGCCGGGCGTGATCACGACCATGCTCAACTGGTACCGCGCCTCGAAGATCGTCGTGCCCCTCCCAGGCGAGGAGGCGAAGGCGCCGCTCTGGACCCATGCGCCCTTCCCGAAGCTCCGAATGCCGACGCTCGTCGTCTGGGGCCTGAAGGACAGCGCGTTGCTCCCGGTCCAGCTGGCAGGCCTGCACGATCTAATCGAGGATCTGCGACTCGTCACAGCGCCGGCGGCCGGGCATTTCATCACCTGGGAGGAGCCGGGCACGGTGACGACGGCGATCCGCGACTTCATCGCCGATACGCCGCTATAGGGCGGGCGCGGATATACGGGCTTTGCAGCGCGCTGCGCCCGCCGCTATGGCCCGGCAAATGTCTTCCGCCTCCGACCGTTCCCGATCGCGCTCCGCCGCGCGCCTCGCCGCCGTCCAGGCGCTCTACCAGCATGAGATGGAAGAGACGCCGATCGCCCGGCTGCTCCACGAATTCCACCAGCACCGGCTCGGCGCGACCATCGAGGGCGTCGAATATGCCGATGCGGAGGTCGATTTCTTCGATGACGTGGTCGCCGGGGTCCATGCCCGCACTGCCGAGCTCGACGGGCTGATCACGGCGCGTCTCGCCGAGGGCTGGGCGCTGACCCGGCTCGACCGGCCGATGCGCCAGATCCTCCGCGCCGGCGCTTACGAGCTGCTCGCGCGCAAGGACGTGCCGACCGGCAGCATCATCTCCGAATATGTCGACGTGGCCAAAGCCTTCTACGACAAGAAGGAAGCCGCCTTCGTCAACGGCCTGCTCGACGCCGTCGCCAAGGACGTCCGCTAGCAGCTATAGCACGCGCATGACGCGCGAAGCCGAGTTCATCGACCTCATCCGCCCGCTGGCAGCAGCCGGGGCGCGGGGATTCGCAGACGATGCGGCGGTGCTCGAACTCGGCGGGGCGACCCTCGTCCTCACCCACGACATGATCGTCGAGGGCGTCCACTTCCTCCCCGACGACCCCCCAGGCGACGTCGCCTGGAAGCTGGTCGCGGTGAACCTGTCGGACCTCGCTGCGAAGGGCGCGCGGCCGGTCGGCGCATTGCTCGGCTTCACTCTTGGCGACGGCGAATGGGATCGCGCCTTCGCCGCCGGCCTCGCCGAGGCGCTGGCCCATTTCGAGTTGCCCCTCCTCGGCGGCGACACGGTGTCGGCGCCCGTCCGCGCGCTTGGCCTCACCGCCATCGGCGAGGCTGTGGGACCGGTCCCGTCCCGATCCGGCGCGAAGCCCGGAGACCAGCTCTGGGTCAGCGGCGAGATCGGCGGCGCGTCGGCCGGTCTCGCACTGCTCGCGCAAGGCCTCGCCGAGCCAATGTCCCTCATCGAACGCTACCGCCGGCCCGAGGCCCGTCTCGCGGCAGGGGGCCGGCTCGCCCCTTATGTCAGCGCGATGATGGACGTCTCGGATGGACTGCTGATCGATGCCGCACGAATGGCCGCGGCGAGCGGGGTCTCGCTCCTGATCGACCTCTCACAGGTCCCGCTGGCGCCCGGCGTGGAACGCAGTGCCGCGATCACCGGCGGCGACGATTACGAGCTGCTCTTCACCATGCCGGAGGCCGGGGGAGGGTTTGTCCACCGGCTTTCGGATGAGCTCGGCCTGCCCTTCGCCCGCATCGGGGTCGCTGCCGGCGGAACCGGCCTCGCCCTCACCGAGGACGGCCGCCCCGTACCCCTTCCCGATCGGCTCGGCTGGGAGCATCGCCAGCCCGGTTGAAACCTTTCCCAAAGGCGTTACACCTCCCCGCTACGCGCGCCTTCGTGCGCGTCTTGTCGCCCAGCGACGAACAAGGGGCTCGCGTCGGATTTCCCGTCCGGCGCGTCGATTGAAGGGAATTTTCATGACCGTTGTGCTCATTGCCATCGCCTGCGGCCTCGCCGCAGTGATCTATGGCATCGTGACCAGCCGGCAGGTGCTCGCGCTCAGCGCGGGCAACGAGCGGATGGTGACGATTGCCGGCGCGATCCAGGAAGGCGCCAAGGCCTATCTCGGACGCCAGTACACCACCATCGCCATCGTCGGGATCGTCGTCGCGATCCTCGTCGGCCTGTTCCTCGGAATCACCGAGGCGATCGGCTTCGTGCTCGGCGCAGTGCTTTCGGGCGCGGCCGGCTATATCGGCATGAACATCTCGGTCCGCGCCAACGTGCGCACTGCAGAGGCCGCGCGCGGTTCGCTGCAGTCGGGCCTCACCACCGCCTTCCGCGCCGGCGCCATCACCGGCATGCTGGTGGCGGGCCTTGCCCTGCTCGCCATCGCGGTCTTCTTCTACGTCCTCGTCGAGGTTCAGGGTCACGAGCCCAACGACCGCCTCGTCGTCGATTCCCTCGTCAGCCTCGCCTTCGGCGCCTCGCTCATCTCGATCTTCGCGCGTCTCGGCGGCGGCATCTTCACAAAGGCCGCCGACGTCGGCGCCGACCTGGTCGGCAAGGTCGAGGCAGGGATTCCCGAAGACGATCCCCGCAACCCGGCCGTGATCGCCGACAATGTCGGCGACAATGTCGGCGACTGTGCCGGCATGGCCGCCGACCTGTTCGAGACCTATGTCGTGACCGTCGGCGCCACGATGGTGCTGATCGCCTTGCTCGTCGCCGGAACCACGGCCGAGCTCACCGCCCTGATGAGCCTTCCTTTGATCATCGGCGGGGTCTGCATCCTCACCTCGATCATCGGTACCTACATGGTCCGCCTCGGCTCCAGCCAGTCGATCATGGGGGCGCGCTACAAGGGCTTCTGGACCACCGCGATCCTCTCGATCCCGGCGCTCTATTACGTCACCTGGCGGACGCTCGGCGACATGGACCGGCCGCTCGGCTCGGTCCGCGAGGCCGCGGGGCCCGACGTCGAGCTGCAGGTCCCGGCGGAGACCCTCGCCGGCGGCTTCACCGGCATGGATCTCTTCTGGTGCATGCTGGTCGGCCTCGGAGTCACTGCCCTGCTCGTCTGGATCACCGAATATTATACCGGCACCAACTACCGCCCGGTCCGCTCGATCGCGAAGGCCTCGGTCACCGGCCACGGCACCAACGTGATCCAGGGCCTGGCGATCAGCCTTGAATCCACGGCGCTTCCGACTCTGGTCATCTGCGCCGGGATGATCGTCTCCTACCAGCTGGCCGGCCTCATCGGCATCGCCTTCGCGGCGACCTCGATGCTCGCTCTCGCGGGCATGGTCGTGGCGCTCGACGCCTATGGCCCGGTGACCGACAATGCAGGCGGAATCGCCGAGATGGCGCATCTCGAGGATGACGTCCGCACCCGCACCGACGCCTTGGACGCGGTCGGAAACACCACCAAGGCGGTGACCAAGGGCTATGCGATCGGCTCGGCCGGGCTCGCAGCGCGCGTCCTGTTCGGCGCCTACACGACCGACCTCCAGCATTATGCGACCGAGCTCGGCATCGGGCCGGCGGGGATCGATTTCTCGCTGTCCAATCCGTACGTCGTCGTCGGCCTGCTGCTCGGCGCGCTCCTGCCCTACCTCTTCGGGGCCATGGGCATGACCGCGGTCGGCCGCGCTGCCGGCAACGTCGTCATCGACGTGCGCGAGCAGTTCCAGTCGAACCCGGGCATCATGGAAGGGACCAGCCGTCCCAATTATGCCCGGACCGTCGATCTGGTCACCAAGGCGGCGATCCGCGAGATGATCCTTCCGTCGCTGCTTCCTGTGCTCGCGCCGCTTGCGGTCTTCTTCGGCATCTCCGCCCTTGCGGGCCGCGAGCAGGGCTTCGCCGCTTTGGGCGCGCTCCTGCTCGGCGTGATCGTCTCCGGCCTGTTCGTCGCCATCTCGATGACGTCGGGCGGCGGCGCCTGGGACAATGCCAAGAAGTATATCGAGGACGGCAATCACGGCGGCAAGGGCTCAGAGGCCCACAAGGCCGCGGTGACCGGCGACACGGTCGGCGATCCCTACAAGGACACGGCTGGCCCGGCAGTGAATCCGATGATCAAGATCACCAACATCGTCGCCTTGCTCCTCCTCGCCGCGCTCGCGGCAGGCGGCGGCGCCGGCTGATCTTCGGCTGAC
>JAEWCW010000040.1 GCA_023390415.1 Pseudomonadota bacterium | reverse complement strand
ACCGACTAGCTGACGCAAGCCTCATCACCGACAGCCACGCTCAGCAACCACATGCCTATGCCTGATCGGGGGCGATGGCTCTACGGCTCTCCAGGATATGCTTTGGCGGTTTGGTTGACGTGGCGCGGACCTCGGCGGTCGGAGCCACATCCTGCTGGTCGCGTCTCATGGAGTTGATCCGGTGCCCCAATCGCGCCGCCGACGATACTATCCGAAAGAGGTATTGGCCTGTCACAAATGCCTGTGCAAGTCTGCTGCGCTTGAGGCAGACGATGGCGCGCTGCCACTACACCCAAAATAGCTAGGTGCTATCCAATGAACGTTGTCGACCTCAGTTCCGTGAAGGATGCCAAGTATTCAAACAACCCTTACGACTTTATTCTTGGATCCGACTTCCTCCAAGCCACTGCCATTGACGATCTGCGGCGGGATTTTCCGGCGATCTCGAAGCCCGGCTACCTGACGGTGGACGAAGTCCAGCTGCAGGGCCGCTTCAAGACCCTGATCGACGAGCTGGAAGGGCCGGAGCTGACCGAGGCGCTGTCGAGCAAGTTCGGGCAGGACCTGCACCGGTTTCCGCGCCTCACCACGATCATGCGGCGCTCGCAGCCCAAATACGGTGCCATCCACACCGACGGGCCGTCCAAGGTCATGACCATGCTGGTCTACATGAACGACGCCTGGCAGCAGGACGAGGGCGGTCGGCTGCGGGTGCTCTATGATGAGAAGAACTTCGAGCCTTATGCGCTCGAGGTGCCGCCGACCATGGGCACCATGTTCGCCTTCCTGCGCTCGGACCGGTCGTGGCACGGCCACCGGCCCTTCGTGGGCGAGCGCCGCGTCGTCCAGGTGGCCTGGGTCAAGAGCCAGGCCGACGTCGACCGCAAGAAGAAGCACAACCGAATGGCCCAGTTCTTCAAGGGAATCTTCCGGCGCTGAGGCGCCGGTACGCCTCCGTCTGCCGGGGCGTCCGGGCGGCTTCCAGAGCGCCGTGCGGACCGCATGGCCGCGTCGGCGAAAAGTGGACCCGCTCTTCCGCACTCGACGATGCTCCCGTCTGGGAAGGCATCGGATCGATCCCAAAGGTGCCGATCAGCTTGTCACGTCCGATGCTTTAGACGGTCTCGGCCCGGGTCAATTCGCGGACGACGACGCGGCTACGCTCGATGGCGAGGCCGAGACGGCCGTTCTTGAGGGCCAGGGCCTTGTCGCCGAACAGGGCGCGGCGCCAGCCGTGGAGCGAAGGAACGTCGGCCGTGTCGCTTTCGGCGATGGCTTCCAGCTCCTCGACGGTCGCGATGATCTTGGGTGCGACGCCTTCCTGTTCGGCCACGGCCTTCAGGAGCACCTTGAGCAGCTCGACGGTGGCGCCGGCCGCGCCGCGCCCGCGGGAACGCTCCGGCATCGGCACGGTGGCAGGGTCGCGGGCAAGGCCGCGCTCGACCGCATCGACGATGTCGGCGCCCGTGCGGGAGCGCTCGAACCCGTTCGGAATCGAGCGCAGGCGGCCGAGGGCCTCGATGCTGCGCGGAGCCGAGACGGCGACATCGATGAGCGCATCGTCCTTGAGGATGCGGCCGCGGGGCACGTCACGGTTCTGCGCCTCGCGTTCGCGCCAGGCGGCGACCTCCATCAGGACCGCGACCTCCTTGGCCTTGCGCAGGCGGCCCGCGAGGCGGCGCCAGGCATTGTCGGGATCGGCCTGATAGGTCTCGGGCGAGGTGAGAACCGCCATCTCCTCGCTGAGCCAGTCGAGCCGGCCGTTCCTCTTGAGCTGGGCGATGAGGGCCTCGTACACCTTGACCAGATGGGTGACGTCGGCGAGCGCGTAGCTGAGCTGCGCGTCCGTGAGGGGGCGGCGGGACCAGTCGGTGAAGCGGGACGACTTGTCGATGCGGGCTTTGGCGAGGTCGTTGACGAGCTGCTCGTAGGACACCGAGTCGCCATAGCCGCAGACCATGGCGGCGATCTGGGTGTCGAAGAGCGGCTCCGGAACAAGACGGCCCAGGTTCCAGACGATTTCCAGGTCCTGCCGCGCCGAGTGGAACACCTTGACCACGTTCGGATCGGCCATCAGGGCCATGAACGGGTCGAGGCTGATGCCGTCGGCGAGGGGATCGATGAGGCAGGCGTCCGCCGGATCCGGGCCCGCCAGCTGGATCAGGCAGAGCCTTGGATAATAGGTGGTCTCCCGCAGGAACTCCGTATCGACGGTGACGAACGGGTGGGCGGCGAGGCGGTTGCAGGCGGCGGCCAGCGCTTCGGTGGTCGTAATCAAATCCATGTTCAAGGCTTTTAGCGGAACGCGAGCGATCCCGCGACTCCCAGTTTAGGCGGAACCGGCAGCTTTCCGGCGCTCCCTGGCCTGCCGCTCGGCGCGTCGGATCAGCCAGTCGAGGATGTTGCGATCGACCACCAGACCGGTTTCGGCATCTTCCAGCCGCTCGATGCGGTCCACCCGGAAGCCGCGATAGCCATCGTCGGCCATGTCGATGCCGCCGAGCAGCATCTTGCCGGGGCCCACCTTCAGCTCGCGCGCGATCACCCAGCGCCGGCTCGGATTGCCGGCCTGGTCCACATAGTCGAGCTCGAGGGCTCCCTCGAGCGGATAGACGTGCCAGTTGCCCTCGACGCGCTCCTCGACGGGAGCGTTGCGGACAGGCCTCAGCAGGGATGTGGCATGAGTGCGAATCATAGGCAGGATATGGTGATTCATGGTTTGTTCCGCAAGGGCCTGCTGGGGTAAAAATCAGGGAAATCCGACGCGAAATCAGAGGTTTGACCCTCCTTGTGGTGGCGTCGCGGGTGTGGCTGGGTTCCCTTCCCGTCCGCTTCGCTCCAGCCGGGAATGACAACCTGAAGCGTTTCCGTTGTCATCCCCGGCGCGCCGAAGGCGCGGGAAGGGGATCCAGTTCCAGCCTGACGCCATGGGTTCCCTTCCCCTGCGGCGGCTTCGCCGCCTCCGGCCGGGAATGACAACCGCAGTGCTTACGTTGTCGTCCCCGGCGGTCCGCAAGGACCGGGAAGGGGATCCATTCTCCGGTCGAGCGCTTCAGGCTTTCCTTTCCGGGCGGCGGCCGTGCCGTCTGGCGGCCCCGGAAAGCCGACGAAACAGCGTCACCGGCACGCGGCGGCCCGGTCGAGGAGAAAGGCCTTTTCGCGCGCGTTGCGGCTGAGCGCGGCCGCCTGCTCGAACGCCTGCCGCGCTTCGGCGAGCCGGCCGAGCCGGAAGAGAAAATCGCCCCTCGCGGCTGGCAGGGGCGCGTAGTCGCGCAGCGCTCCGGCTGCATCGACCTCCCGCAGGAGGGTCAGGC
>JAEWCW010000028.1 GCA_023390415.1 Pseudomonadota bacterium | reverse complement strand
CGGCCGGCATACTTCTTCACCAGCTTCTTGCGCTTCTCGTTCTTGTTGATCGAACTCAGTTTCGCCATGACTTAAGTTCTCTTCCTTCCTTGGAGCAGGACCGCTTACGCGGCCTGCTTCTGATCCTGGTCCTGCGGGAACGGGAAGTTGAAGAGGCGCAGCAGCTCGCGCGCTTCCTCATCCGTCTTCGCGGTGGTGGTGACGATGATGTCCATGCCGCGCACCTTCTCGATGCGGTCATAGTTGATCTCGGGGAAGATGATCTGCTCCTTGATCCCCATCGCGTAATTGCCGCGGCCGTCGAACGACTTCGGGTTCAGGCCGCGGAAGTCGCGAACGCGCGGAAGCGCGATCGTGACCAGGCGGTCCAGAAACTCGTACATGCGCTCGCGGCGGAGCGTCACCTTGACGCCGATGGGCATGCCCTCGCGCAGCTTGAACTGCGCGATCGACTTCTTGGCCTTGGTGATCACCGGCTTCTGGCCAGCAATCAGTTCCATCTCGGCGGCGGCGGTCTCGACCTTCTTCTTGTCCTGGCTCGCCTCGCCGACGCCCATGTTGAGCACGATCTTCTCGATCCGCGGGACCTCGAGCCGGTTCTTGTAACCGAACTTCTCGATCATCGCGGGCGCGATGCGCTCGTCATAGTCGCGCCGAAGGCGCGGAGTGTATTTGTCAGCCATTGATCACCTCACCGGACCGCACAGCGACGCGGACCTTCTTGCCGTCGCGGACCTCGAACCGGACCCGGGTGGGCTGGCCGGTCTTCGGGTCCTTCAGTGCGACCTTCGAGACATGGAGCGGCGCTTCCGAGCGCTCCAGGCCACCCTGCGGGTTGGTCTGGCTCGGCTTGCGGTGGCGAACGGCGACGTTGATGCCGCCGACGACGACCTTGCCGTCCTTCGGCATCGCCTTCGTCACCTCGCCGGTGCGGCCCTTGTCCTTGCCGCTGAGGACGACGACCTGGTCGCCCTTCTTGATCTTCTGGGCCATGGTTACAGCACCTCCGGCGCGAGGCTGATGATCTTCATGTGCTTCTTCGCGCGCAGCTCGCGGACGACCGGGCCGAAGATACGGGTGCCGATCGGCTCCTGGTTGTTGTTGACCAGCACCGCCGCGTTCGAATCGAAGCGGATGGTCGAGCCGTCCGGACGATGAATGTCCTTGGCGGTGCGGACGATGACGGCCTTGTGGACGTCGCCCTTCTTCACGCGGCCGCGCGGCGCGGCTTCCTTCACCGAGACGACGATCACGTCGCCGACGCCGGCGAAGCGACGCTTCGAGCCGCCCAGCACCTTGATGCACTGGACGCGCTTCGCGCCGCTATTGTCGGCGACGTCGAGATTCGACTGCATCTGGATCATCGATCCAATTCCTTCTTCACTTCAACCGGGACGATTGCCCGGCGATCAGCTTAAACTCGGCCCTCAGGCCTCGGCGTCGGCCTTGGCGGGGGTCGCGTGGGTGTCCACGCGATCGAGCACGCGCCAGGTCTTCAGCTTCGAGATCGGCCGGGTCTCCTCGATCCGGACGGTCTCGCCCTCGCGATACTCGTTGCCCTCGTCATGGGCGTGATACTTCTTCGACCGCTTGATGATCTTGCCGTAGAGCGGGTGCTTCACCCGCCGCTCGACACTGACCACCACGGTCTTGTCCGTCTTGTCCGACACGATCGTGCCAGTGAGAACGCGCTTCGGCATTCGTCTTGCTCCTTATGCCTTCGCCTGAGCGGCGCGGGCGCGCTCGGTCTGCAGCGTCTTGATCTGGGCGATGGTGCGGCGCACCTCGCGGACCCGCGACGGCTTCTCGAGCTGGTTGGTGGCCGCCTGGAAGCGCAGGTTGAACTGCTCGCGCTTCAGCTCGGACAGCTGCGTCTGCAGCTCGTCGTCGCTGCGGGTGGTCAGGTCGTCGAACTTCGCCATGTGACTCACTCTTCCTCGAGGACCGACTCGCCGAGCCGGGCCACGACCTTGGTCTTGATCGGCAGCTTCTCAGCCGCGCGCTCGAACGCCGTCTTGGCGAGCGGGCCCGGGACTCCGTCCAGCTCGAACAGGATCCGGCCCGGCTTGACGCGGGCAACCCAGAATTCGGGCGAGCCCTTGCCCGAGCCCATGCGGACTTCGGCGGGCTTGGACGAGACCGGAACGTCCGGGAAGATCCGGATCCAGAGCCGACCCTGGCGCTTGATGTGGCGGGTGATCGCGCGGCGGGCCGCCTCGATCTGGCGCGCGGTGATCCGCTCCGGCTCCATGGCCTTGAGGCCGAAGGCGCCGAAGTTGAGATCGGTCCCGCCCTTGGCATTGCCGTGGATCCGGCCCTTGAAGGCCTTGCGGAACTTGGTGCGTTTCGGTTGCAGCATCTCTTGTTCCTAAACTCAGCGCGCCGGACGGACGCCGGAGGTCTGAGCCTCCATCATCAGCCGGTCCTGGGCGAGCGGATCGTGGCCGAGGATCTCGCCCTTGAAGATCCACACCTTGACGCCGCAGACGCCATAGGCGGTGTGCGCCTGGGCCTCGGCATAATCGACGTTGCCGCGAAGCGTGTGCAGCGGAACCCGGCCCTCGCGATACCATTCGGTGCGCGCGATCTCGGCGCCGCCAAGACGGCCGGCGCAGGTGATCCGGATGCCCTCGGCGCCGAGGCGCAGGGCCGACTGCACCGCGCGCTTCATCGCGCGGCGGAAGGCGATGCGGCGCTCGAGCTGGTCGGCGACGCCCTGGGCGACGAGCTTCGCGTCGATCTCCGGCTTGCGGATCTCGACGATGTTGAGGCTGACGTCCGACGAGGTCATCGCGCCGAGCTTCTTGCGCAGCTTCTCGATGTCCGCGCCCTTCTTGCCGATGATCACGCCGGGGCGCGCGGCATAGATGGAGACCCGGCAGAGCTTCGCCGGACGCTCGATCACCACCTTGGAGATCGCCGCCTGCGGCAGCTCCTTCATGATGAACTTGCGGATCTTGAGGTCCTCGAGCAGCAGCCGGCCATAGTCGCCGCCGTCGGCGTACCAACGGCTGTCCCAGGTCCGGTTGATCTGCAGGCGGAGCCCGATCGGATTGGATTTCTGACCCATGGCTTTAGGCTTCCTGGCTCGCTTCGCGAACGACGATGCGAACGCGGCTGAACGGCTTGACGATGCGCGACGAGCGGCCGCGGGCGCGGGTGGCGAAGCGCTTCATCGAGAGCGACTTGCCGACCGACGCCTCGGCGACGACGAGGCTGTCGACGTCGAGATTGTGGTTGTTCTCGGCATTGGCGATCGCGCTGTCGAGGACCTTGCGGACGTCGACCGCCATCGCCTTCTTCGAGAAGGTGAGGATGTTGCGCGCGTCCTCGGCCTTGCGGCCGCGGATCAGGGCCGCGACCAGGTTCAGCTTCTGCGCCGAGCCGCGGATCTGGGTGCCCACGGCAAGGGCTTCATTGTCCGCGACGCGGCGGGGGCTCTTCGGCTTGCCCATGATGTTACCTCTTGCCCTTCTTGTCGGCGGCATGGCCCGGGAAGAAGCGGGTCGGCGCGAACTCGCCGAGCTTCATTCCGACCATTTCCTCGTTGACCGAGACCGGCACGAACTTGCGGCCGTTGTAGACGTTGAACGTCAGGCCCACGAATTGCGGCAGGATCGTCGACCGGCGCGACCAGGTCTTGATCGGCGCGGGACGGCTCGCTTCGCGCGCAGCCTCGGCCTTCTTCAGGAGCGAGAGCTCGACGAACGGACCTTTCCAGACGGAGCGGGCCATGTTTACCTCTTCTTCTTCGCGTGACGCGAACGGATGATCATCTTGTCCGTCGCCTTGTTCGAACGGGTGCGCGCACCCTTGGTCGGCTTGCCCCACGGGGTGACCGGGTGACGGCCGCCCGAGGTCCGGCCCTCACCACCGCCGTGCGGGTGGTCGACCGGGTTCTTGGCGACGCCGCGGGTCAGCGGGCGCTTGCCCATCCAGCGGCTGCGGCCGGCCTTAGCGAAATTCTGGTTCTGGTTGTCGGGGTTCGAGACCGCGCCGACCGTTCCCATGCAATCCGAGCGGATATAGCGCTGCTCGCCTGAATTGAGCCTGACGATCACCATTCCGCGATCGCGGCCGACGACCTGCACGTAGGTGCCTGCAGCGCGGGCGATCTGGCCGCCCTTGCCCGGCTTCATCTCCACATTGTGGACGATGGTGCCGACCGGCATCTGGCCGAGCTCCATGGCGTTGCCCGGCTTCACGTCGGTCTTGCGGGCGGCGACGATGGTGTCGCCGACCGCGAGACGCTGCGGCGCCAGGATGTAGGCCAGCTCGCCGTCCTCATACTTGACGAGGGCGATGAACGCGGTCCGGTTCGGGTCATATTCCAGACGCTCGACCGTCGCGGGCATGTCCCACTTGCGGCGCTTGAAATCGACATAGCGATAGCGCTGCTTGTGGCCGCCGGCGATTCCGCGCGACGTGACATGGCCCTTGTTGTTGCGGCCACCGGTCTTCTTCTTGCCCTCGGTGAGCGCCTTGACCGGCTTGCCCTTCCAGAGCGACGACTTGTCGACGAGGATCAGGCCGCGCTGCGACGAGGTCGTCGGATTGTAGGTCTTGAGTGCCATCTTGCTCTAGCCTCAGATACCGGTGGTGACGTCGATCGACTGGCCTTCGGCCAGCGTCACGATCGCCTTCTTGGAGTCCGACCGCGTGTAGGGGCGACCCTTCCACTTCTTGGTCTTGCCCTTTTGGACGATCGTGTTGACGCCGGTCACGTTGACTCCGAACAGAGCCTCGACCGCCGCCTTGATCTGCGGCTTGGACGCGCTTTGCGCGACCTTGAACACGACCGCATTCTGCTCGGAGAGCAGGGTCGACTTCTCGGTGATGTGCGGCGCGAGGACGACATCGTAATGATTGATGTCGACCGCAGCCTGCTTCGTCTTGGCGGCCTTAGCCATTGAACCGCGCCTCCAGGGTCTCGACCGCGGCGCGGGTCAGCACCAGGGTATCGTGTTTCAGGATGTCGTAGACGTTGGCGCCGATCGCCGGGAGGAGATTGACCTCCCGAAGGTTCGACGACGCCAGAGCGAAGCCGACGTTGAGTGCGTCGCCGTCGACGAACAGAGCGGTCTTGCCGAGGCCGAGATTGCCGAGCTGCTCCTTGAGCGCCTTGGTCTTGGCTTCGCCGAGATCGAGATTCTCGACGACGACGAGGCTGCCGTCCTTCGCCTTCGTGGAAAGCGCCATCTTGAGGCCGAGCGCACGGACCTTCTTGTTCAGCGACGGATTGAAGTCGCGAACGCGGGGACCGTGGGCCTTGCCGCCGCCGATGAAGATCGGAGCGCGGCGATCGCCGTGACGGGCGGTGCCGCCGCCCTTCTGGCGACCGAACTTCTTGCCGGTGCGGGCGACATCGCTGCGCTCGCGGGCGGCGCGGGCGGTGCCGCGGCGCTTCTCGAGCTGCCAAGTGACGACTCGGTGGAGGATGTCGGCGCGCGGCTCGAGACCGAACACCTCGTCCGAGAGCTCGATGTCCTTGCCGGCCTTGCCGCCGTCCAGGTTCTGAACTTTGACCTTCATGGCTTAGCCTTCCTGGCCTTCACTGGCTTCCGGAGCAGCGACGGTCTCGGCCGGCGTCTCAGCGGGAGCGGAATCGTTGTTGGCGGCCTGCTTGAGGCCGGCGGGATAGGGCGCGCCGTCCGGACGGGCGACCTTGACGGCGTCCTTGACCAGGAGCCAGCCGCCCTTGTGCCCGGGGACCGATCCCTTGACGAAGATCAGGCCGCGCTCGGCGTCGGTGCGGACGACCTCGAGGTTCTGCTGGGTGCGGTTCTTGGCGCCCATGTGACCGGCCATCTTCTTGTTCTTGAAGACGCGGCCCGGATCCTGACGCTGACCGGTCGAACCGTGGGCACGGTGCGAGACCGAGACACCGTGGGTGGCGCGCATGCCGCCGAAGCCCCAGCGCTTCATCGCGCCGGCAAAGCCCTTGCCCTGGGTGACGCCCTGGATGTCGACCATCTGGCCGGCGACAAAGTGATCGGCCGAGATCTCGGCGCCGACGTCGAGGAGCGCATCCTCGGCGACGCGGAACTCGACCACCCGCGCCTTCGGCTCCACCTCGGCCTTGCCGAAATGGCCGCGCTGCGGCTTCGAGAGGTTCTTCGCCTTGGCGGTGCCGGCGCCGAGCTGGACGGCGACATAGCCGTCGCGCGCCGCTTCCTTGCGGGCCACCACCTGAAGGTTGTCGAGCGCCAGGACGGTGACCGGCACGTGGCGGCCGTCCTCCTGGAACAAGCGGGTCATCCCCATTTTCTTCGCGATCACGCCGGTGCGCATGACCAAACTCCTATGACAGAGGCCCCGCGGCACCAGTGCCGGGGGGCGTGCTAGCCCAAATTACGATGCGTGCCCCGCTGGGCTAAGTCCGGCGCTTAAGGCGCCGAATGCGGGGGACGCAGGCCACGGAAGATTTCCGTGCGGTATCCCAATGTCTTCGCTCCCGATTCCCCGGGGGCGGGCCGGCCTCTTAGGCCAGCTTGATCTCGACGTCTACACCCGCTGCGAGATCGAGCTTCATCAGCGCGTCGACCGTCTGCGGGGTGGGCTGCACGATGTCGAGCAGCCTCTTGTAGGTCCGGACCTCGAACTGCTCGCGCGACTTCTTGTCGACGTGCGGCGAACGGTTGACCGTGAACTTCTCGATGCGCGTCGGCAGCGGGATGGGTCCGCGGATAAGGGCTCCGGTCCGGCGAGCGGTGTCGGCGATGTCGCCGGTGGCCTGATCGAGCACTCGATGATCGAACGCCTTCAGGCGAATCCGGATGTTCTGCGTTTCCATGACCTGCTTACCGATTGCAAAGAGCCGGCCCCTTGCGGGGCGTACCTACCAAACACAGCCGTTCCGGAGCCTCGCGGCCCCGGAGTGGCCAAACTCTACCTTAGAGGCGAGCCGCGCGAATCTCTTCAGATCCGCGCGGCTGCGCGCCCTATATTACTTCGTGATCGAGCCGACAACCCCCGCGCCGACGGTCCGGCCGCCTTCGCGGATCGCGAAGCGCAGGCCCTGGTCCATGGCGATCGGAGCGATCAGCTTCACGCCGAGGGTGACGTTGTCGCCCGGCATGACCCTCTCGGTGCCCTCCGGCAGGACCACCTCGCCCGTCACGTCGGTCGTGCGGAAGTAGAACTGCGGACGGTAGTTGGCGAAGAACGGCGTGTGACGGCCGCCTTCGTCCTTCGAGAGCACGTAGACCTCGGCCTGGAAGTCGGTGTGCGGGGTGATCGAGCCCGGCTT
>JAEWCW010000208.1 GCA_023390415.1 Pseudomonadota bacterium | reverse complement strand
CAGAAGATCGACGCCGACATCAAGGTCGACACGCCGGCGAAGTAATTTTCGTTCAGCGGCGCCGGGCAAGCCAGCGCTGGCGGCCCCATTCCCGGATGAGGCCGTCAGCCTCGGCGCGCCCGGCGCTGCCCGCTTCAAGCGCGCCATAGTCGCGCCAACGCGGCTCGGCGCTCGTCCACAAAGCGGCGCGATCGAAACTGAAGATCGTCCAGCGGCCCGTGCGATCGACGATGCCGATCGAGCTCGGCCGATCGAGGCTCCCGATATATTGGAAGACCTTGGTCTCGCCCTGGGCAGGCGAAAGCGCGCTCGCGCCCGCGGCGCGGAGGATGACGTCGCGCATGTCGGCGAGGCCGAGCGGCGCGCGCGCCGCGACCGGCCGGCTGGCGATGAACGGCACCTCGGTCTGCTGGCGGTTGATCATGTGGCCGTGGCCGAGGAAGCCGTCGTCGAACAGCGACTCGCCGTGGTCGGCGGTGACGAACAGGATCGTCCTGTCCCACACACCGAGCCTGCGCAGTCGGGCGATCAGTTCCGCGACCAGCCTGTCGCTATGCGCGACCGCATTCCAATAAGTCTCCTCCAGCCGCGCGCGATTGTCGGGGCGGATCTCGCCGCGCTCGAGCGGGGCGGCGGTGAGGATCCGGTCCATCGCCGGATAGGCATAGGGGAAATGCGCCGACTGCAGGTTGAAATAGAGGAAGGTCGGGCGATCCCAGGCGTCGCGGCGGCCCAGGCGCCGATCGAATTCGCGCAGCAGCGCCCGGCCGTCGACGTTCAGCGAGCTGGCCGAGCCGAGCGGATAGACGCGCTCCTCGCGAAGCGCGTTGGCGTCGATGAAGATGTCTGCCCCGTCCATGCCCGTGACAGAGGCGATGTCGCCGAAATTCTCGGCCTGGCCTGAGAAGGCGGCGGTTCGGTAGCCGTTGGCGCGGAAGACCGGGAAGAGCGAACGTGACGGGCCGTGCGGGATCAACTCGCCGGTGAACAGGCTCTGCAGCGATTGGGTAGTGAAGCCGACATGGGAATAGGCGCCGCGCACCGCCGTTCCAGACGCGGCAAGCGCCTCAAGCGTGGGCGCGACCGGGCGGCCGTTGACGCGCTTGCCGAGCAGGTCGCCGCGGGTCGATTCGAGGACGACGAGGACGATGTGCGGCCGCTCGCCGGCAATGGTCACGGGCGCCTCGGCGGCGGGCGTCCCGGCGTCTTCGAGCAGGAGATCGCCGGCGAAGCCGTCCTCGTCGATTCCGTTGTTGGGGATGTCGAGCGCGAACGGGTGGCGCGCCGGATCGAACGCGTGGCTGTCGCGCGGCCAGGAGAAGAGGCTGTAACCGTCGCGGTCGAAGTCGGTCGCCTCGTGGAGGAGTGCCGTGACGAGATAATAAGCGTTGGTGCGCTGAAGGGCGTAGCGGGCGTCCTCGACCCGGGCGACTGCGACGAGGAGCAGGATCGTGGCAACGACGGCGCCGGCGAGGGCGCGGGCCGAGAGCCGGGTCCGGTCCGGGAATGGCGCTGCGCCGCGCCAGTGGCGGCGGGCGAGGAAGAGCAAGGCGGCATAGCCGAGGATCGCGCCCACGAGCCCGAAGGCGATCAGGCTGGCCTCGGCGAGCGCATAACGCGCCGCCTCGACCAGGCTTCCGCCGCCAAGATTGCGGATCACCTGGAAGCTCAACGCGTCGCTGAAATAAGCGAGCGCCTGATATTTGGCGATCAGCACGCCGATGCCGGCAGCGAGCGCGAGCGCGAAGAAATTGAGATGGAAGAGGGGCGTGTCCGCCCGCCGCCCGTGGAGACGGCGGACGAGGCGGTAGGCGAGGTAGAAGATGAGGCCCTGGCAGGCGAGCAGCGCCGCGGCGAAGGCCAGCGTCTCGAGCGGCGTGTCGATCACGTTCGACGTGCCGTAACCGCCGCCGAACAAGGCGAACTTGCGCTCGGCGAGGAGGAGCTCGGCGGCGAGGGTGAGGGAGACAACGACCGCGAGATTGAGGCGCGCGAGAAGGCCCCCAAGCCGGCGCGTTCTCCCCTCCGCGGGCGCGGATGCAATCTCGGCGAACATCGAGGCGGCTTAGCGTGAAGGACTTAAGACGAGGTGTGCATCGCCGCGAAATGGGCGGCGGACAGCGCGCGCAGGCACTGGCCCGAATAGGTGTAGATGGTCATCCGGTCGGCGAGGTCGGTGGTGGGCCAGCTGGCGCAGGCCTGCTCCATCGCCGCCGGATCGACGATCTCGCGCGCCGCCTGGGCGAGCGGCTGGAAAGCGGCACGGATCGAGGCGCCATCGACCCGCTCGTGCCAGTCCGCGCCCTGGAAGCCGCGGATCGGCCGATCGAGCGCCGGCTGCGGGATCCGTCCTGCCAAGGCGGCGCGGAGGGCGGGCCGCCGGATCCCCCCGGCAAGCCGCGCCTCGGGCGGGAGCGAGAAGCAGAAGCGGACGAACCGGGCGTCGGCGGTGGGATCGCGCTCCTCGATCCCCCAGAGCGCGAGGCTGCGCTTCCGGAAATTGCCGGGATCGATCAACTGCAGCATCCGCCAGCGCCGCTCGCGCGGATCGGCCGAGGGGCGCGTCTCCCATCCCTCGACCTCCGTCTCCCGTCCCGGCGCCACGAAGGTGAGGGCGGCACTGGTATCGGCTGCGCCGAAAAGGCCCCGCAACGCGCGGTAGGCGGGGGTCGGAATGGCCGGGCCCAGCGAGGCGTTG
>JAEWCW010000177.1 GCA_023390415.1 Pseudomonadota bacterium | reverse complement strand
AGAAGTCCACAATGGCGACCAACGCCACGACGCCTGGCGTCACCATGCAGGCCCTGCTCGAAGCAGGTGCCCATTTCGGCCACCAGACCCACCGCTGGAACCCGAAGATGAAGCCCTACATCTTCGGTGAGCGCAACGGCGTCCACATCATCGATCTGTCGCAGACCGTGCCTTTGTTCGCGCGCGCGCTCGATTTCGTTCGCCAGTCGGTCGCCGCCGGCGGCAAGGTGCTGTTCGTCGGCACCAAGCGCCAGGCCCAGGAGCCGATCGCCGAGGCCGCCCGCCGCTCGGGCCAGCATTTCGTCAACCACCGCTGGCTGGGCGGAATGCTCACCAACTGGAAGACGATCTCGAACTCGATCAAGCGCTTCAAGAGCCTCGAGGAGCAGCTTTCGGGCGACACCGCCGGCCTCACCAAGAAGGAGGTCCTCCAGCTGACCCGCGAGCGCGACAAGCTTGAGCTCAGCCTCGGCGGCATCCGCGACATGGGCGGCCTCCCGGACGTCATCTTCATCATCGACGCCAACAAGGAAGAGCTGGCGATCAAGGAAGCGAACGTGCTCGGCATTCCGGTCGTCGCGGTCCTCGATTCGAACGTCAGCCCGAACGGCATCGCCTTCCCGGTCCCGGGCAATGACGACGCCAGCCGCGCCATCCGCCTCTATTGCGACGCCGTCGCCGAGGCCGCGCTCGCCGGCAAGTCGGGCGGCGCCGCCCGCCGCGGCGAGGATGTCGGCGCCATGGCCGAGCCGCCGGCCGAAGCCGCGCTCAGCGAGGCGTAAGCCCTTTTCTCCCCTCCCGCCCGCGGGAGGGGAGCATTCAAAATCAAGAGGATACGAGACATGGCTGAGATCACGGCCGCTGCCGTCAAGGAACTGCGCGAGCGCACCGGCGCCGGCATGATGGACTGCAAGAAGGCGCTCAATGAGGTTGGCGGCGACATGGAAGCCGCCATCGACTGGCTGCGCACCAAGGGCCTCGCCGCCGCCGCCAAGAAGGCCGGCCGCACCGCCGCCGAGGGCCTCGTCGGCGTCGCCGTTCGCGGCACCCGCGGCGCCGTCGTCGAGGTCAACAGCGAGACCGATTTCGTCGCCAAGAACGAGCAGTTCCAGGAGTTCGTCCGCACCGTCGCCGAGCTCGCGCTCGACGGCGCCGGCACGGTCGAGAGCCTGCTCGCCGCAAGCTGGCCGGCAGGCGGAACCGTCGAGGAGAAGCTCACCTCGAACATCGCCACCATCGGCGAGAACCAGTCGCTCCGCCGCTCGGCGGTGCTTCAGGTCGAGAATGGCGTGGTCGTCTCCTACGTCCACAATGCGGTCGTCGCTGGGCTCGGCAAGATCGGCGTGCTGGTCGCGCTCGAATCGACCGGCGACCAGGACAAGCTGACCGCCCTCGGCAAGCAGCTCGCCATGCACATCGCCGCGGCCAACCCGCAGGCGCTGACCGGCGACGAGCTGGATCCGGCGACGATCGAGCGCGAGCGCACGATCGCGGCCGAGAAGGCGAGCGAGAGCGGCAAGCCCGCCGACATCGTCGCCAAGATGGTCGACGGCGCGATCGCCAAGTTCCGCAAGGAGAATGCGCTGATGTCGCAGCTCTTCGTGATGGACAACAAGACCAAGATCGAAGACGTCGTCGCCGCCGAGGCCAAGGCCATCGGCGCCCCGATCGAGCTCAAGGCGTTCGTGCGCTTCCAGCTCGGCGAGGGCATCGAGAAGAAGGAAAGCGACTTCGCCGCCGAGGTCGCCGCGGCCTCGGGCGTCGGCCAGAAGGCCGATCCGGTCGCCTGAAAGGATCCTGCCCCCGGCGCTGAGCCGGGGGCAAGATGCTTGGCAGGCTGGCGTCTCCTGACTAAGGTGCGCCAGCTTTCCATCCCCTCAGCGAACGGACCGACGAACCCCATGCCGCGCCCGCGCTTTAACCGGATCCTGCTCAAGCTCTCGGGCGAAGTTTTGATGGGGGCGGGGCAGTTCGGGATCGACCCGGCGACCACCGACCGGATGGCCCGCGAGATCGCCGAGGCCAAGAATGCAGGCCACCAGCTCTGCATCGTCGTCGGCGGCGGCAACATCTTCCGCGGGATCGCCGGCGCAGCCGCCGGCTTCGACCGCTCCACCGCAGACTATATGGGCATGCTCGCGACCGTGATGAACGCGCTCGCCATGCAGAACGCGCTCGAGAATATCGGCGTCGATACCCGCGTCCTCTCGGCCATCCCGATGGCCACCGTCTCCGAGCCCTATATCCGCCGCCGCGCGGTCCGGCACATGGAGAAGGGGCGGGTGGTGATCTTCGCCGCCGGCACCGGCAACCCCTATTTCACGACGGATACCGCAGCGGCCCTCCGCGCCGCCGAGATGAATTGCGATGCCCTGTTCAAGGGGACCAGCGTCGACGGCATTTACGATGCCGATCCGAAGAAGAAGCAGGGCGCGCGCCGCTATGACGAGCTCAGCTTCCAGCGCGTGCTCGCCGACGATCTCAAGGTGATGGACGCAAGCGCCGTCGCTTTGTGCCGCGACAACGATATTCCGATCGTCGTCTTCAACATCCGCGAGCAGGGCAATCTCGCCCGGGTTCTCGACGGAGAGGGAGTCGCCACGATCGTGCAGAATGATGGAGGGACTGATGCCGGCCTATGACAAGGCAGATTTGAGCCGTCGCATGAACGGCGCCGTCGAATCGCTGAAGCACGATCTCAACGGCCTGCGCACGGGCCGGGCATCGACCGCCTTGCTCGAGCCGATCACGGTCGAGGTCTATGGCGCGCACATGCCGATCAACCAGGTCGCGACCATCTCGGCGCCCGAGCCGCGCATGCTGTCGGTGCAGGTGTGGGACCGCTCGAATGTCGGCGCGGTGGAGAAGGCGATCCGCTCGTCCGGCCTCGGCCTCAATCCCATCAGCGAGGGCCAGACCCTGCGGCTGCCGATCCCGGACCTCACCGAGGAGCGCCGCAAGGAGCTCGCCAAGATGACCCACCAATATGCGGAAAAGGCGCGTATCGCCGTCCGCAACGTCCGCCGCGACGGCATGGACAACCTCAAGACCGACGAGAAGAAGCACGAGATCAGCGAGGACGAGCGCAAGCGGCTCGAGAACGAGGTCCAGAAGCTGACCGACGACACGATCAAGGAGATCGATGCGGCGATGGCGGCGAAGGAAAAGGAAATCCTTCAGAAGTGAGCGAGACGCCGGCCAGCCTCGCGGCGCAGCCGGCGGCCGCTGGTCCTGGCGCGGCGGTTCCGCGCCACGTGGCGATCATCATGGACGGCAACGGTCGCTGGGCGAAGGCGAGGGGGCTTCCCCGCGCCGCCGGCCACCGCCAGGGCGCCGAGGCGGCGCGCAAGGTGCTCCGCGCCGCCGGCGAGGCGGGCGTCGAGTGCCTCACCCTCTATGCTTTCTCGTCCGAGAACTGGAAGCGCCCCGAGGCCGAGGTCACCGACCTGATGGGCCTCCTTCGCCTCTATATCGGGCGCGAGCTCGACGCGCTCCACAAGGAGGGCGTCCGGGTGAAGGTGCTCGGCGATCACGGCGCCTTCTCGCCCGAGACGGCGAAGATGATCGATGCGGCGGTCGCGCGCACCGCCAACAACAGCCGCATGACCCTCGCCGTCGCGCTCAACTATGGCTCGCGCGCCGAGATCGTGAAGGCCGCCCAGCGCTTGGCAGAGCGCGGTGCGGCGATCGACGAGGCGGCGATTGAGGCCGAGCTCGACACGGCCGACCTGCCGCCGCTCGATCTCATCATCCGCACCTCCGGCGAACAGCGCCTCTCCAATTTCCTGCTGTGGCAGGCGGCCTATGCCGAATTGCTTTTCGTCGACACGCTCTGGCCGGATTTCGGCGCCGCAGATCTCCAGGGCGCGCTCGATGCGTTCGCCGCGCGCAACCGCCGCTACGGTGGCCTGTGAGCGCGGGCGGCAAACATTCGGATCTGCCGACGCGCTTCGCCGCGGGCATCGTCCTGATCGCCGTCGCGGTCGCGGCCACGTATGCGAGCGGCTGGCCCTTTCGCATCCTGGGCACGCTCGCCGCCGCTGTAATGCTGCTCGAATGGGGCGACATGCATCGGGTGAAGCGCGCCTGGACCTGGCTGGCGATCCTTCTCGTCTCGGCGATCCTGCTCGCCGGCGCCGAATTCCTCTATCCAGCTGCAGCCTCCAATCCCGAGCTGGTCTCGAGCGGCGATCTCGACGAATCCTGGAAGGGCTTCGCTGCGGTCGCGGCCGCGGCTCTGGTCGCCGGAATCGCCAGCCGCAACGTCGCGGTGGGCTGGGGACTGCTCTACGTGGGGATCCCGGCCTTTGCGCTCATCGCGCTCAACTGGGCCTGGGCCGAGCTCTGCCTGTGGCTGTTCCTGGTCGTCTGGTCGGTCGACATCTTCGCTTATTTTGCCGGCCGCGGGATCGGCGGACCGAAGCTCGCACCGCGGATCAGCCCGAACAAGACCTGGGCCGGCCTGATCGGCGGCATGATCGGCGCTGGAATCGTCGGCGCTGTCGCGGCCTGGGCGATGCAGCTCGATCCGCTCTTCCTTTGGCTCGGCGCACCGATGGCCTTGCTCGCACAGATGGGCGACCTCTACGAAAGCTCGGTCAAGCGGCGCCATGGCGTCAAGGACAGCGGCACCATCATTCCCGGTCATGGCGGCGTGCTCGACCGCCTCGACGGGCTCCTCCCGGCAGCGGTGGCGACCTTCGCAGCGCTCCTGGTCCTCGCCCGCGCCGCCTGAAATGTCCGCAAACCCCAAGTCCGTGACGATTCTCGGCGCGACCGGCTCTGTCGGGAGCTCAACCCTCGATCTCATTCGTCGCGATCCCGGGCGCTACGAGGTGCTTGCCCTCACCGCCAATCGCGACGTCGCCGGCCTCGCCGGACAGGCGCGGGCGGTCGGCGCGCGATCGGCCGTCATCGCGGACGACAGCCTGCTTCCGGAGCTTCGCGACGCGCTTGCCGGAAGCGGCGTGGAGGCGCTTGGCGGACGCCAGGCCGTGCTCGATGCGGCGGGCTCGGGTGCCGACTGGACGATGGCGGCGATCGTCGGCACTGCCGGGCTTGAGCCGGTGATGCGCGCCGTCGGGGGCGGCGGGATCGTCGCGCTTGCCAACAAGGAGGCTCTGGTTTCGGCGGGGAGCCTGATGACCGACGCGGTGCGGGCGAGCGGCGCAACGCTGCTGCCGGTCGATTCCGAGCATAATGCCATCTTCCAATGCTTCGATCATGCGCGGCCCGAGCGCGTCAGCCGGATCATCCTCACCGCCAGCGGCGGGCCGTTCCGGACGAAGAGCCTGGACGAGATGCGCGCCGCCACCGCCGCCCAGGCGGTCGCGCACCCGAACTGGTCGATGGGCGCCAAGATCTCGGTCGATAGCGCCACCTTGATGAACAAGGGGCTCGAGCTGATCGAGGCCTTCCACCTCTTCCCGCTCCCCCCGGAAGCCTTCGAGATCGTCGTCCACCCGCAATCGGTGATCCACAGCCTCGTCGAATATGTCGACGGCTCAGTCCTCGCCCAGATGGGCGCCCCCGACATGCGGGTGCCGATCGCTTATACTCTGGCCTGGCCGGACCGGATGGGCACGCCCTGCGAGCGGCTGGATCTGGTGCGGATCGCCTCGCTCGATTTCGAGGCGCCGGACCTCGATCGCTTCCCGGCTTTGGGTCTCGCTCGAGCGGCTCTGGTCGAAGGCGGCGCGAAGCCCGCAATCCTCAACGCGGCCAACGAGATAGCAGTCGCATCTTTTCTTGAAAGCCGGATCGGTTTCCTCGATATCGCCTCGGTCGCCGGCACGGTGCTGGCAAGTTGCGACCTGCCGCCGCCGGCCTCGATCGGCGACGTGCTGGAGATCGACCGCGAGGCGCGGGCGATAGCGGCTGAGACTGTGCAGAGGTTCGCGTCCTGATGGACAATCCCGGCATTCCGTTCACGGTCATCGCATTCCTGCTCGTGATCGGGCCGCTCATCTTCGTCCACGAGCTCGGCCACTATCTCGTCGGCCGCTGGTTCGGGGTCCAGGCTGAGACCTTCTCGATCGGCTTCGGGCGGGAGATTACCGGCTGGACCGACAAGCGCGGCACGCGCTGGAAGCTCGCCTGGCTGCCGCTTGGCGGCTACGTCAAGTTCAAGGGCGACATGAACCCGGCGAGCGTGGCGGATCCCGAGTGGATCAAGCTGCCGCCCGAGGAACGGGCCAAGACCTTTCAGTCCAAGAAAGTCTGGCAGCGCTTCCTGATCGTCTTCGCCGGCCCCGCGATCAATTTCCTGGTCGCGATCCTGATCTTCATCGGCCTGTTCGGGGCGATGGGGTATCCGCGCACGCCGCCGGTCGTCGGCGAGGTCGCGCCGGGCTCGGCCGCGGCCGCCGCCGGCCTCCAGACCGGCGACGTCATCCGCAGCGTCGCGGGCCGCGAGGTCGACCGCTTCCAGGACATCCAGCGCACAGTCGCCATCCGCCCGAATGAGCGGCTCCGAATCGAGCTGGTCAGGAACGGGCAGGAGTTGGAGATCGTCGCGACACCGAACGTCCAGGTCGAGCGCGACCGGTTCGGGAACGAGTTCCGCCGCGGGCTGCTCGGCTTCGGAGCCGGCGCGCCCACCGTCGATCACATCCCCTGGTATGCGCTCCCCGGCGCTGCCGTCCGCCAGGTCAAGGACACGGTCGTCATGATCGTCGAGACCCTGGGGCAGGTCATCACCGGACGGCGCTCCATCAAGGAAATGGGCGGTCCGCTCAAGATCGCGCAATTTTCAGGACAGCAGGCAACACTCGGCTTTGGCGCCTTCATGCTGTTCATGGCGCTGGTTTCAATTAATCTGGGATTCATCAACCTCTTGCCAATCCCGATGCTCGATGGCGGCCATCTCCTCTTTTACATGATCGAAGGCGTCCGCCGGAAACCGCTCGCGCCGGAGACCCAGGAATGGGCGTTCAGGACCGGTCTGGCCGCGCTTCTCGCATTGATGGTCTTCGTGACCTTCAACGACCTGGCGTCTTTTGGCGTCTGGCAGAGGCTTGGCGGGTTGATCGGCTGACCATGTTGGGGCAGGGCAGGAATAGCAGGGAAACGACCGCCTGAGGGCGGCCCAAAAAGTTAAGCGGGGACGCGTGAAAGCGAACAAGGCAACCACCACCCGGCGTCGGCTCCATGCCGCGCTACTCGTCGGCACGATGCTCGGCGGCATCGCTGCGCCCGCTTACGGCCAGGCGACCGCCCAGCCGACGGCGCAGCAGCCGGCGGCCGTGCCCGCTGCCGCCCCCGAGGCGACGCAGGTCATCCGCTCCATCCGGGTCGAGGGCAGCCAGCGCCTCGAACCCGAGACGGTGATCTCCTATTCGGGCCTCAGCGCCGGCCAGGCCTATGACCGCGAGCGCATCGACCAGGCGCTTCGCGATCTCTACGCGACCGAGTTGTTTGCCGATGCCCAGATCGGCGGCGTCGATACCGGCGAGATCGTCATCCAGGTCCGCGAGAATCCGGTGATCAACCGCATCGTCCTGGAGGGCAATCGCCGTATCAAGGACGACAAGATCAATCCCGAGATCCGGCTCGCCCCGCGCCAGATCTTCACCCGCTCGCGCGCCCGTGCCGACGTTGCACGCATCATCGAGCTTTACCGCCGCCAGGGCCGCTTCGCCGCGACCGTCGAGCCGCAGATCATCCAGCTCGATCAGAACCGCGTCGACGTCGTCTTCGAGATCAACGAGGGGCCGGCGTCCAAGGTTCGGCGCATCAACATCATCGGCAACGAGCAATTCTCGGACAGCCGGCTGCGCGGCGAGATGGCCACGCAGGAAGCCGCCTTCTACCGGATCTTCTCCTCGTCGGACACGTACGATCCGGATCGCTTGGCCTACGACCAGCAGAAGCTGCGCCAATTCTATCTGACCCAGGGCTATGCGGACTTCCGCGTCGTCTCGGCGGTCGCCGAGCTCACGCCGGACAGGCGCGACTTCATCATCACCTATGTGGTGGAGGAAGGGCCGCGCTACCGCTTCGGTGAAGTCAACGTCGAGAGCAACATCCGCGACTTCCGCTCCGAAGACCTGCGCCGGATCGTCCCGATGCAGGCCGGCGACTGGTACAATGCCCGCGCCGTCGAGGACACGGTCACCCGCCTCAACGAGACCGCCGGCCTGTTCGGCTACGCCTTCGCCGACGTCCGGCCGCGCTATCAGCGCGATCGCGAGAATTTGACGATGTCGGTGACCTTCCAGGTCGCCGAGGCGCCGCGCGTCTATGTCGAACGGATCAACATCAACGGCAACACCAACACCCGCGACGAGGTCATCCGCCGCGAGTTCCGGCTTGCCGAGGGCGACCCGTTCAACTCGGTGCGTGTGCGCCGCTCGCGCGACCGCATCCAGTCGCTGGGCTTCTTCCAGGAGAATCTGGAGATCGATCAGGAGCAGGGCTCGGGTCCCGACCGGGTCGTTCTCGGCGTGGACGTCGAGGAGCGCTCGACCGGCGAGCTTCAGGTCTCGGCAGGCTTCTCGAGCCTCGAGCGTTTCCTAGTCAATCTCTCGATCCGTCAGCGCAACTTCCGCGGCCGCGGCCAGGAGCTGCGCGCGGCGGTCAATTATTCGAGCTATTCCAAGTCCGCCGAGCTCGGCTTCACCGAACCCTATCTGTTCGGGCGCAACGTCGCGGTCGGCTTCGACATCTATCGGCGCGATCTCAACAGCTTCAACTTCTTCGGCCAGAGCCGCCAGACG
Organism: Pseudomonadota bacterium; assembly: GCA_023390415.1. GTDB lineage: Bacteria > Pseudomonadota > Alphaproteobacteria > Sphingomonadales > Sphingomonadaceae > Allosphingosinicella. Next base: position 1,883 of record JAEWCW010000177.1, on the reverse strand, counting down.
ACCTACGAGCAGGTCAGCACCGGCGGCCAGATCCGCGCCGGCGTCCCGCTCACCGAGAACATGTCGCTCGCGCTGCGCTACGGGCTCAGCTACGACGAGGTCGGTCTCTCGCGCGAGCTCTTCTTCCGCACGCTCGCCGACGGCAGCCAGGTCTGCGACCCTCTGCTTGCCGGCCGCTATCTCTGCGACGCGATCGGCAACCGGCTGACCTCGACGATCGGCTATTCGCTGCTCCACGACACCCTCGACAACCGGCTTCGGCCGACCCGCGGCACGAGGGCGCTGCTCAGCCAGGATTTCGCCGGCCTCGGCGGCGACGTCCATTATCTGCGCACCCGTATCAGCGCGTCGCGCTACCAGCGGCTGTTCGGCCGCTTCGTGCTCGGAACCACCGTCGAGGGCGGCTATATCCACAGTTTCGATTCTGGCGCTCCGGGCGTCGACCCGGTCCGGCTGATCGACCGTTTCTTCCTCGGCGAGCCGCAGATCCGCGGCTTCGACATTCGCGGCGTCGGCCCGCGCATCCAGCGCCCGCCCTACACCACGGACGCCCAGGGCAATCCGGTGCTGGTCACCGACCGCCGCCAGATCATCGATGATTCACTCGGCGGCCGGGCTTATTATCTCGCCCGCGCCGAGGTCGACATTCCGCTCGGTGAGAGCGCGCGCCAGCTCGGCCTGCGCCCGTCCGTGTTCATCGACGTGGGTGCCCTGTGGGGCGTCCGCCGGCCGACCCTGCTCGACCTCCCGCCGGGCCATCCGGACCTGATCCGCCCGATCCTGAGCGCCGACGGTCTTCGCCAGTGCTCGACGACGGCCGGCGTGATCTCGACCATTCCGGGAGACGCGACGGGTTGCCCGACCGGCACCACGCTCATCGCCAACGAGCTGTCGCCCTTCCAGGAGCGCTTCCTCGGCAACACGCCGAGCCCGCGCCTGTCGATCGGCTTCGGCGTCAACTGGAATTCGCCTTTCGGCCCGTTCAGGGTCGATATAGCTCACGCCCTGCTTAGTCAGGAAGGTGACGACACCAAGCTGTTCAGCTTCAACGTAGGGACCGCATTCTAATGAAGAAATTCCTCACCGGCGCCGCCGTGGCGCTATCGATCGCCGTGCCGGCGACCGCGATCGCGCAGCGCGCGCCTGCCGCCACCGTGGTGGTGGTCGACAGTGACCGTGTCTATCGCGAGTGCAACGCCTGCCGCGCCGCCCAGACCACCCTCCAGGGGATGATCACCTCGGCCCAGCAGCGCGCCCAGCAGCTCGGCCAGCCGATCCAGACCGAAGCCCAGTCGATCGAGCAGGCCGCCGCCGCCGCGCGTAACCAGACCGGCACCGCGCGGACCACGGCCGAGCAGGCCCTCCAGACCCGCGTCCAGTCGCTCCAGCAGCGCGAGCAGGCCGCGAACCAGGAGCTCGCCCGGCTCGAGCAGAACATCCGCTCGACCCAGGCGCACGTGCTCCAGCAGATCAACACCCGGCTCAACCCGATCATCAACCAGGTGATGACCCAGCGCGGCGCCAACCTCGCCCTGGACGTCAATGCGACGCTCGCCCATGCCGGCGCGATCAACGTTACCGACGCCGTGCTGACCGCGCTCAACGCGCAGCTTCCGAGCGTCAACGTCACGCCGCTGCCGCAAGCCGCCCAGCCGGCGGCGACGAATCCGGCGCAGCCGGCCCAGCCGCAGCAGCAGCGCCCGCAGGGCCGCTGATGAGCGATCAAGGCCGCGGCGGCGCCGCCCTCCTCGACATTCGTCGGGTGATGGCGGCGCTGCCGCACCGCTATCCCATGCTCCTCGTCGATCGCGTCGAGGAGCTGGTGAAGGACGAGCGCATCGCCGCGATCAAGGCGGTGACGATCAACGAGCCGTTCTTCCAGG
>JAEWCW010000151.1 GCA_023390415.1 Pseudomonadota bacterium | reverse complement strand
AAGGCGAGCCCGCTCGCCCGCCGCCTCGCCGAGCAGCAGGGCATCGATCTCTCCGGCCTGACCGGCTCCGGCCCGGGCGGCCGGATCGTCAAGGCCGATGTCGACTCCGCCGCCGGCAAGCCCAAGGCCCCGGCCCCGGCAGCAGCGCCCGCCGTCGCTGCTGCGCCTGCCGCTCCCGCAGCTCCGGCCGCGCCGTTCGAGACCGAGATCCCGCACGAGTCGGTCAAGCTCTCGAACATGCGCAAGACCATCGCCCGCCGCCTCACCGAGGCCAAGCAGACGATTCCGCACATCTATCTCACCGTCGACATCCGCCTCGACGCTCTGCTCAAGCTCCGCGGCGAGCTCAACAAGGGCCTCGAGGCGCGCGGCGTGAAGCTCTCGGTCAACGACATGCTGATCAAGGCGCTCGCGGTTGCCCTGACCGAGGTGCCCGAGTGCAACGTCTCGTTCACCCCGGACAATCTCATCAAGTACAGCCGCGCCGATATCTCGGTCGCCGTGTCGATCCCGAACGGCCTGATCACCCCGATCATCGTCGATGCCGGCAACAAGAGCCTCAGCGCCATCTCCAAGGAGATGGTCGAGCTCGCCGGCCGCGCCAAGGAAGGCAAGCTGCAGCCCCACGAATATCAGGGCGGCACCGCCTCGATCTCGAACATGGGCATGTTCGGGATCAAGGCGTTCGATGCGGTGATCAACCCGCCGCAGGGGATGATCATGGCGATCGGCGCCGGCGAGAAGCGCCCCTACGTCATCGACGACAGCCTCCAGATCGCGACCATCATGTCCGCCACCGGCAGCTTCGACCATCGAGCCATCGACGGCGCCGACGGCGCCCGCCTGATGCAGGCCTTCAAGCGCCTGGTCGAAAGCCCGCTGGGGATGATCGCGTAATGCACCACTCTCCCGCCAAGGGAGAGCGGCTAGAGGGATCGCTCCGTGGCTGAGGGCGCCTCACGTGACATGCGCCTTTCGCAGGCAGTCGCGATGGGGCTGGGGAGCGTAGAGTTCCTGATCGGCCTGGTGTTCTCGCTCATCATATTCGCGATGATGCCTGGGGTGATGACGACAGGGCAGGCGCTGCGGGGCGTCGGACTGGTCCTGCTCCTCACAGCGGTTCCTCTCGCACTCGTATTCATCGCAGCGGTCAGCGCTCGGGCGTGGGTAAGCCGTGCTTGTGCTTTCGGCTGCCTGGCAATCATCGGCTTATGGACGGGACTAATATATGCCTGACACCTATGATCTCATCGTCCTCGGCTCCGGCCCGGGCGGCTACGTCTCGGCGATCCGCGCAAGCCAGCTCGGCCTGAAGGTGGCGATCGTCGAGCGCGAGAAGCTTGGCGGCATCTGCCTCAACTGGGGCTGCATCCCGACCAAGGCTTTGCTCCGCACCTCCGAGATCAACCATTATCTCACCCACGCCTCCGCCTACGGCCTCAGCGCCGAGAAGACCGGCTTCGACCTCGCCAAGATCGTCGACCGCAGCCGCAAGGTCGCGGGCCAGCTCAACATGGGCGTCAAGGGGCTGATGAAGAAGAACAAGGTGACGGTCGTCGAAGGCGAGGGGAAGCTGCTGGGCAAGGGCAAGCTCCAGGTCGGCGACAAGGAATTGCAGGCCAAGCATATCATCGTCGCCACCGGCGCCCGCGCCCGCGACCTGCCCTTCGCCAAGGCCGACGGGGAGCGCATCTGGACCTACCGCCACGCCATGGTCCCGAAGGACATGCCGACCAAGCTTCTCGTCATCGGCTCCGGCGCGATCGGCGTCGAGTTCGCGAGCTTCTATTCGGACATGGGCGCCGAGGTCACCATCGTCGAGATGCTCGACCGGATCCTCCCCGTCGAGGACGAGGAGGTCAGCGCCTTCATGCACAAGGCGCTCACCAAGCAGGGCATGAAGATCCACGCCTCCTCGGGCGTCGAGAAGCTCGAGAGCGGCCCGAAGGGGGTGAAGGCGACCCTCAGGGGCGGCGCGGTCGAGGAGTATAGCCACGCCATCGTCGCCATCGGAATCGTGCCGAACACCGAGAATATCGGCGTCGAGGCGCTCGGCGTGAAGACGGATCGCGGCCATATCGTCGTCGACGGCTATGGCCGCACCAATGTCGAGGGCATCTACGCGATCGGCGACGTCACCGGCCCTCCCTGGCTCGCCCACAAGGCCAGCCACGAGGGCATCGTCTGCGTCGAGGCGATCGCCGGCCAGAAGCCGCACCCGTTCGAGACCTGGAACATCCCAGGCTGCACCTATTCGCGGCCTCAGGTCGCCAGCGTCGGCCTGACCGAGGCCAAGGCCAAGGAGGCCGGCCACGAGGTCAAGGTCGGCAAATTCCCCTTCATCGGCAACGGCAAGGCGATCGCCCTCGGCGAGGCCGAGGGCTTCATAAAGACCGTCTTCGACGCCCAGACCGGCGAGCTACTAGGCGCCCACATGGTCGGCGCCGAAGTCACCGAGCTCATCCAGGGCTACGCCATCGCCCGCCAGCTCGAAACGACGGAAGAGCAACTGATGCACACCGTCTTCCCGCACCCCACGCTCAGCGAGATGATGCACGAGAGCGTCCTCGACGCCTACGGACGGGCCCTGCATTACTGAGGTTCCCCTGCGCCCATGACCGACGAGGACAAAGCGCGGATCCGAGCTGCGTTCGCGGCGCAGTGCAATATGGATGCGGACGCGCTCGAGGCCTGGCTCGAGACGGACGAGAGCCGCAAGGTCGGCTTCGTCCGCCCCGGCGAGGCCGAGTCGGTCGGCCGTCAGGCGGGCCGCCGGCTCGCCGCGATCCTGCGCATGGCGCCTGGCGCCCTTACCGACGACGATTACCGGCTGATGCGCAAGGCAATCGGCTACGTCCGCCGCCACCGAGCCCAGGAGCCCGCCAACATCGTCACCTCCCGCTGGCGCTACGCCCTTATGAACTGGGGCCACGATCCGCTCGCCTAGGCCGGCCCATAGCATCCGCCCCTATTCGAAATCTGGGCAGCGCTGACAAAACATAGGTATCGCAACCGCATCCGCCTCCGGATACCCTGTCGGCACGAGTTGGGAGACGGGCATGTACGGCCGGCAGTCCAAGGCGTCGAGTGGCGCGTCCTCGGGCGATCATGTCGCCCACTATCGGCGCGAGGGCTATGCGATCGTCCGTAAGCTGTTCGCGCCGGACGAGATCGCCGCGATCGCCGCCGCTTCGGACAAGGTCCATGACGAGGCCGCTGGCCACGGCCGCAGCTTCCGCCATGGCAACCTCTTCTACGACGTCAAGCCCGGCCCGGGCGGCGCGCCCTGGGTTCGGATGGCGCAATGGTTCTCCTATCACCGGCCGGAGCTCAACGCGGTCCGCCTCGATCCGCGCATCCTCGCCTTGCTCGAGCCGCTGATCGGGCGCGACCTCAAGCAGATCATCAACCAGATCCACTGGAAGGCGCCGAACGCGCCGGGCGAGTTCGCCTGGCACCAGGATTCGCGCTTCCGGCTTCCCGAGAGCGCCTATCGCAATCTCGGCGCCTCCTATGTCCAGACCGGGCTGGCAATGGATCCGCACGGCCCCGAATCCGGCGGCATGCGCTTCATCCCGCGCAGCCATCTCCGCGGCGCCCTCCCGCTGGATTGCAGCAGCCAGGTGCTCGGAACGGCGATGAACGATGCGGCGCTTGCCGCAGTCTCCCTCGATCCGGCGGACGTCGTCGAGCTCGAGCTCGAGCCCGGCGACTTCGCTCTGTGGAGCCCATTCCTGGTCCATGGCTCCGGGGTCAACCGCTCCAGCCACCTCAGGCGCTTCTACATCAACGGCTATGTCCGCGCGCAGGATTGCGACCGCGGCGAATGGGCCTTCCGCGGCGGCCGTCCGGCCCAGTTCGGCCCGGAGCCGGCCCTCGTCCACTATGAGGCCCTGCGCGAACGCGGCGAGCCCCATTATGTCGAGGACGGTCGCCGCCGGGCGTGAGCGCCCCCGTCGCCTGACTCCGATTCCACTCCATATCGGATGAGACTCTCCCGCCGAAGCCGGCGATCCGTGCGATGCTGGGCGGTCGCAAGGGGGAGGGGCTCATGGCAGCGCTCGACACGTCTGCAGGGAATGTCGCGCTCGGACAATTGTCCGCGCTTCCGTTCAAGAACATCATCGGCGGCCCGCTGACCGCCTCGATCGAGGCGCAGGCGCTTGCCGCCAAGACCACGGTCGACTTCATCCGCTCGGTCGGCCTGCAGGAGGTCAACGGCAAGCTCGAGGCAATCAACGTCGAGTTCAGCTATCAGGACGGGACCGGCGCCTTCCGGCGGCTGCGCGTGCCGATCCTCACGGTCGTGCCGATCCCGTTCATCGTCATCGAGACGGTCGATATCGATTTCAAGGCGCGGATCGCCGCCTCCGCCCAGCAGGCGAGCGAGGAATCGAGCTCGACCGAGGCCAAGGTCGCGGTGAAGGCGAGCGCGCGCTGGGGAACCCGCGGCTTCGGCGCCTCGGTCGCGGTCGATGCAAGCTATTCCGCCAAGAAGGATTCCAAGGCGAGCCAGGAATCCAAATATTCGGTCGAATATACGATGGACGTCCATGTCCACGCCTCGCAGGCTGGGCTTCCCCAGGGGATGGCCCAGATCCTCAACATCCTCCAGGACGGGATTTCGAACCGGCCCGAGGGCAGCCAGATCCAGGTGTTCGGCCTCCCGGGCAGCGTCACCGTCTCGAAGACCGAGGCGCTCACCGAGAATTTCACGGTCATCGCACTCAACGATCTGGGCGATCCCGAGGACTTTTCGCTGGGCGTGGCGGTCGCCCCGCCGGGAATCCTGACCGCGACCCTGCCGACCACGCCCGCCAATCCGGCGACCGTGAGCCTGGCCAAGGACGCAAACATAGACATTACCGCTCTGCCGCAGGAGGTCGCGATCACCATCACGGCGACTCCGACCGGGACCGCGGGCGCCGCCCCTGTCACCGAGACTCGCACGGTGACGGTCTTCCCAGCATGACGCCATGGCAAGCGACATCCCGCACGCGGCGCTGACCTCGGCGGAGCTGGAGCGCGCGGTGCGCGGTGCTCTTCGGATTGCAGCCCCGGCGCTCGCTGCAAGCCCGCTGCCGCTGGTCCCGGTCCGTATCCGCTTCGCCGGCGCGGCCGAGCTGATCGTGACGTTCCGGCCGGCGGGCCTGGAGGCGTCGCCAGCCACCCGGGGAGCGGCCGATGGCCGGTGACGCCGATCTCGACCAGCTGCTCGCGGCGCCGATCGTCGCGATGAACGATGCCCAGGCCGATGCCGCCGCGACCTTCTTCGAGCTGCTTGACCGCTTCGCCTTCGAACCGGCGGCGCCGGATGCCGATCCATCGGCGCCTCGGCGCCTGAGGACGATTAGCTTCGTCGCCGAGCGCGCCACCTCGGCCGGCGTCGAGCGACGCGAGATCAGCTTGCCGCTGCTGCAGATGATCCCGCTTGGCGGGGTGACAATCGACAGCGCGAACATCCGCTTCTCGCTCGCGCTGACCGCCGATCCGCCGACGCCCGAGCCCCCGCCGCCGCCGCCCGGGGGGCCGGTGCCCCCGTCGCCGCCTTCGGGCGGCGTCCGTCCCAAGGTCGCCGAGATCGTGCCGCGCCGGGCCGTCCAGCTGAAGGCGCGGATCGCGCCCGCCTCCGGTCCTGCGGGGACCGAGTTTGCAGGCGCAGGCGGCATGTCGGTCGGCGGCGGCAATCTCGAGGTCGAGATGGTGCTCAGGCAGATCGATCTTCCCGCCGGCTTTCTCGACATGATCGCCGAGACCCAAGGGGGGATGAGCCGCCGGATCGATGCCGCAGCCGGCGGGCCGGCGCCTCTGTTCGCCGCCACGATCAGCAGCGAGCTTCCCGCCCGCCTGGCCCAGGGACAGAGCATCGCCGTGGAGATCGAGATCGCGCCCGATCCGGCCCAGGTGGGTGCGGAGGGGCTTGCGCTTGCTTATGCGGCGGAGCCGGCCGGCGCCTTCGAGGCCAAGCCATCGGATCCGATTCGCCGGATTGGGCGCGAGCGGGTCGGCGGCCGGGTCAAACTTGCCATCGCCGACGTCCGCGAGGGCACGGCCCTGGCCCTGGTCGTCCACGGCACCGCCCCCGCCGCCGAGGGCGCGCCGCGGCGCCATTCGGTGCGCTTGGCGCTTCCGCCGGCGGGCCCCGCGGCATGATCGGCCCTGACGTCCGGCGGACTACGAAGGGCGGCGGCGGCGCGGTGGGCGGCGTCGCCTGCCCGGACTGCGGCGCGCGGATCGAGATCAGCCTCGACGATCTCCTGATCCGCCACGCCTTCCGCTGCGTCGCGCCCGGCTGCGGGCTGATCCTGAGGCTCGATCAGCGCGGCTCTTCGCAAGCGCTCGGCACGCTCCGCGCCCTGCGCAACCGCCTTCGCGAGATCGGCGGCGAGACCGGCTGAGCCTCTATTCCGTCGTCTCGCCGTCCCAATGGTCGTTGTCGTGGTCGCGCTCGGCCTGCTCCTTGGTCGCGTGGACGACTCCGTCGCGATGCTCGGGCGGGCCATAGATGGTATAGAGCCTCAGCGGCGCATCGCCGTCATTGACGACATTGTGGCGGGCGCCGGCGGGCACGATGACGCCGAAATCGTTCTCGACCCTGTTGGCCTGCCCGTCGATGTAGATCGTGCCCTGGCCCTCCTCGATCCGGAAGAACTGGTCGCGGTCCTCGTGCACCTCCTCGCCGATGTCGCAGCCCGGGGGCAGCGTCATCACCACCAGCTGGATGTGCTTGCCGGTGTAGAGCACCCGGCGGAAATCCTCATTCTCGAGCGTCGCCCGCTCGATGTCGTCGACATAGCCTTTCATCTTCTGCTCCCTTTCCCCCGACAACGAGCCTGCCCGGGCCGCGTTCCGGGGGCGAGGACTAGCGCGAGGGCCGCCGTCCGGCCCATGATGCGGCCATGTCGGACGCCTATCTGATCATGCTGCCGATCGCCGCCGGCCTCATCTGGGCGGTGGACTGGCTGGTGGATGATGCGGTGCTCGGGCTCGACAGAAGGACGCTGCTGGGCCTGGCCATGCTCGTCGGCATGGTGGTGCTCGGGCTCTTCGTGGTGGCGAGCCTGCGCTGCGATTCGGCGCCCTACTGACCGACGGTCAGAGCCCCTTGCGCCCGAAGGTCGGCCGCGGCGGGGTGTGAAGCTGGGGCTGGGGGTGCGGCTGCGGCACCTCGCCTTCGCCGTCGGCCGCCTTGCGGGCGAGGTAGCGTGCCAGCGCTTCGTCGGGATCGAAGCCGCGCGCGCCGGGCACCGCAGCCTCGGCGACTGCGGCTGCCGTCGCCTCGGGCGCGACCCGGCCCCGCATCGACAGGATCGAATCGATCAGCTCGCCGGTCCGCGAGGGATGGAGTTCGGTCAGCTTCAGCGGGACGCGCGCCGCCGTCCGGCCGAACAGGCTGCGGCTGCGCGTGCGGAAGGCGAGGTTGGGCTGGCCCCCCGCCGTCTCGAGGACGATGTCGGACAGCTCGTGCCAGGGAATCCGGCGGCGCCCCCACATGCTGGTCACGATCAAAGCGGTCTTGGTGCAGCTGATCGCCTCCAGCGAGCCCATCGCAAGCGCGGCCGACCGCCAGGCGAAGGCGCCGAACACGCCGATCAGTAGCGGCATGAAGATCCAATGGCCGATTCCGGTCGCCAGGAAGCGCCCGCGCCGCGATCCGGTGAACAGGTCGGCGTTGAGGAACATCCACACGAACAGGGCGAGCAGCAAAGTGCCCGCCACCGCCCACAGGATCAGCTTCGTCCGGTCGTAACGCAAAGCCTGCATGCGCCCCTCCGCAGCATCTGCCAGCGGGTCTAGGCGATCCGTCCTAAGGCGCGGTTAAGCGCATTCACTCCACCGCGTAATTCTCCAGGAAGCCGCAGCGCCTGCAGCGCCACGTCGCGATCTCGATCGGGTTGGTCCCGCCGAGCTTCAGCCCGACCCAGATACTCCGCCGCGGCTCGCCCTCGCGCCACTGGGGCAGGGTGACGCTGCCATGGCCCTGATCGGCGACATAGCCCTCGATCATCGTCCCTTCACATTTCGGGCAGAGCCTCGATTGCGCCATCCGTGTCCTCCTCGGCTGTTTTGCGACAGCCTAGCTTCAGCAGAGACGGCGCGTCGAGGTCGTGGACACGCATGCGCGGCATGCACAATAGGACGCGCGCATTTTCGCGAGAAAACGCGTTTCATGTTGCCCCCGCGCCCCTTCACAATCTCCCCCGTTGACCCATATTGGCGTCGCGGCTATAGGCCGCCTCGCCCGCGGGGGGCGGTGGCTTCATCGCCGCAACGGCCTGCCCGGGCATATTTTTTGAGCTGAACGCTGCTGCCATGTGAAGCGGAGGCCGGGGGGTCCCCAGGGAC
>JAEWCW010000143.1 GCA_023390415.1 Pseudomonadota bacterium | reverse complement strand
CGCCGGATCCTGATGCAGATGGGCACCGTCGACGCGATGCAGTTCCTTCTCGACAAGATGAAGGATTCGAAGACCAACGAGGACTTCTTCGCCTCGATGAACCAGTAGGCGCCAGCGGGCGCCCGCTGAGTTACGGGATCAGGATCGTCGAGCCTATCGTCGCCCTGGATTCCAGGGCGCGGTGGGCCTCGGCGGCATCGCGGAGCGGGAATCGCTGGCCGATCTCGGCTTTCACGACGCCTTGCTCCATCATCTCGAACAGGCGCTCGGCAGAGGCGCGCATCTCTTCGGGCGTAGCCGCATAGTCCGCGAGCGTGGGGCGGGTGACGAAGATCGAGCCGGCGCGGAGCAAGTCCAGCGCCGAGAAGGGCGGCACTGGCCCCGAGGCGTTGCCGTAGCTGACGATCAGCCCCCGCCGCGCGACCGCGCCCAGCGACGCCTGCCAGCTCGCCGCGCCGACGCCGTCGAACACCACGTCCACGCCGCGCCCCTCGGTGATCGCGCGCACGTCCAGCGCCAACGACTCCATTGGTCCGCAGAGGGAACGGTCGGCGCCCAGCCGGCTCGCGATCTCCGCTTTCTCCGCCGATCCCGCGTGGGCGATCACGGCGGCCCCGACCGCCTTTAGCCAGGGCACCAGGATCGATCCGACACCGCCAGCCGCGGCGTGGACCAGCACGGTCTGGCCCGGCTGCGCCCGGGCGCAGCGCTCGATCAGATATTCCGCGGTCGTGCCCTTCAGCATCACCGCCGCAGCGTCCTCGGCCGAGATTCCGGCCGGCAGCTTCACCGCGCGCTCGGCCGGGACGATACGATGCGTGGAATAGGCGCCGAGGGGGCCGGTGAAGGTCCCGACCCGGTCGCCGGGCGCGAAGGCAGTCACGCCCGCGCCGACCGCCTCCACGACGCCCGCAGCCTCGTTGCCGAGCCCGGAGGGGAGGGTAACCGGGTAAAGGCCTGTCCGGTGATAGGTGTCGATGAAGTTCAGGCCGACCGCCTCGTGCCGCACCAGCAGCTCACCGGGCCCCGGCTGCGGCACTTCGATCTCGCGCACCTGCAGGACCTCCGGCCCGCCGGCGCGCTCGATCAGGACGGCGTAGGCGCTCACCCGATATGCTCGGCGAAGAAGGCCTCCGTCCGGCTGTCGGCGAGCCGGGCGGCCTCTTCGCTGCGGCGCTTGCCCATCTCGGCGGCGAAGCCGTGATCCTCGCCGGGGTAATCGTGGAGCGTGACTCGCGGATGGTCGTCCAGGCCCTCGTGCATCGCCTTCTGCTGCTCCGCATCGACGAAATGGTCGGCGCCGGCGATGTGGAGCATCAGCGGATTGGCGATGGCGTGCTTCTCGTGGAGGATGTTGGGAAGGCCCACCGCATAATAGCCGACGCTTGCGTCGACGTCGGTGCGCGCCGCGGTCATGTAGGCGAGCCGGCCGCCGAGGCAGTAGCCGACCGCGCCGACCTTGCCCCCCTCGGGGAGCCGCTCGCGGGCGGCGCGGATCGTCGCCTCGATGTCGGCGATTCCCTGATCCTGGTCGAACTGGTTCATCAGGCCGAGCGCCTGCTGGAACTGCTCCGGCACGTCCGGATCGAGCTCGACGCCCGGCTCGAGCCGCCAGAACAGGTCCGGCGCGATGGCGAGATAGCCGAGGCTTGCCCAATGGTCGGCCTTGCGGCGGATGCCCTCATTCACTCCGAAAATCTCCTGGATGACGACGATCGCGCCGCGCGGCTCCCCTTCCGGCTCGGCGAGATAGGCGTCGAAGCGGGCGTCGCCTTCGAGCGTGTCGATCTGGATCTTCGGCATGGCTTGTCTCCCTAATCTCCGTCACCGCGCCTATAGAGCGGCGGGGAAGCATCGGAAAGGAGAGGCCATGAAGGTGACGATCGACATCGACTGCACGCCCGAAGAGGCGCGGCGATTCATGGGACTTCCCGATCTGACACCGGTCCACGACGCCTATGTCGAGAAGATGAAGGCTGCGGTCGCCGACGGGCCGAGCGCGGAGACGTTCGCGGAGATGGCGAAAGCCTGGGGACCGATGAGCGAGGCGGGGATGAACCTGTGGCGCCAGATGCTGGAAGGTGCGCGGCCGCGGTGACCGGGGCCGTCCGCGACACGATCTACGCGCTCTCATCGGGCGCGCCGCCGGCTGCGGTGGCGGTGGTGCGCGTGAGCGGCCCGCGCGCGGATGCGGCGCTTGAGGCGCTGACGGGGAACCTGCCGGAGCCGCGGACGGCGCGGCTCGCGACCCTGAGGCGCGACGGTGCGCTTCTGGACCGGGCTCTGGTGCTGCGCTTCCCAGGCCCCGCGAGCGCGACCGGCGAGGATGTGGCGGAGCTCCATCTCCACGGTGGCCGGGCGGTGGTCGCGGCGGTGCTGGCCGCCTTGGCCGAAATGGACGGGCTCCGGGCAGCGGAGCCGGGCGAGTTCACCCGCCGCGCTTTCGAGAACGGCCGCATCGATCTCGCCGAGGCGGAGGGGCTTGCCGACCTGCTCGAAGCCGAGACCGAGGTGCAGCGGCGGGCTGCGCTGAACCTCGCTGGCGGTGCGCTCAGCCGGCAGGTCGAGACGTGGCAGGCGCGGCTGCTTGCTCTGGCCGCCGAGGTGGAGGCGGAACTCGACTTCGAGGACGAGGGCGACGTCCAGGACCGGGCAACGCGCGATACGGCGGTCAGGATCAGCGCATTGGCCAAGGAACTCGAACGATGGCTCGCGCGGCCCGGTGCGGAGCGTCTGAAAGAGGGCGTCCGAGTGGTCATCGCGGGTCCGCCCAATGCCGGTAAGTCGAGTCTTCTCAACGTGTTAGCGGGACGCGATGCGGCAATCACCTCCGCGGTGCCCGGCACGACTCGCGACGTCATCGAGGCGCCTGTGGCCATCGGTGGCGTTCCCTTCCTGTTGATCGACACGGCCGGCCTGCGTGAATCCGGCGATGAGATCGAGGTGATCGGAATCGATCGCGCGCGGCGCCATGTCGAGGCCGCCGATATCCTTCTGTGGCTGGGCGAGCCCGGCGAGGCACCGGCCGGCGCGCTCAAGGTACATTCGAAGAGCGACCTGAATGGCGCTGACGTTGCCGCCGATCTCTCCGTCTCCGCTGTGACGGGAGCCGGCCTGGAGGAGCTGACCCGAATTCTGATTCATCGCTCGACTCAAATTCTGCCTCAGGTTTGCGACGTGGCGCTCAATCGCCGGCAACGCGAGGCGCTGGCCGAGGCGCAGCGCGGGCTGACGGATGCCGCGGCAGCGCACGACCCGTTGATTTCCGCAGAAGGACTGCGTCGATCTCGGGTTGCCCTCGACCGGCTCACCGGGCGGGCCGGGGTCGAGAGCATGCTGGATGCGTTGTTTGGGCGCTTCTGCATCGGGAAATGATTGTTCCACGTGGAACATCGACCTATCTGGCGGCCGTGAGCGAGATTTTCGACATCATCGTGGTGGGCGGCGGGCATGCTGGCGTCGAGGCAGCAGCGGCGGCCGCGCGAATGGGCGCGTCCACAGCGCTCGTCAGCTTCTCGCGTGACCAGATCGGGGTGATGTCCTGCAACCCGGCCATCGGCGGGCTCGGCAAGGGCCATTTGGTCCGCGAGGTCGATGCGCTGGATGGCTTGATGGCCCGCGCGGCCGACCATGCGGCAATCCATTATCGCATGCTCAACGCGAGCAAGGGCGCCGCCGTGCGGGGGCCGCGGATTCAAGCCGACCGGAAGCGCTACCGGGCTGCAATCCAGGGAATGGTAGCTGCGCAGGAGAATCTCGTCGTCGTCGAGGGTGAAGCCGAGGCGCTGCTTCTCGACGGCCGCCGGGTGTCGGGCATCGAGATCTCCGGACGTCGGGTCATGGCCAAAGCGGTGATTCTCGCCACCGGGACCTTTTTGGGTGGCAAGCTCCATTTCGGCATGACCAGTTGCGCCGGCGGGCGCGTGGGCGAGCGCGCTGCAACTGCGCTCGCCGCGCAACTTCGGACGCTGGGGCTCCCGTTGGCCCGACTGAAGACTGGAACCCCGCCGCGCCTCGACGGCCGGACGATCGATTGGGCCGGGCTCGAGCGACAGGAATCGGACGCCGAGCCATGGACGATGTCGCCGATGGGACCGGGCCGCGTGGCGCCGCAGCTCTTTTGCGCCGTCACTCGGACCAATCCCCGCACCCACAAGATCATCCGCGCCTCGCTCGATCGCTCGCCGCTCTTCGCAGGCGAGATCAGCGGCACCGGCCCGCGTTACTGCCCCTCGATCGAGGACAAGGTTCATCGCTTCGCCGACCGCGACGGTCACCAAATCTTCCTCGAGCCTGAGGGCCTCGACGACTCCACCATCTATCCTAACGGCATTTCCACTTCGCTCCCCGATGACGTCCAGCTGGAGATGGTGCGGTCCATGGAGGGCCTCGAACGGGCCGAGATCCTGCAGCCGGGCTATGCCGTCGAGTACGACCATGTCGACCCGCGGATCCTCGATTCGACCCTCGCGGTGCGCGACGTGGAGGGCCTCTACCTCGCCGGCCAGATCAACGGCACCACCGGCTATGAGGAGGCGGCAGCACAGGGGCTGGTCGCCGGAATCAACGCAGCCGCTTGGGCCGGCGGGCGGGCACCGATCCTCTTCGATCGCACCGAGTCCTATCTGGGCGTGATGATCGACGACCTTGTCCTGCAGGGTGTGACCGAGCCGTACAGGATGCTAACGGCTCGAGCCGAATACCGGCTCCGCCTGCGCGCGGACAATGCGGAGGCGCGCCTGACCCCGCTCGGAATGGCCGCCGGCTGCGTCTCTGCCGAGCGCCGCGCCCATTTCGCCGCAGGCCAGGCGGAGCGCGCGGCGATCGAGCGAGAGCTCGAAGGAGTCTGGAGCGGTGCCCAGCTCCAGGCGGCGGGGATCGACGTGCGGGAGGCCGGTGCCAAGCGCAGCCTCGGCGAATGGCTGCGCTTCCCTGAGCTGGACACGGAGGCGCTCGTCCGGCTCGCGCCCTCGCTCGGTAGGCATAACCGAAGCCGGCTAGAGGAAGCGGTCCAGGATCATCGCTACGCGCCTTATGTCGAGCGGCAGCGCGCGGAGATTGCGCGTATGCGTGCCGACGATGCGGTTCGAATTCCGCCCAGCCTCGATTACCGCTCCATCGGCGGTCTTTCCAACGAAATGGCCGAGCGGCTCGAGCGCGCCCGCCCCGCGACGCTTGGCGCAGCGTCGCGGATTCGGGGCATTACGCCAGCCGCGCTGAGCGCCATCCTAGTTCACGCCCGGCGCAAGGCAGCATGATGGAGGAGATCGAGGCGCGGGATATCGTTGAGCGTGAGTTCAATGTTCCACGTGAAACAATGGAGCGCCTAGATGCCTTCATCGCACTGCTCCACGAAGAGAATGAGCGTCAGAACCTGGTTTCCAAGCCGACGCTAGATGCGGTGTGGACCCGCCACATCCTCGATTCCGCTCAGCTCCTCCGCTGGGCCCCGACGCCCTCGGCGTCGTGGGTCGACCTTGGAACGGGCGCCGGTTTTCCCGGGCTGATCGTCGCCACACTTCACAAAGGTCCAGTGACGCTCGTCGAGGAGCGAAAGCTGCGGATCGACTTCATCCGGAGAGCCGCAGAGACGCTGGGGATCGCCGATCGGACCGAGATCATCGGCACCAAGGTCGAGCGGGTCGCGCGGCGAACCTTCGACGTGATCAGCGCCCGGGCCTTCGCGCCGCTGCCCAAGCTGTTCGACTTGGCCACACGTTTCTCCACACAAAAGACTCTGTTCGTCCTGCCGAAGGGTCGAAATGCGCGCGCGGAACTGGAAGCGGCTGAATCTTCGTGGCAGGGTGAGTTCCGCCTGGAGCCGAGCCTGACCGACGCCAAGGCGTCGATCCTCCTGGCCCGGGGCGTGAAGAGGAAGAGCGTATGATCCGGATCGCGGTGGCCAACCAGAAAGGCGGGGTCGGCAAGACGACGACCGCGATCAATCTTGCCACGGCGCTGGCCGCGACCGGCTGGAAGGTGCTGCTCATCGATCTCGACCCGCAGGGCAATGCCTCGACCGGCCTCGGCATCGGCCTCTCGCAGCGCGCCAGCTCCTCCTACGAGCTCCTGACCGGCCAATGCGGGCTCGATGATGCCGTGGTCGCCACCCGAGTCCCACGATTGGACCTCATTCCGGCGACCGTGGACCTGTCCGGCGCTGAGATCGAACTCATTGATTTTGAACGAAGAACTCATCTTCTCGACGACGCGCTGAACAATGTGCAGCCGGGGCGGTGGGACGTCTGCCTGATCGATTGTCCGCCCTCGCTCGGCCTGCTCACCGTCAACGCGCTCGTCGCCGCACGCGAAATCCTCGTTCCGCTGCAGACCGAGTTCTTCGCGCTCGAGGGGCTGAGCCAGCTCCTTCAGACGATCGAGCGGGTTCGTGCCCGCTTCAACCACGAGCTGTCGATCCTCGGCGTCGCATTGACCATGTACGACCGCCGCAACCGGCTCTCCACGCAAGTGGCCGACGACGTTCGCGCCTGCCTCGGCAAAGTGGTGTTCGAGACGGTGATCCCGCGCAACGTGCGCCTTTCCGAGGCGCCGAGCCACGGCGTCCCAGCCCTGATCTACGACCATCGCTGCCTCGGCTCGGAGGCATATATGTCGCTCGCCCGCGAGCTCATCCAGCGCCTGCCGGCGCGCGCGGAGGCCGCATGAGCGAGAACGAGACCCCGATCCGCCGTCGGCCTTCGGGGCTCGGCCGCGGGCTGTCCTCGCTGCTCGGCGAGGTCCAGCAGGAGGCGCCGGTCGACGGCGCCCAGCCGGTTCGCGGCGGAGTGCAACTGATCCCGATCGCGTCGATCGAGCCCCATCTCGGCCAGCCGCGCCGCCATTTCGACGAGGAGGCGCTCGCCGAGCTCGCCGATTCGATCCGCGGCCGAGGCGTCATCCAGCCGATCGTCGTCCGCCCCCATGGCGGCCGCTACCAGATCGTCGCCGGCGAGCGGCGGTGGCGCGCGGCGCAGAAGGCGCGGCTTCACGAGATTCCAGCGATCGTCCGCGAGTTCGACGATGCCGAGACGCTCGAGATCGCGCTCATCGAGAACATCCAGCGGCGCGACCTCAACGCGATTGAGGAGGCGCAGGGCTATAAGCGCCTGCTCGAGGAATATGGTCATACGCAGGAAGCGCTCGCGCGGCTGGTCCACAAGTCGCGGAGCCATGTCGCCAACCTATTGAGATTGCTTGAGCTTCCGGACGCCGTGCAGGAGATGGTGGCGACCGGCGCGCTCAGCATGGGGCATGCACGCGCGCTGATCGGCGCGCCCGATCCCGAGGCGCTTGCCGCCGAGGTGGTCAGAAGGGGCCTCTCCGTCCGCGAGACCGAGAAGCTTGTCCGCGCCGGCAAGCCGCGCCAGCTCCGGATGGGCGGGATCGAGGTCAAGGGCGCCGCTGCCGACCTCGCCGCGCTCGAGCGGCAATTGAGCGACATGATCGGCCTCAAGGTCGGGATCAAGCACAGCCCCAAGGGCGGCACGGTCACGCTCGCTTATTCGAGCCTCGACCAGCTCGACATGATCTGCCAGCGGCTCAGCGGCGAGAAGATCTGACAGCCGCGCCTAGCGCAGGCGGGCGGCCTGGCGGCAGATGGCGAACAATTCCTCGTCGGCGGCGAGGGGGCCGAGGCCGCCGATCTTGACCTGGCGCTCGGCCTCGAGAAGCCGGGCGACGCTCTTGGCGATTAGGTCCGCCCGCCAGCGCGAAAGCTGGCCGGCGACGGCGTCTTTTTCCTTCCAGAACACGGACTTGGCGGACGGCGACGCCATGACGGCGCCGACTGCATTTCCCGATTCCACCTCCGCGCGAAGGCGGGCGAGGAGGTACATGCGGCGGAGCACGGCGCGGATCAGCGGAATGCCTTCAATGCCTTCGCTGCGCAGCCGGAGCAGCTCGCTCTCGAGCGCAGCCGCATTGCCCGAGCCGACGCTGTCGACGAGCCGGGAGAGATCGCCTTCCTCAGCCGAGGCGCCGACCGCGTCCCAATCGTCATGGTCGAGTGGCCTCGGCGCCTCGGGTGAGGCGTCCGCATAGAGGGCGAGCTTGCGAAGCTCCTGGGCGATCAGCTCGCGATTGCCGGCGCAGGCGTCGGCGATCCGCCGGGCGAGATCCGGCCGGACCTGGAGGCCCTCGGCGCGCGCCATGTCGGCGACGAGGCGATCGGCGTCGCGGCCCTCCGGCACGTAGGAGGCGAAGGCGATGGAGTCAGGGGCGGCGAGGGCGAGCTTGAGCAGTTTTGACGTCGGCTTGAGCGATCCGGCGACGAGAGCGACTGGATTGCCCTTGGCCGGCGCCCCCAGGAGAGCCTCGACTGCGGCAAGGGTCTCGTCCCCCGCCGGCTCGACGACGATGTAGCGCGCGCCGCCAAACAGGGAGAAGGAGGCGGCCTCGTCGGCCAGGCGGGCGGGATCGCCGCGGAGCTCGGCGCCGGTCAGGTCCACGCGCTCGGCGCCATCGCCGGCGGCTTTGGCGAGCGCTGCGACCAGAGCATGGCTCCCCGCCTCGTCGGGGCCGTGGAAGAGGAAGAAGCGAGTCTCGGCGGGGGCGGCGAGGGCCCGCTCGAGCTGCGGCCTGTTCGCCTTCACCGCGCCGGATCCTCGCCCTGCGTCCGCGACGCATAGAGGGCGAGGCGGGTGACGATCTGGTCGGCAATGTCCTGCGACAGGCGCTCGAGCGCGGTCTGCTCGGCGGCGACGGTCGCATATTCGGAGCTGACCACGTCGATCCCCGCGTCGGAGCCCGCGGTCGCGTCGACCAGGACGGTGCCGCGCTCCGCGTCCAGCAACTGATAGCGGGCGCGAAGGGTGCGCCGCTCGCGGGTGACGGTGTCGTCGGAGCGGATTCCGTAGCCGGTGATCCGGTCGTCCAACTCGACACGGAGCCGGTAGCGCGGCGTGGCGCCCTCCGGATGCTGGAGCCGGTCGACGAGCGCGGTCCGGACCAGCCAGCCGGCGCGGCCCGGGATCGGCCCGACCTCGACCGTGCGCAGCGATTGGACAACCGGCCCGGCGCCGCCGCCGCCGTAGATCGGCCTCAGCCCGCAGCCGGCGAGGGCGAGAGACGCCGCCAGGCCGAGGGCGAGGGCGGAAGGGCGCATCAGGCGACCACGTTGACCAGGCGGTCGGGGACGACGATCACCTTTCGCGGCGCCTTGCCTTCGAGGCTCTTGGCGACCTTCTCCGAGCCGAGCGCCAGCGCCTCCAGGTCCTCGCGCGGCGCGCCCTTCGGCGCAATCAGTGTGTCGCGGAGCTTCCCGTTGACCTGAACCGCGATCGTCACCTGATCGTCGACGAGCAAAGCCGGGTCCGCCTCCGGCCATTCGGCGTCGGCGACGAGGCCCTCCTTGCCGAGCGAAGCCCAGGCTTCCTCGGCGACGTGCGGGACCATCGGCGCGACCAGCCGGACCATCGTCTCGACGGCGCGGGTGCGGGCGGCGGAGGGCGGCGCCTTCTCGACGGCATTGGCGAGCTCGTAGAGGTTGGCGACCGCCTTGTTGAAGGCCAAAGCCTCGATGTTCCGGCCGACCTCGAAGATAGTGCGATGGAGCTTGCGCTCCAGCTCCGAATCCTCGCCCGCGCCGGCCTCATTCGCGCTCACCAGGCGCCACAGCCGCTGGACGAAGCGCCAGGCGCCCTGGATCCCGGCTTCGGACCATTCGAGGTCGCGCTCGGGCGGGCTGTCCGAGAGCATGAACCATCGTACCGCGTCCGCGCCGTACTGGTCGACGATCGGCTCGGGATCGACCGTGTTCTTCTTGGACTTGGACATCTTCTCGACGCGGCCGGTCGCGACCCCGGCGCCGGTTGCAGTCTCGATCAGGCCGTCCGGGCCGACCTCGACCTCGTCCGGAGTCAGCCAGCGGCCGTCGGCGGAGCGATAGGTCTCGTGAGTGACCATCCCCTGGGTGAAGAGGCCCTGGAACGGCTCGGTGACGCCAAGACGGCCGATCCGGTTGAGGGCCCGCGTCCAGAAGCGGGCGTAGAGAAGGTGAAGGATCGCATGCTCGACCCCGCCGATATACTGACCGACCGGGAGCCAACTCTCGGCGACCGTACGGTCGAACGGCTCCTCCTTCGGCTGGCTCGCGAAGCGGATGAAATACCAGGAGGAATCGACGAACGTGTCGAGCGTGTCGGTCTCGCGCACGGCGGCTGCGCCGCAGGACGGGCAATCGACATGCTTCCAGGTCGGATGCCGCTCCAGCGGGTTGCCGGGCGTGTCGAAGCTGACGTCCTCGGGCAGCACCACCGGAAGCTGATCCTTCGGCACCGGCACCGCGCCGCATTTGGCGCAATGGACGATCGGGATCGGCGTCCCCCAGTAACGCTGGCGCGAGACTCCCCAGTCGCGAAGGCGCCAGACGGTCGTGCCCTGGCCCCAGCCCTCGGCCTCGGCGCGGGCGATGACCGCGGCCTTGGCCTCCTCCACGGTCATCCCGTCGAGGAAGCGCGAATGGACCAGAATCCCGTCGCCGCTGTCGGCCTCTCCGAAGATCGGTCGATCCGCCTGGTCGGCGCTCGGCGCGACGACGCGCTGGATCTCGAGCCCGTATTTGGTGGCGAACTCATAGTCGCGCTGGTCGTGTGCCGGGACGCCGAAGATGGCGCCGGTGCCGTAGTCCATGAGAACGAAGTTCGCGATGAAGACCGGGAGGGTCCACTCGGGGTCGAGCGGGTGGATGACCTCGGCGATCTCGAGCCCGAGCTTCTCGGCGGTCTCGAGCTCCGCCGCGGTGGTGCCGCCTTTCTTGCAGCGCGCGATGAACTCGGCGACCTCCTCGGACGTCTTCGCATAAGCTGCGGCGAGCGGGTGATCGGGCGAGACGGCGACGAAGCTCGCGCCGAAGATCGTGTCCGGCCGGGTCGTGTAGACCTCGATCTCGGGTAGCGGCGGCTTGTCCTCGGGATCGAGCTTGAAGCGGAACTTCATGCCGCTGCTCTTGCCGATCCAATTTTCCTGCATCAGCCGGACCTTCTCCGGCCATTGCTCAAGCGCGCCGAGCCCTTCGAGAAGCTCCTCGGCGAAATCGGTGATCTTCAGGAACCATTGGTTGAGCTTGCGGCGCTCGACCAAGGCGCCCGAGCGCCAGCCGCGGCCGTCGATCACCTGCTCGTTGGCGAGCACGGTCATGTCGACCGGGTCCCAATTCACCTCGCTCTGCTTGCGATAGACGAGGCCCGCGGCGAACAGATCGAGGAACAGCGCCTGCTCATGTCCGTAATAATCGGCCTCGCAGGTGGCGAGCTCACGGCTCCAGTCGAGCGCGAAGCCGAGCCGCTTCAGCTGCGCCCGCATCGTCGCGATGTTGGCGCGGGTCCATTCGCCGGGATGGACCTTCTTCTCCATCGCGGCATTTTCGGCCGGCATTCCGAAGGCGTCCCACCCCATTGGGTGGAGCACCTCGAAGCCCTTCATCCGCCGGTAGCGAGCAAGCACGTCGCCCATCGCATAGTTGCGGACATGGCCCATGTGGATGCGCCCCGACGGATAGGGGAACATCTCGAGCACGTAGGATTTAGGACGCGGGCTGTCGTCACGGGCGCGGAACGTTTCGTTCTGCTCCCAGACGGATTGCCAGTGCGCGTCGGCCTTCAGCGGATTGAAGCGCATGTCGGCACCCGCTTAGCGGATGCTTGCGGAGCGGCGCAGATCCCGGGCGCGGGTCAGGATGATCTCCTCCAGCCGCTGGACGGTGGCGGCGGTCACCGGCGCCTCGAACCACTGCCCGCCCTGGAGCATCTGCCGCGAGGCGGCGACCCGAAGCGCATCGGCGCGGAGATCGGAATCGAGGATGGTGACGGTGAGCTTGACCCGCTCGTTCGGCGAATTGGGATTGGCGTACCAATCGGTGACGATCACGCCGCCGCTGGAATCGGCCTGGACCAGAGGCGCGAACGAGACGGTGTCGAGCGCGGCCTGCCAGAGATAGGCGTTGACGCCGATTTGCGTCGTGCGGCTCGCGGCGAGATCCGCCTCGCGGCCCCGGTCCTGCGGCGCATTGCCGAGGGTGCGGTTGATATCGTCCCGGATGAAGCCGCAGCCGGCGAGCATTGCGGCGCCGGCCGCAGCCAGGGCGATGGTGGTGAGGCGAGCCATATGATGTCCTTAGAAACTGAACGCTTCGTTCGCCGTTATAGAGGGCGCCGCGCGGGCGGCAAGCGTCTGAGGGGAAGAATCGGCCGTGGACGCAAGGCCATGCGCGGCGCGCGTCCTGTGGAGAAGTT
Organism: Pseudomonadota bacterium; assembly: GCA_023390415.1. Taxonomy (GTDB): domain Bacteria; phylum Pseudomonadota; class Alphaproteobacteria; order Sphingomonadales; family Sphingomonadaceae; genus Allosphingosinicella. Next base: position 7,802 of record JAEWCW010000143.1, on the reverse strand, counting down.
GCAACATGTCGAAACGATTCCGTCCCGCCTCCCAGGCCCGAACCTAGGCAAGGGGACCGGGGAGGTCTACATCGCCTAGGTAACGGAGTGGAATCGGTGAGAGGCTTTGGGGCAATTGCGGCATTGAGCGGCACGGCGCTGGTTGCGCTGTCCCTCCTGCTGACTCCCGCCCTGGCCCAGACCGAGCGCCAGAAGGCGTCGCGCCCCTCGCTTCGCGGCGCACCGCTCGGCTCCTTCACCCCAGCCGTCGCAGATCCCCGGCTTGCCGCGATCCTCGCCCGGCGCGGCAATGCCGGAAGCAGCTTCCGCTTCACCCCGGCAATGGCCTCGAACGACCGCGACCGTCCGGTCCGGGTCGCGATCCGTGCCCGCGCCGCGACTCCGCAGGAAGCGGTGCGCGCCCAGCAGACGGCGTCGGCGACCCCGGTCACTGCGATCACGCCGACCACCTACAATCTCGGCGCCTCGGTCGGCTGGCGGCGCTTCGCGATCTCGGGCGACGTCGCCGAGAGCCGCGATGGGGTCATTTCCGGCCGGCGCTCCTCGGCCCAGGTCGGCATGAGCTACCAGGCCGATCGCCGGATCACGGCCCGCGTCCAGGCTTCGGCCGAGCAGACCGAGGGCCGGGCGCGCCGGGTGACCGACGACCAGGCTTATGCGGTCGACGTCGGCGGCAGCTTCTCGATCGCCCGCAACCTCGATGTCACCGGCGGAGTCCGCTACCGCATCGCCCGCGACCGGATCGAGCCGCTCGCCACCGACCAGCGCCGCGACAGCCAGGCCGTCTATATCGGCACCGCCTTCCGCTTCTAGGGTCGGGTACGGACCCTAGGCGGTCCAGGCGTCGATCGCCGCCCAGCCATAGGCATTTTCCAGCGCTTTGAAGCGTTGGGCGTTCATCCCGCCGAGGGCGACAACCGGCAGCTTCGTCTGCCCGGCGAGGGCGCCGAATCCCGCCGGGCCGAGTGTCGTCGCGCCCGGGTGGCTTCGGGTTTCGAAGACCGGCGAGAGGAAGATGAGCGCGGCGCCCGCATCTTCGGCAGCGCGGATCTCGGCGAGATCGTGGGCGGGAGCGGTCCGCAGGCCGGTCGCCGGGCCGCGGCCGTGGCTGCCGTAGGCGCCCCAATCGGCGGCTGGCCCGGCGAGCAGCAGCAGGCGCCCCGCAGCGGCCTCCCGCACCCGGCCGAACAATGTCCGCCGCGCGCCCGGCTCGAGCGAATGATGGCGGAAGACGATCCCGGCGTCAGTCGGGAGCCGTTCCACGGTCGGCAGGAGCGCGTCGCCGAGCCGTTCGTCGGTCATCAGCCACAGGCGCGGGAGAGGCTGGCGGGGGCTCATCGCCCTACCTATAGCAGCGCCGATGAACGACGCAGCCCAGCGCCTCGCCCACGTCCAGGCCGAAATCGCCCGCGCCGCCGCGTTGGCGCGCCGCAAGCCCGACGACGTCACTCTGATCGCCGTCTCGAAGATGCATGAGGCGGCAGCGATCCGCCCCTTGATCGCCGCCGGCCATCGGGTCTTCGGCGAAAATCGCGTCCAGGAGGCGCAGGCCAAATGGCCGGCGCTGAAGGCAGAGGCCCCCGGGATCGAGCTCCATCTCATCGGGCAGCTCCAGTCCAACAAGGTGGCGGACGCCGTCGAGCTGTTCGACGCCATCCATTCTGTCGACCGCCCGTCGCTGGTCGAGGCTCTGGCGGCGGCGATCGCCAAGACCGGGCGGCAGCCCAAATGCTTCGTGCAGGTCAATATCGGCGATGAGCCGCAAAAAGGCGGCGTGGCCGTCGCCGAGCTTCCGGCTTTGCTCGAATCCGCCTCGGCGGCGGGACTGCCCATCGCCGGGCTGATGTGCATCCCGCCGGCCGATGTCGAGCCAGCGCCCTATTTCGCCCTGCTCGCGAAGCTGGCGCGGCGCCATGGGCTCGGGGGGCTCAGCATGGGCATGTCGGCCGACTATCCGACCGCGGTGACGATCGGCGCGACCCATGTCCGGGTGGGCACCGCTTTGTTCGGAGAGCGCGGTTGAACTTCGACGGGCTGATCCTCGATTTTGACGGCGTCCTGCTCGAGAGCGAATATGCCGGAAACAAGCAGATCGCGGACTATCTGACCGCGATCGGGCATCCGACCACGGCCGAAGAATCGATGGCCAATTTCATGGGCCTCGCCGCTCAGCCGTTCCGGGACGCGATCGAGCGCTGGATCGGCCGACCGCTGCCCGAGGACTTCGATTCCGCCCGTATGGCCGAGGACAAGAGGGTGCTGGAGGAAGGGCTGCCGGCGGTGGCGGGCGCGATCGCGTTCGTCGAGCGGCTGCCCGAGAGCCTGCCGCGGGCCATCGCCTCGTCCAGCTCGACCGAATGGATTCGCGCCCATCTCCGCCACCTTCGCCTGGAGGGGCATTTTCCGCTGATCTTCTCCGGCGGCGAGCATGTCGCCCGCGGCAAGCCGGCGCCGGACCTCTATCTTCATGCCGCCGAGGCGATGGGCGTCGATATCGCCCGGACCCTGATCGTCGAGGATTCGCCGGTCGGCGCCGAGGGGGCCCTGGCCTCGGGCGCGACGGTGATCGGCCTCTGCGCCGGAAGCCATTGCGCGCCCGACCACGGCCAGCGCCTCCGCGCGCTCGGCGTCGAGCGCATCGCCCACAATTTCGACCAAGTGGCGGAGGTCCTCGGGCTCTAGAGCTCGTGGCCGCTCCGCGCTTTCTTGGTGGCGAGGTAGGCGGCGTTGTGGGGGTTCTCGCCGGCCTTGAGCGGGACGCGCTCGACAACCGTGATCCCCTCGGCCTCGAGGCCCGCGACCTTCTTCGGATTGTTGGTGAGCAGGCGCACCCGGTCCTGGCCGAGCTTCCCAAGCATCCGGGCGGCGACCGCGAAGTCGCGCTCGTCGTCTCCGAAGCCCACGCGCAGGTTCGCGTCGACCGTGTCGAAGCCCTGGTCCTGGAGCTGGTAGGCGCGAAGCTTGTTGGCGAGGCCGATGCCGCGGCCCTCCTGGCGGAGGTAAAGGAGGATTCCCCAGCCCGCGCCGGCGATCTGGCTGAGCGCCTCCTCGAGCTGCGGCCCGCAATCGCATTTCAACGAGCCGAACAGGTCGCCGGTGAGGCACTCGCTGTGGAGGCGCACCAGCGGCGGCGCCTCGCCCGGGTCGCCGATGACTAGAGCGACATGCTCGGCGCCGTCGCCGCCCGAGCGGAAAGCGACGATCTCCCCTCTCTCGGCATGGCGGGTGGGGAGGCGCGCGCGGGCGACGACCGAGAGGTGCTCGGAGCGTGCCGCGGCGCGGACCTCCTCCAGCGTGACCTCGGGCGCATCCTCAGCCTGGCCGCCCACGAACAGCGCCGGAAGCAGTCCGGCAAGCCGGACGAGGGTGAGTGCGGCCGCAGCCGTGTCCGGCGATTCGAGGGCGACGGTGCGGAACGGCCCCTTCAGCGGAGTCTCGAGGTCCCTGGCCGGATCGGCGACGGCGCGTGCCGCGGCGAGATCGAGCCATGAGGTGCGGGCAATTCGGACCGGGCCGGAAGGCGTGCCGGCGATCTGGTTAGCGAGGTGGAGGGTCGCGGCGCGGGGGCCCGAGATGAAGAGGTCGGCCGCACCTTGGGCGTCGAAAGCGGCGAGGGCCGCTTCCTCGGTCGTCTCGACCGCGAGGATCGGGGTGCCCTCGATCCGGACCGGGCGGCCCCGGAGCAGCGCCGCGATCGCGCGCTCGACATGTTCGGCGGCTAGGCGCCCGTCGCTCAAATCTCGAACTCGGTGACGAGAGGCACGTGATCCGAAGGCCTGTCCCAGCTCCGGCAATCCTCGTGCACCCGGTGGCCGACGGCGAGCGCGGCGACGTCCTTGGTCGCCCACATATGATCGAGCCGCCGGCCGCGGTCGTTCTTCGTCCAGTCAGGCGAGCGGTAGCTCCACCAGGTGTGGAGACGGCCCGGCGCCGGATGGAAATGCCGGCCGAGATCGATCCATTCGTTCGACTGCTGAAGGCCGGTCAGCGCCTCGACCTCGATCGGCGTGTGGCTGACGACGTTGAGGAGCTGCTTGTGGCTCCAGACATCGCATTCGAGCGGCGCGACGTTGAAGTCGCCGACCAGGATGGTCGGCACGTGGCATTCCTCCGACCAGCGCGTCATCCGCTCGATGAAATCGAGCTTCTGGCCGAACTTGGGGTTGAGGTCGCGGTCCGGAATGTCGCCGCCGGCGGGAATGTACACATTCTCGATCCGGATCCCGCAATCGAGCCGGACGCCGACATGGCGCGCCTCGCCGTTCGCCTGCCAGTCGAGACGGTCGTCCTCGTGCATCGGAATCCGCGAGAGGATGGCGACGCCGTGATGCATGCGCTGCCCGCAGAGGATCTTGTGCGTGTAGCCGAGCTTCCGGAAGGTCTCGCGCGGGAAGTCGCCGTCGACGACCTTGGTCTCCTGGAGGCAGAGAATGTCCGGCTGTTCCTGCTTCAGGAAGCGCTCGACGATGTGAATCCGGGCGCGGACCGAATTGATGTTCCAGGAGGCGATCTTGAGGCGATTGGACATGATCGGCTGTTAGCGGGCGGCGCTTTTGCTGTCGATGTTCGGAACCCCGGGCATTTGGGCCGGGACCGCCCAAGGAAAGGCCCCCGCTCCGGGGGCGTGGAACGGGGGCCAGCCAAGCGTTTCAACGCGAGGACAATTGCCATTGGCCGGCTCGGGGAACAGGGGGGAAACCCAAGCTGGGATTCGCAATTGCAGTTGTGAATCTAGACCGACTTTCCTGTCCCGGGCATGAATGAGGAGCGGGCGGCGGATCGCTCCGCCGCCCACCCCGGACATTCATCGTTTATGCGCGTCGCTCAGCCCCGCGGTCCGCCCCTGCGCGGCGGGGTGAAGCGGAACAGGCTGTCTGCGACCGGAACATTGAAGCGCTGGCCCGAGAGCCGGACGGTCGTGCGGTTGTTCTGGGCGTCGAGCGCCGTCCAGCCCTGGAGGATCAGCCCCGCAGGCGCGCTCGCAACCTTGGCGAAGGCGATGGTGATGGTTCCGAACTCGCGGCGCTGCGGGTCGCGTGCCTCGACCATCAGCACCTGCGCGTCGTCGCGGACCACCCGGCCGAAGCGGCCGAGATCCTGGTTCGGGTTCAGGAGCACCGAAAGCGGCGAATCGTTGATCGGCCAGCGGCTGGTCTGGTTGACCGAGGCGTCATGGAAAATGAGCGCGCGGCCGTCGCCGACGATCAGCATGTCGGCGCCGCGGCCGTAATCGAAGCGGATGCGGCCGGGACGCTTGATGCTCATCGTACCGGACAGGGTCTGGCCGCGGCGGTCGGTCTGGGAGAAGCCGGCAGTCATCGTCTCGACGGCGCGCAGATGCGCCTGGACCTGGGCAAGGCCGGTCTGAGCCGAAGCCGGCGCGGGCGCGGCGACGGCGGCAATGGCCAGCGGGGCCGCCGCCAGGGCGAGCGCGCGAAAACGCAGCATGAAACTACCTCCGAATCGAAAAAAGTTGCGGGGGATATGGTGTCGCGCCCTTGAATGCCTAGTGAACCCCGCAGGTTCCCCGTCTGACGGATCGCCTCAGAGAGGCCGGCCCTCCGGATCGACCAGCACTTCGCGGCGGCCGACATGGTCTGGGGCGCTGACGACGCCCTCCTTCTCCATTCGCTCGATCAGGCGCGCGGCATTGTTGTAGCCGACGCGGAGCTGGCGCTGGAGATAGGAGGTCGAGGCCTTCTGGCTCTCGGCGACGGTCTGCACCGCCTTGCGGTAGAGCTGGGTCTCGGCGTCGTCCTCGCCCACCGGCTGGCCCTCGAACATATAGCCGCCGTCCTCGGGCTCCTCGGTCACCGCCTGGATGTAGTCGGGATGGCCTTGCGACCGCCAATGGTCGGCGACCGCGCGCACTTCCTCGTCGCTGACGAACGGGCCGTGGACGCGGGCGATCTGCTTGCCGCCGGGCATGTAGAGCATGTCACCCTTGCCGAGCAGCTGCTCGGCGCCCTGCTCGCCGAGGATGGTGCGCGAATCGATCTTGGAGGTGACGGCGAAGCTGATGCGGGTGGGGAGGTTCGCCTTGATCACGCCGGTAATGACGTCGACCGAGGGGCGCTGGGTGGCCATGATCAGGTGGATCCCCGCTGCACGCGCCTTTTGCGCCAGGCGCTGGATCAGGAACTCGACCTCCTTGCCGGCCGTCATCATCAAGTCCGCGAGCTCGTCGACGACGACGACGATCTGCGGGAGGACTTCGTATTCCAGCTCCTCCATCTCGTATTTGGGCTGGCCGGTCTCGGGGTCGTAGCCGGTCTGGACCCGCCGGCCGAGCGGCTGGCCCTTCATCTTGGCCTCGCGCACCTTGGCGTTGAAGCTGGAGAGCTGGCGGACGCCCACCGAAGCCATCATCCGGTAGCGCTCCTCCATCTGCTCCACGGTCCATTTGAGCGCTCGGATCGCCTTGGCCGGCTCGGTCACGACTGGGGCGAGGAGGTGCGGGATGTCCTCGTAGATGCTCAATTCGAGCATCTTGGGATCGATCATGATCATTTTGCACTGCTCCGGCGTCAGCCGGTAGAGCAGGGACAGGATCATGCAGTTGAGGCCGACCGATTTGCCCGATCCGGTGGTGCCGGCGACGAGCAGGTGCGGCATCGGCGCAAGATCGGCGACGACCGGATCGCCGGCGATGTTCTTGCCGAGCACGATCGGGAGCTGGGCGACCTGGTCCTCGAACGCTTCGCTGGAGATCAGCTCGGAGAGCGCGACCATCTCGCGCTTCGCATTGGGAAGCTCGATCCCGATCACGGAGCGGCCGGGAATCGTCGCGACCCGGGCGGAGAGCGCCGACATGTTGCGGGCGATATCGTCGGCGAGCTGGATGACCCGGCTCGCCTTAATCCCGCTGGCGGGCTCAAGCTCGTACATGGTGACGACGGGACCGGGGCGGACCTCGACGATCTCGCCCTTCACGGAGAAATCCTCGAGCACCGATTCGAGCAGGCGGGCGTTGCGCTCGAGGCTGGCCTTGTCGAGCGCGGCGTTGACCGGCGGCGGCGCAGGCGCGAGCAGATCGACCGCGGGGAGCGTGTAGCTGTCGCCGAGCGCGAGCGAGGGCTGACGGTCGCGCGACGCCCGCGGCTTTGCCGGGGCCGGCGAGCGTTCGTTGATGATTGGGCTTCGCGCTTCGGCGGGCGGCGCGACCTGGGGCCGGGCCGGGCGTGCCGCCGGCTCCGGGAGCGATTCGCCGTCTTCCCCGGCGCGGCGCAGGGCGACTCGGCGCGCTGCCAGCCATTCGCGCTCGGCGCGGGTCAGGCCGAGGCCGATCCACCATAGAATCGCGCCAGCAAGGCCGAGCAACGCGGTGACGACCACGCGGAACGGCTCGGCGATCCCCGGTTCCCCGATCAGCGCGAAGCCGCGGTCGATCAGGCTCGCCAGGCTCAAGCCGAAGGCGCCGCCCCAGCCGGCGGGGAGGCCGTTGATCGCGCCGCCGATGAGAAGTGCCGCGGAGGTGCCGAGAAGGATGATTCCGCCGAGGGTGAGCGCGCCGAGCGCCTTCCAGCGCAAGGCCGGCGCTTCGAGCGCCACCCGGACCCCGCAGAGGAAGACGAGCGGCAGAAGCACGGCGGCCGGCGGTCCGAAGAGGGTGAGAAGCAGGTCCGCGGTCCAAGCGCCGGCGCCCCCGATCCAGTTCTGGACCGGACCGCCCGCCTCGGTGTTCAACGCCGGATCGGTCGGGTGGTAGGTGGCGAGCGCGAAGGCTGAAGCGACTGCGCCAACGCTGAGCGCCGCGCCGACGACGAGGCGGACGCCCTTGCGCGCGCCACGCCCGGCGCCTT
>JAEWCW010000131.1 GCA_023390415.1 Pseudomonadota bacterium | reverse complement strand
AATTGTTCACCGACGTCACCCAGGACGGGCGCGGCTTCGAGGCGGTGATCGCCGAGCCGCAGCGGCGCTTCGCCTCGCTGAGCGGCGAGGTGCGCCTGTCGCGCAGCCACCGCGAGGGCGAGCGGCTGCACAATGTCCACGTCTCGCTGCGCGGGCGGCGGCGCAACCGGCTCTACGGCGGCGGCCAGTTCGTGGCGTTGGGCGAGCATGAGATCGACCAGCCGGTCGTCTTCGACGAGCCCGATTTCGCCTTCGGTCCGCGCACCCGCGACCGGGTCGAGCAGCTGACCGGTGGAATCGCCTATGAGGGGCGTTGGCGCAATGTCGGCGAATTGAGCCTCGGCCTTCAGCGGACCGATTACAGCAAGGCGGTGACGACGCCGACGGGGCCGCTGCCGACGTCGGAAAGCTCGCCCTGGCTGATCAACGGGACGATCGCCGCCTATCTCTCGCCGAGCGTCGCCCTCTATGCGGGCTATACGCGCGGGATCGAGGAGAGCCCCGTCGCGCCGGAGATCGCGGTCAATCGCGACGAGGCGCCGCCGGCGATCCGCACGCGCCAGGTCGATGCCGGCGTCCGCTGGACGATCAGCCCCGGCGTTCGGCTGGTCGCGGGCGTCTTCGAGCTCACCAAGCCCTATTACAATCTCGACCAGAACCGGCTGTTCACCCGGCTCGGCGAGATTCGCCAGCGCGGCGCCGAATTCTCGCTCGCAGGACGAGTCGCGCCGGGACTGACCGTCGTGTTCGGGACGGTGCTGATCGATCCCGAACTCTCCGGGCCGGGGGTCGACAGCGGGCTGCTCGGGCGCCGGCCGGTGGCGAGCTTCCGCCGGCTCACCAACGCGATCGTCGAATATCGCCCGCCCTCGTTCGAGCGGCTCTCGGTCGACCTCCTGCTCGAATCCACCTCGGACCGCATCGCCAGTTCCGACGGATCGGTGGTCATCCCGGCGCGCGAGATATGGTCGCTGGGCGGCCGCTACCGGTTCGACCTCGGCGGAACGCCGGCGACCCTGCGCGCGCAGGTCGCCAACATCTTCGACACGTTCGGCTGGGCCAATGGCTCGAGCGGCGTCTATCTGTTCAACCAGCCGCGGCGCTTCACCCTGTCTCTCACCGCCGACTTCAGCTGAGGCCTAGGCCGGTTCGCGGAGCGCCGCCCAGTCGAGCCCGAAACGCTGGAGATATTTGCGCAGCCGGTCGGCGTCGTTGGACGAGGCGCGGCGGCTGCGCGAGGCGCTGAACAAGGCGCGGCCCGCCTCGGACAGGCTTCGGCTGCGCCGGCAGGTCTCCACGACCGCGGCGAGCTGAACCTGGTCGAACGGATCGACTGCCGCCAGCGCCTCGGCGCCGAGCAGCCGGTCCAGCTCGCTCCCCGAGCCCGCATCGCCGGACCAGAAGCGCCTCAGCCGGCTCTTCTCGGTCTCGACCGTGGCGACGTCGATCCGGCCCGCCGGCGCGAAGGTCGCCATCCGGGTGACGCTCGCCGCGAGATCGCGAAAATTGCCGGTCCACAGCGCGTCCGGCGCCATCGCGAAATCGAGGAAGGCGCGCCGCGCTTCCTTGTTGAAGCTGATCCGGCTGCCTTCGCGCTCCGCGAAGCGATCGAGCTCGTAATCGAGATTGGGCTCGATATCCTCGCGCCGGTCGGCGAGCGCGGGGAGCTCGAAGGTCCAGAGATTGAGCCGCGCGAACAGATCGTCGCGGAAGGTGCCGGCGGCGACCGCAGCGCCGAGATTGCGGTTGGTGCCGGCGAGGAGCTGGAAGTCCGACGAGGATTCGCGGTCCGCGCCGACGGGCAAGAAGCGCTTCTCCTCGATCGCGCGGAGGATCATCGCCTGCTCGTCGAGGCCGAGCTCGCCGATCTCGTCGAGGAAGAGCATGCCCTTGTCGGCCGCGCGGAGCAGCCCGGGGCGGTCCGCCGCGGCGCCGGTGAACGCACCCTTCTTGTGCCCGAACAGAGCGGACATCGCGCTATCGCCCTTCAGGGTCGCGCAATTGACCTCGACGAAATCGCCCGAAACCTGGCGCTTGGCCCGCTTCAGCTCGAAGATCCGGCGCGCGAGCTGCGACTTGCCGGCGCCGGTGGGCCCCATCAGCAGCAAAGGCGCGCGACTGCGCACCGCGACCTGCTCGATCTCGTCGATCATCCGGTTGAAGGCCGGGTTGCGAGTCTCGATGCCTGACTTGAGGAACGAACTGCCCTCCGCGGCCTGGGCGGCGAAGCGCGTGGCGATGCTGTCGTAGCGCGAGAGATCGAGGTCGATGACCTGCCACGTTCCGGCCGGGTTCGGGGCGCCGCGGCTCGGCTGGGTCTGCAGCAGCTTGCCGGGCAGGTCGCGCGCCTCGGTGAGCAGGAAGAGGCAGATCTGGCCGACATGGGTGCCGGTGGTGATGTGGACGAGATAATCCTCGGCCTCGGGATCGAACGGGTAGGCGCGCGCGAAATCGAGCAGCGTTCCGTAGACCTCCTCGAAGTCCCAGGGATCGGCGAATTCGATCTCGCGCGGATCGACGATCGTCTCGGGCGAAACGGAGGCGATGTCGCTCGCGACATAATCGGCGAGCGCGCGATGTTGCGCGCCATGGAGGAGGACGAAGCGGTCGACCCGCAGATCGTCATGCATGGTGAGGGCGACAGAGGGCCGCCACTTGCTCCAGCGCGAGGCATCGCGCTTGCTCCCGTCGAGGGTCGAGCCGAGGAAGCCGAGGACGACGAGCGGGCGCATGTGCTTATCCTAGCAGATACATTTCGATCCTCACATATATGAAAATGACCGCATCCCGATGCGCGGCGCATGCACGTCGCGAGGTCGTGCATTCAATAAATCGTGTAAAAACAGACTATTGTACGAAATTCGGTGGCGACGCGCGCAAATTGGCACGCGCGCTGCAATGTCTGCCGCGCCGGACGTTGGTGTCGATCCGGCACGCGGCAGGGGCGGCCGGAATCGGCCGGCCGCCCCGAAGCCCCGCGCAGCGGGCGGCCGATCAAGGCACCAGGAAGACGTCTCTCGCCACAAGCAGGAGGGGACGTCATGATCGAAGTTGAGGAGTTGGCGATGAGCGAGGCGCGTTACGAGTTCGAGCAGGTGGCCGGAGGGGTCCCGATCAAGATGTGGACCCGCGGCGTGCCGGTCGACGACAAGGCGCGGGAGCAGCTCGCGCGCGCCGCGAAGATGCCCTTCATCTTCAAGCATGTCGCGGCGATGCCGGACGTCCATGTCGGGATCGGGGCCACGGTGGGATCGGTGATCCCGACGAAGGGCGCGGTCATCCCGGCGGCCGTCGGGGTCGATATCGGCTGCGGGATGATGGCCGCGCGCACTTCGCTGATGGCGCACGACCTCCCCGACAATCTCGAAGGAATCCGCACCGCGATCGAGCGCGCCGTGCCGCACGGGCGCGACGTCCGTATGGGCAAGCGCGACCCCGGATCCTGGGGCTCGCCGCCCGCGGCGGTCGTCGAGGCCTGGGCCACGCTCGCGGCGCGGTTCAAGCTGATCACCGACAAATATCCCAAGCTCGAGAAGACGAACAACCTCGTCCATCTCGGAACGCTCGGGACCGGAAACCACTTCATCGAGCTCTGCCTCGACGAGGAGGCGCGGGTCTGGGTGATGCTCCATTCGGGATCGCGCGGGGTCGGCAATGCGATCGGCAGCTTCTTCATCGAGCTGGCGAAGCAGGACATGCGCAAATGGCACATCAACCTGCCGGACGAGGACCTCGCCTACTTCCCGGAAGGGACCGATCATTTCGACGATTATGTCGAGGCGGTCGGCTGGGCGCAGGACTTCGCCGCGCTCAACCGCCGGGTGATGATGGCGAACGTGATCGCAGCGCTTCGCGGCGAGATCGCAAAGCCGTTCGAGGCCGAGGCCGAGGCTGTGAACTGCCACCACAATTATGTGCGGCGGGAGCATCATTTCGGCGAGAACGTGCTCGTCACCCGCAAGGGGGCGGTGCGCGCGGCCAAGGGCGTGATGGGGATCATCCCCGGATCGATGGGCGCCAAGTCGTTCATCGTCCGCGGGCTCGGCAATGCCGACAGCTTCGACAGCTGCAGCCATGGCGCGGGGCGTGTGATGTCGCGCGCCCAGGCGAAGCGGGAGGTGACGCTCGCCGAGCATATCGCCGATACGGCGGGCGTCGAATGCCGCAAGGATGCCGGCGTGATCGACGAGACGCCCAAGGCCTACAAGCCGATCGAGGCGGTGATGGCCGCGCAGGCCGATCTCGTCGAGATCGTCCATACGCTGAAGCAAGTGGTGTGCGTGAAGGGCTGAGCCCCTTCACGCCCCACGATTTTCCAGGAAATTCGAATGATCGTTATCGACGGGTCGGAAGGCGAAGGGGGTGGGCAGGTTCTGCGCACGGCCTTGTCGCTCGCGCTGATCACGGGGCGGGCGTTCCGGATCGAGCGGATCCGCGCCAACCGGTCGCGCACCGGCGTGATGCGCCAGCATGCGACCGCGGTGGAGGCGGCCTGCGCCATCGGCGGCGCCGAATGCCCCGAGCTTGCGGTCGGCGCTTCGGAACTGACGTTCGCGCCGGGTGCCGTCGTGCCCGGCGAGCATCGCTTCGCCGTCGGAACGGCGGGGAGCACGAGCCTGGTCCTCCAGACCCTGCTTCCGCCGCTGATGCTGGCGGACCGGCCGTCGCGGCTGATCCTCGAAGGCGGGACCCACAATATCCATGCGCCGCCATTCGAGTTCATCGCGCGGACCTACCTGCCGCTCATCAACCGGATGGGGCCGAGCATCTCGGCGCAGCTGGTGCGGCACGGATTCTATCCGGCCGGCGGCGGACGGATCGAGGTGGACATCACGCCCGCGACTTCGCTCGCCAGGCTCGATCTCGTCGAGCGCGGCGAGCTGCGCCGCGTCTTCGCCCAGGCCGTCGTCGCCGCGCTGCCCGACGAGATCGCCGAGCGCGAACTCGCCAAGGCCGGGTCGGTGCTGGGCTGGCCGGACGAGGCGCGGCGGCTCGTCCGGCTCGAGGAGCGCATGGGGCCGGGCAACATCCTCCTGCTCGAGGCCGAGTTCGATCACGTCACCGAGATCGTCAGCGGCTTCGGCCAGCTCGGAGTCCCGGCGCACATCGTCGCCGAGAAAGCGGCGAAGCGCATGGCGGGCTATCTCGGCTCGCGCGCCTTTGCCGGGCCTTACCTCGCCGACCAGCTGCTTCTGCCGATGGCGCTCGCCGGCGGCGGGAGCTTCACCACGGTAAAGCCGTCGCAGCACAGCCGGACGGCCGCGGACGTGATCGCCAAGTTCCTGGACGTCGACATCGCGTTCGAGCCGGCAGAGGATGGCTGCCACCTGGTCACGGTCGCAGCGCGCTGAGGCGCGCTGCGGCCGCTGGCCTCTCCGGAACCGAGAAGCTACAGCCGGCGCATGAACAAGGCGCAGGTCGAGAATATCTGGGGTGTCGGGGCGACGCTGGGCGAGGGGCCGGTCTGGGCGGGCGACGCCCTCTGGTTCGTCGATATCAAGCAGGAGAAGGTGCATCGCTGCGACGCCCAGGGCGGCGACCGGCGGAGCTGGGACGCGCCGGAGCAGATCGGCTTCGTGCTGCCCGCGGAAGGCGGCGGCTTCGTCGCCGGACTGAGGAGCGGGCTTCATCTCTTCGATCCGGAGAGCGGCGGGTTCGAGCGGATCGTGGAGGTCGAGCCCGATCTGCCCGGTAATCGGCTCAACGACGGCGTGGTCGATCCGGCCGGGCGGCTGTGGTTCGGGACGATGGACAATGGCGAGTCGGCGCCGACCGGGAGCTTCTACAGCTTCCACCGCGGCACGCTCCGCCATTCGGGCATTTCCGGCGTGCCGATCACCAATGGCCCGGCAATCTCTCCGGACGGGCGCATCCTCTATTGGATCGATACGCTGGGGCGGACGATGCATGCCGCCGAGATCGCTGACGACGGCACGCTCGGACGCTCGCGGCTGCTGCTGACCCTGCCGGACGGCGCGGGCAATCCGGACGGGCCGACGGTGGATTCCGAAGGCTGCATCTGGATCAGCCTCTATGCGGGCTGGGCGGTGAACCGCTATTCGCCCGAGGGCGCGCTGATCGAGAGCGTCGCGATGCCGGTGCCGAACATCACCAAGATCGCCTTCGGCGGGCCTGATCTGGCCACCGCTTACGCGACCACGGCCAATCACGGCATGTCGCCGGAGAAGCGGGCAGAGCATCCGCAGGCGGGCGATCTCTTCGCCTTCGCACCGGGCGCGCGCGGGCTGCCATGCCCGAAGGCGCAGCTCTGACCATGGCGGCCCAGGGCCCGCTCGCCGGCGTCCGCGTGATCGAGTTCGCCGGGATCGGCCCCGGCCCCTATGCGGCGATGCTGCTTTCCGATCTCGGCGCCGAGATACTTCGGATCGACCGCGCCGGGACCGCGAACTGGCCGCACGACCCGACCTATCGCGGCCGCGCCTCGATCGCGATGGACCTCAAGGACCCGGCCGACGTCGCGCGCTGCCTTGCGGCGATCGAGAAGGCCGACGTTCTGATCGAGGGCTTCCGGCCCGGTGTGATGGAGCGTCTCGGCCTGGGACCGGAGGAAGCGCTCGGGCGCAACCCGCGCCTGATCTACGGCCGGATGACCGGCTGGGGGCAGGAGGGGCCGCTTGCCCATGCCGCGGGGCACGACATCAACTATCTTGCCTTGACCGGCGCCCTCGCGGCGATCGGGCCGGCCGGTGCGCCGCCGGTGCCGCCGCTCAATCTGGCCGGCGATTATGGCGGCGGCTCGCTGTTCCTCGTCTTCGGAATCGTCGCCGCGCTCTACGAACGCGAGCGGTCAGGCCTCGGCCAGGTGGTCGATGCGGCGATCGTCGACGGCGCAGCCTCGCTGATGAGCGTCTTCTGGGGCGTCCTCGCCCGCGATCCGGCGACGATGCGGAAGGGCCGCATGTTCCTCGACGGATCGGCGCCCTTCTACCGCTGCTACGAATGCGCCGACGGCAAATATGTCTCGGTCGGCCCGCTCGAGCCGCAATTCTGGCAGGAGCTGGCGCAGCGGATCGGCGCCGAGGGGCTGGGCGGCCAGTTCGACCACGAAACCTGGCCGAAGGACGCCGAGACCCTGGCTGCGATCTTCCGCACCCGCACCCGGGACGAGTGGACGGCGCTTCTCGAGGGCACCGACGCCTGCTTCGCGCCGGTGCTCGAGCTCGCCGAGGCGCCGGCCCACAAGCATATGGCTGCGCGCGGCACCTTCAGCCACGCGCACGGCCTGACCCAGCCCGCCCCGGCGCCGCGCTTCTCGCGAACCCCGGGTGCGATCCAGGGGCCGCCGGTCCGCACCGGCGAGGGCGGTGAGGACATGCTCCGGATCTGGGGCGTCTAGAGGCCCTGGCCGCCGTCGAGCGGGACGACGGCACCGGTGAGATAGCCCGCGAGCGGCGAGGCGAGGAAACAGGCGAGGCCGGCAATGTCGCGGCGGTTGCCGATCCGTCCGCGCGGCACCGCTGCGGAGACCTCGGCGAGCATCAAGGGCGATTCCATCGCAGCGCGGCGGGACGGGAAGGGGCCCGGGGCGATCGCGTTCACGACGATATGCTCGGGCGCGAGGGTCCGCGCCAGCGAGCGGGTGAGATGATGGAGCGCGGCCCGCGACGCGCCGAACGCATAATCGGCGCGGCTCGCGCTGCCGAAGCCGCTGACTGCGCCGAGATTGATGATCGAGGCCGGCCAGTCCGATTCCGCGCCGGCCCTGAGCAGCGGAAGCATCTTCTGGGCGAGGAAGAAGGGCGCCTTGAGATT